>JANOTL010000110.1:0-12425 GCA_031416315.1 Pseudomonadota bacterium
CAAGCGATCGTGAAATTGCCGGGGAATCCGGCGAGAGCGAGGGTCGCGTGACGGACGCTATGGGTAGCGCCGCGAGATCCCTCGCTCCGCTCCTGAGGAGCAAAGCGACGAAGGATCTCGGCGATAACCAACTGATTCGATCGACGCGGTGAGATCCTTCGCTGCGCTCAGGATAGTCTCTGGCGCGTTTCGCGCCAGAGACTAGTTAGCGAGGAATTCACACACCGCGCCAGCCCCAATTTCAGCCGCGCTCGCGCTCGGTATCGCTGCGATGGGTGAGCACCAGCTCAGTTCTCGAGAAAACGCAGCTTCAACGTCTCCCGCGTCAAGAACACCTCCCGACGCCCTTCGACGCCGACACGCTCGAACTCGAGTCCGACGACGGTGTTTTCGATCCCGCGGATCAGTTGCACGGCCTTCGGCAGACTCAGCGCCGCCACGGGCACCCACGCGGCATCCTCGCTCGTCTTCACGGAGACGATTCGGTCGCCTACCTCGAGCGCGCCGTCGACCTGCGCCGGCGAATCGGCGAGCACTTCGTCGACGACGATGGCCCCTTTGATCGGCGCCAAGGCCAAGCCGATGCCCACGATGGGCGCGAGGGCCGGCGCTTCGTCGAACGACGGGAAGGCCGTAGCCTGGCACGAAGCGGTCCCGGGAAGCGTTCCGTAAGCAATCGTCGCGATCCGGTCTCCATCGAGGCCGCGCTCGCTCAGCTGCTCCTTGAGCTTCACCGCCCGTTGCTCGCTCAAGACGAGGAGATCGTCCTCGGTTGTATTGGGAAGCCGGTCTTCCTGACAGTAATAGCCAGCGATCTGGACTTTGGTCGTCTCCGGAAACTCCGCGAGCCAGGCGGCGATGGCGTCGACGTCCGAGATCTCCGCGTCGAGCGTCACGGTCCCCGGCTGAAAGCTGACCGAATGCCCGATGAAGGGCTGAAACACCGCAGCGGCAAAGAGCAGACCAGTGATCATGAGACGCCTCCGTGTAAGGACTGCTTTAAGGATGACGCGCATTGCGTGTGAAGACGATGAGTCTACAAATCGAGCTCGCGCAAGCACGCATCTTTAAACCCGAGCTCGCATCCCTTCTTGAACAGCTTCATCGCCTCGTCCTTCTTCCCTGCCCGCTGCCGAGCGTCGCCCGCGTTGCTGCACCCACCGCCGTAGCCCATGTCGCAGCTCTTCGTGAACAGCGCGTACGCCGTAGCCGGATCACGCTTCCCTCCGGCGCCGAGGTCGAGCATGAAGCCTTGCTTGTTGCAGCTGATGGCGTCACCGCCTTTGCAGCACGACTCGTACTGCACAACCGCGTCGCCCATTTTGCTCGCCGCCTGCAGGTCGACACCTTGCAGATAGCAAAGAAGATGCTCGACCTTCGCCTCGGCGGCCTTACTCCCGGCGAACGGTGCGCATGCCTTCGCGGGCTTCTTTGGCCGCGCGAACGTCGCTTTCGCCGTCCACTCGTCGACCCCCGCGAGCTTGCCGCCGAAGACCGTGAGCTCGTGCACGGCCTTGTCCGCGAGAACGAAGAGCCGCCCCTGATGCACGAAATACGGCTGCGCGTTCTCCATCCCGCTGGCCTCGGAGGTGACGGTCTCGCCGCCGGAGAACGTGAAGGTCTGGTAGAGCGAGGCCTTGGCCGTCGTCTCGTAGCGTCCGCACAGCGCGGCCTTGCGCGTGTCCTCCAGCGTCTTTGCCAGCGGAAATTTGAGGTTCAAAGCTGCGGAAACGGCCATCAGGATGATGCTCATCAGGGGGCTCCTCTTTCGGCAATCTTACCTGAATCGGTTGCCCCCGCGCTCCCGAAGCGGCACGATGGCGTCGCAAACCCGGTCCTACCGAAAACGGAGCTCGTATGGTCGCGAACCGCGTGAAATGGGGGATCCTCGGCTGCGCCGGCATCGCCCGCAAGGTCTTGATCCCGGCGATCGCCGCGACGCCGGATGCGACGCTCCACGCCATTGCGAGCCGTGACGCTTCGAAAGCGGCGGCCTGGGCGCAGGAATTCGGCGCCGCGCGCGCCTACGGGAGCTACGAGGACTTGCTCGCAGACCCCGAGGTCGACGCCGTCTATATCCCACTCCCGAACGCGCAGCACGCCCCGTGGACGATCCGAGCCCTTGCCGCAGGTAAGCACGTCCTTTGCGAAAAGCCGCTCGCGGCGACCGCGGCCGAAGCGGAGATGATCGCGAGTGCCGCGCGCGAGACCGGAAAGCTGGTGCTCGAAGCGTTCATGTATCGTTTCCACCCGCTGACCCGCAAGATCGTGCAACTCGTTCGCGACGGCGCGATCGGCCCGATCCTGACGATGCGCGGAGCTTTCTCGTTCGTCCTCGACGACGAGGCGAACGTGCGCCTGCAGCCGTCCGAGGCTGGTGGCGCCTTGATGGACGTCGGCTGCTACTGCGTGAGCTTTGCGCGCTTGCTCGCCGGCGAGGAGCCGCGAACCGCGTTCGCCGCGATGAACTTCGCGGCGGAAGCACGCGACGACTTGCGTCCCGTCGACCTCGCGACGACTGGCACGCTCACGTTCCCGTCCGGCGCCACCTTGCAATTCTCGAGCCGTTTCGATTCCGCGGGCGACGGTCAGTGGTTCGAAATCGTCGGCGCACGCGGTAAAATCCGCGTCGAGCGCCCCTTCAATCAATGGAAACCAGGACGAGCCGACCCGACGTCACCGCTCTTTCTGAACGACGAGCGCATCGAAGTGGAGAATCGCAACCAATTCGAGCTGGAAGTCGCCGCATTCGATCACGCGGTGCTCACCGGCGATCGCTCGGGTTTGACGCCGATCGAGGACGGAGTCTTCAACATGCGTGCGATCGACGCGCTTTACGCCAGCGCGCTCGGCCAACGCGTGGTCGAGCCCTGATCAGCGCACGCGCCTCTCCCGCGCCACCCGCCCGAGTCGCTCCGGATAATTTGTCATCACCCCGTCCGCGCCCGCCTCCAACAGCGCGCGCATCTCGCTCTCGTCGTCGATCGTCCAGTAATACACCGCGAGCCCGTGAGCGTGCGCGAAGGCGACGAGGCCGGGGCGTCCAAGGTCCAAGAACGGCCCGAGCCGCCGCGAGATCTGCAGCGACGCATACTCCGGCGCCACGGAAAGGCCCAAAAAGTAGGCGAAGACGAACGTCACGGCTTCGCGCACGTGTGCCGCGGTCGCGACCTCGCCCTGCGCCGCTTCACGAAAGGCATGGAGCACGCCGGCGTGAAAGCTCGCCACGATCACGGATTTCTGCCGCCCCGTCTTCCGCAGCAGGGCGAGCAAGGCGCCCGCGACCTCGGGACGATCTTCCTTGATCTCGAGGTTCAGCCGCGCGGAATAGCGCGCGAGCACCTCGACCAGGGGGATGGGCGCCCGGTCTCCTGCGGCATGCCGAAGCTGCTCCAAGCTCGACGACGCGATGGGAAGCGGCACCCCGGCCACCCGCGTGAGATCGCGATCATGCGCCACCACGAGCACGCCGTCGCGCGTCATGCGCACGTCGAGCTCGAGCACGTCCGCACCCTGACCGAGCGCCAAGTCGTACGCGTCCCAACTGTGCTCCGCTCGCTCTCCGGAGGCGCCACGGTGCGCGATGTTCAGCGGCGTCGGCAGGCCGACGAAGAAAGGCTGAAGCGGGACGGCGACCGGCGGTTGCTGCACGATCCGGAGAGCGAGCCAACCGATGATCGGGAGGGTCGCTGCTGTCAGTGCCGTCAGGAGGAAGTGGCGCCGCGTTGGCATTGGAGAATGGAGGACTCTTTCCTTTGGAAAGAGTGGCGGAGAGGGTGGGAGTCGAACCCACGGTGCCGTTACCAGCACACTAGATTTCGAGTCTAGCTCATTCGGCCACTCTGACACCTCTCCGTGCGAGTGGAGGACTATAGCGGCAATCGCATGGGCTGACTACTTAGAAATCCGGCGCTATCGCTTTCGCCAAACTGAGGAAACTGCTGGAAAAATTCCAGTCCGCTCACGATTTTCCGCCCGCTTCCGATCCAGTCCTCGATGGCTAACTTTCCCAAATCCTTCGCTGCCTTGGCCCTTCTCGCCGTCGTGCTCGCGTCGCCGAGCTGCCAGTGCAGCAAGCAGAAAAAATCCGCGGACGACGACGTCGGGTCGACGGCGACGGAGACGATTGCGACCGTCAGTGCTTCCGGAGCCGGCTCGCCGACCGTTCCCTTAACGCGCTCCGCCGTCGTCCGCCTGACGCCCGAGCAGATGTCGAACCAACTCTTCGCGACCTTCGGCTTCCGCCTCGGCTACACCGACGACGACGGGGTTTTCCACGACCAGCTGGTCGAGGACTTCGGCGTCAGCCTCGGCGGCATCGACTACAAAGTCGCCGACGTCCGCGACCCGGCCGCACGCGTGCAGACCCTCCTGATCACCCGCATGCTTGCGGTCGAGATCACCAACCGCATTTGCAGCGACGTCGAGAACGCGGTGGAAAACCGATTCATGGCCCTCGCGAGCCTCACCGAGGACCGTCCCTTCCACAGCAGCGACGCCGCGAAGACCGAGGCCGAGAAAGCCGCCATCCGCGCCGGGGAGGTCCGCTGGCGCGCCCAGATCGTCGAGTTCTACGAGCGTCTCTTCGCGCGGCAGCCGAGCGACCGTGAGCTCGCGTTAATCCGCAAGGCCTTCCTCGACGCTTACGTCAAGAACGACCGCCTCACGCCGATGGCTTGGCGCGCGACTATCTTTGCGCTCGTCTCCACGTTGGAGCTGTGGAGCCTATGAGAATCTCTCGGCGCCAAATGATCAAAGCCGCGGGCGGACTCTCCGCCTACCTCGCCGCCGGCGGCCTCTTCCCGCACGTCGTGCGCGCCGACGGCACCGTCGCCCCGCGGCGGTTGATCCAGATCTTTCTGCAAGGCGGATGGGACAGCGCCTTAGCCACCGATCCCGTCGTCGGCAGCAAGGTCACCGGCGGCAACTACGACGCAGCCTACGCCGCAAAAACCTCGGAGATCGTCTCCGGCAAAGCCAACCTCCGCGTGGGCGAGGGCTTTCTCGCGGCCATTCCCGCCTTCATCTCCGTGCCGACCGCCTTCGTCAACGGCATGTACGTCGAGGTCACGGCGCACGAGCTTGCGACGCAGTACATGCTCACCGGGCAGCAGACTTTGACCCGCGCGAACGAGCCGACCGCCTTCATCGCCAGCCTCGCGGAAGCCGTGAACGCCTTCCCGCCGCACGTCGTCATCGGCGGCACGATCCCGCTCGGCGCCACGCGCACGAGCGCGCCGCCGCTCGCCGCGGGCAACGTCGTCGCGTTGCAGAGCTTCCTCAACGTCCCCGAAAAAGGCCTTGCCTCGGCCCCGGGTCTGGGCGACATCGCGCATGAGCTCACGGTCGCGCTCGACCGACTGCGGTTTGGCGATGGCAGCGCGTCCGCGACCTCCGCCGCCTGGCTCGCCGCGGAATCCCGACTTCTCGAGATCTACCACAAGAACTTCGGCGCACAGCTCGCCTTCGACGACGCCGTAAAGCTCCGCTACGGCACGAGCGAAGCCACCTCTAACTCCGGCCTGATCGCCGGCGCTTTCTTGATCGCGAAAGCCGGTCTCTCGCCTTTCACCACCGTGCTTTTGCCCGGCTTCGACACCCACTCCGAGCCGCTTTCGACCCAGCTCGCGCGCCAAACCGAGGTCGCAGGCGCGCTGACGAACCTGATCAAGGACCTCCGCGCGACGCCGGATCCGGACGCGCCGCACTTGGCCTTATCCGACACGACCACGGTCGTAATCATGTCGGAGTTCGTGCGCAGCCCCACGTTCAACGTGATCAGCGGCAGCGATCATTGGCAATCCGCCTCCGCCATCGTGATGGGCGCCGGCGTCGCCGACGGCGTCGTCCTCGGAAAAACCGCGGACGATGCGACGGCGCTCGGATGGGTCGACGGGGCCGCCGTGCCCTTCAGCGCCGAGGCGAAGATCGGTCCCGAGCATTTCGCCGCGGCGATCTTGAAGGGCCTTGGTTACGCGTCGCTCGCCGACCCCGAAAACGCGGGGAGGCTCGATGCGCTCTTCACGTAAGCTCCTCGCCGCTCTCGTCCTTCTGGTCGCGACCGCGATCACCCCGCGCGCGCCGGCCGACCCTGACGTCGCCGCAAAACTGCGCCTCATGTCGTTCGCCACCCGCGACGCGCCGCCCTCGCTTGCTGAAACGCGCGCCCTAACGAGCGGCGCCACGACACTGGACGCCCTCGTCGCCACCTGGATCGATGGCGACGAGCACCGGACCAAGGTCAAACGCTTCTTCTACGACATGTTCGGCACCGCTTATCACAAGCTAAGCGCGGGCCTTCGTCTCAAGAAGACCGATGAAGGCGTCTACTATCTCGAAGAGCGCGGCAGCTGCGCGGTCGGCGTCGCCGTCTCCGTCGCCGCCTGGTGGGTGGGGCCCTCCGAGACCGTCAAGGTCTGTCCCAACACCGTCTCCTCGGCCTTGAAGTTCGGCACGCCCCTCGTAGACGAGATCGTCTGCACGCTTCCCGCGGGCCTCGTGGCCGACGCGCGCTGCGGCTGCGGCCCGCAAAATCTCGCCTGCATGCCGGAGGATCATGAGGCCGCCATGTGGGCCTACATGTACGACGGCTTCACCGAGCGCGGCCTTCTTGCCTACGACGAAGGCCGCACTTGGCTCGATCTTTTCGCGGGCGACACGTTCTACGGCAACCGCAGCATGTACTTCTTCTACATGTGGTACGGCTACGTTTACAACACTGGGACACTATACGGCGACGATGTCACGACGCTGCGGTCGCTCCCGCTCGCCGCCCGCGCCGAGGCGCCCTATCCCGTCGGCGGCGCGGTCACCCGCGCACCGGTCGTCACCGACCCTAACTTCATGGTGCAGTACAACAACTTTCGCTCGCGCATCCGCGCCCTCACCGAGCGGCTCCTTTGCCAGGACGTCGGCTCGGCGCTGAACGTCGACGACTTCGATCACTTCGTAAACGCGGACCTCGGCGCTTTCAACACTGACCATGGCGTCAAGGCCGGTTGCTCCGGATGCCACCTCCCGATGGACAACATGGGCTCCGCGCTACTGGCTTGGACCGACACGGGCACGCTCTACAACGCCCCGATCTCGCCTTCGAGTCACGTCTTCGGCGAGACCGGCGACGGTGCCCGCTTTCTGATGCAGGGCTTCGTCGAGCGTGGTCCGGGCTTCCAACGCTGCATGGCGAAGCGCGCCTACGAGACCTTTTCGGGCGCCGCGTTCGACGAGCTCGCGCCCGAGACTCAAGCCGAGATCGAGGTGATGGCGGCGGGCGGTCCGCGCGACTTGATCCGCAATTTGCTCGTCTCGCCGATTATTCCAGCGCTGCGTTGAGCCAGGGCTTAAGGCGCCAACTGTGGGAACGTCCCCGCCGCCCGCAACTTCACCAATCCGCGCTCGAGGATCCCCACGAGCTCTTTCGCCCGCGGATGCTTCTTCGACACGACCACGAATAGGTCGTTGCTCTGGATCGGCAGCTCGAGGGCCTCGAATCCGCTCGTGTCGCCGCCATAGAGCTTCTCGACCGCCGGCCACATCACGAAATCGCTCTCGCTGATCGCATCCACGCGTCCGGCCCTCAACATGCGCAAGCAAGAGTCGAGGTCGGGTGGCGTCTCCGCCTTGATGATCTTCGCGTCCAAAAACGGCTTCAGCTGCGACTCCCACGCATAACCGGCGGGCTTGCACAGCGTCTTGCCGCGCGCATCTTCCAGCCTCGTGAACGGGAACGCGCCGCCGCTCCGCACGAAGAGCCGCACCGTGACGTGAAAGAGTCTCGCAACGTAGTCGAACACGAGCTCCCGCTCCGGCGTCTTCACGTAAGGAAACGTCGCGACGTAACGGCCGTCGGCCGTGAGCTTCTCGGCGCGGCTCCACGGCACGAACTCGATCTCGTACGGGACGTTCGCATCCTTCAGGATCGCCTCGACCACCGATGTCGCCAAGCCACGGCCCGGCAGTGCCTCGTCGGAGAAGGGCGGATAACCGTTGCCCGTGGCGAGCTTGAGCGGCTCCTGGCTGCCGGAAGAGCTCGCGAGAAGCGCGGCTGCAACGAATGCGGCGAGGAGGCGCATCAAAGCCCCACCGGACCGGTCTCGCGTACGATCACCATCGATTTGCCCACCCCTGGTAGCTCGACCCTCTGCAAGCGTTGGTCCTTCCACACGTAAAAGGCGCGACCAGCCCCAGGCAGCTCCGTCGGAAACCGAAAGCGGATTTTCGTCGGAAAGCCATCCTCGGCGGCCGTGATCTCCGCCGTGAACTGCTGGCGCTGGACCGTCTCGCCCAGACGCAAGGCCGTGTCAGGCGCGCGAAACAGCGCCTCGAAGGCGCTCGCATGAAAGCGCCCGCCGATCGGCTCCAGGTCGAAGGTCTGCGCGTCGACCCGTGTCAGCCGATGATCCCGCATCGCCATCGACAAGGTCAGCCACGGAGGATGCGGCAGCGCCTCGACCCTCCGGACCATCCCCGCGTACATCGGAATCAGATGATCCGGCGCGGTGAGCAGGATGACGGTCTTCGTCCCGGCCGGCACCTCCAGCGTGCGCGCCGCGTTTCGCGTCAACCGCGCCTGGTTCCACGTCGATCCCATTCCGACCAGGCCCCAGAGCGGATGCGCGAGCAGCGCGAGCAGGACGAGAAAGGTCGCGTAGCGGCGTCGCCACGGCTTCGGGCTCAAGAACTCCTTCTGGATGCAGGCCGCCATCGCCGCCGCGGCGCCGAACAGCGCGCCGATCAACACCCGATTCATGGGTATCGTCGCGATGCTCGGCAGGATCGCGAGGCCCGAGCCGACCAGCAGCGCCCGCAAACGCAGCGCGTCGCGCTCGGCGAAGCTCTTCTCCGCCCGGACGTAGAACGCTAGGAACGCGGCCGCGAACGCGAATCCGATCATCGCGGGCACGGCTATCGGCAGCCCGGGCACGATGCTCATTTCGGAGGGAACGGGCCCGAGCAGGCCGCCGACGAGCGCGCCGAGCCGTGTGAGCGCCGTGCTCGCCAAAACCAGGGGATCGGCGGTGGGATCGACGTAGCCGCCGGAATAAGCGGCCCCGTAACCACCCGCTTTGTAGAGCGCGAGGTAGCCGAGCAAGACCAGCCCGTACGGCGCGAGGTGCGCAATGCGCCGGCCCACGGATCCAGGGGCCGCGATCATCTCGAATGCGACGATGTAAGCCAGAAAGCCGAGCCCCGCTTCTGCGCTCCCCAGTGCCGCGATCACGAGTAGGACCGCGAGCCCGAGGCGTGCGATCGCGTTCCTTCCTGCTTCGCGCGCCGTCACGTGCACGCCGAACGCCGCCAGCCCGAATGTCGCCGCGAGCAAGCTGTTCCGGTTCGCGATCCAGACCGTCGGCAATGCGAGCTTGTCCGAAACCGCGAAGATCACCGTCGCGAGGAGCCACAGCCGCCGCGGCAAGATTCCCTTGAACGCGAACGCCGCCACCGCGATCAGGGCCGCGAGCCACGCCAGCGAGTGCAGGTGCCAGGCCCACGCGGCGTCGCCCAAGAGCGCGTTGTCCGCCGTCATCGCGAGAGACGACAGCGGCCTGAAAAAGTTGAGCTTCAGCTCTTCGTGGCTGAACCAAGGCAAATATCCTAGATCCATCAGCTCGCGCGGCGCGCTGCTCGGCTCCCGCACGAACGAATAGAGCTCCCACGACCGCCACTGGACCGTTGCGTCCCGCATACGCACGAGGAAGAGGTAGTCGTCGGCGAAAAATCCGATCGCCAGCGACGGCAGATAAAACGCCAGCATCATCAGGATGACGATCCCGACGCCCCGCGGCGATCCGTTCGCGACGATCAGTCGGGCGAGCCTCTGGCGCATGGAGCCTCCGGGGGAGCCTCCATCTTACCACCGATCAATGCACCGAGAGCCCCGACGGCCGCCGGTACCCGCACATCACCAGCTTCTCGAGCACCGCCTTGGGACTCTCGACCGCCTCCACGCCGAGTGGAAACGCCGCCTGCCCCGTCGTCTGCTGCACGAGCTTCAGGCCATGCTCCCAGCCGATCAAGGTCTCCTCGCAGACGGTGCGCGCCGCGGTCCTTCGCCGGGTGGCCCGCTCGTGGATCAGCCGCGTCGCCGGCTCGTCGAACTTCACCCGCATGCCGTGCACGCGGAAAAAGTCGTCCTCGAACTTGTGGATGTGGAGGACGTCGAGCTCCAGCTGCCGATACCCGGGCTCGTCGACCAGACGGCGTAGGATCGCCGTCGGATTCTGGACCAGCTCTTTCGACACCACGAACTCCCGCACCGCGCTGCTCGGGAGCTCGTACTTGAACTCGCGCAGGGTCCGCTCGCACACCGTCATCAAAGACCGTGCTCCGGTCCTCTCGACTTCGGCCAGCTTCGCGATCTCGCGCAGCGCCGCGTCCGTAAACATCGTGGCGATCCCGTAATCCGCGAATGCGCGCTCATATTGCCGTACGATGCTGCCTTCGGAGTTGCGCAGCACCGCGAAGAGCTCTTCTTCGCCCAGCTCGTGGCACGCGACTCGCACCGGCAGGCGCCCGACGAACTCCGGCTCGAAGCCGAAACGGACGAAATCCTCCGTGCGCGCCTGCGCCAGGAGCCCGTCCTCGCGCTCCTGCGCCTTCCCGGCGCGATGAAATCCGAGCGCCTCGGCGCCGATACGCTGCCGCACGATCCCCTCGAGACCATGGAACGCTCCGCTCACGATGAACAGCACGTTGCGCGTGTTGAACACCTTCTTCTCGGGCTTTCGCCCTCTCTGCGCGTCGATCAGTAACTGGAGCTGCGAACGCGGGTCGCTGCCGCTCGTCAGGTCGACCTCGGTCTCCTCCATCAGCTTCAGAAGCCCGAACTGCACGCCGCGACCGCTGACGTCGCGGCCGCCGCTTTCCCCGGCCGAGGCGAGCTTGTCCACCTCGTCCAAGTACACGATCCCGAGCTGCGCGCGCTCGAGATCGCCGTCCGCCGCGGTCATGAGATCGCGCACGAGGTCGTCGACGTTCGCGCCGACGTAGCCGGTCTCCGAGAAGCGCGTCGCGTCCGCTTTCACGAACGGTACGCCGACGAGCCGTGCGATCTGCTTCACGAGATAGGTCTTGCCGACGCCGGTCGGACCCAGGAGCAGGACGTTTTGCTTGGCATATGCTTCGTCGTCATGCGCGTGCGTGTGGGCGATGTGGCGGTAGTGATCGCAGACGGCGATCGCCAAAGCCTTCTTCGCGCCGTCCTGGCCGATCACGAAGCGGTCGAGATAGTCCTTCACGTCGCGTGGCTTGTGCTTGAACTCGAGGGCGCCGAGGGCGCTGGGAATCGGCCGCACCTCTGGCTGGAAGACGCGGACGTTCGCGCCAAAGCGGTGCCGCGCGAACTCTTCGAACTCTTTCTGGATCTCTTCCGGGCTGGGGAAGGAGTCGCTCATCAAAGGCCCTCCGAGGACACCGTCCTGGGGGCCATTATGAAGGCGCGATCGTGAAGATCCGCGAAGCAAGGTAACTGCCCGACTCGCTTGCCGAATTACCGGCTTGGAAAATGTCGACCAAATTGGTAGACATTTGCGTGACACAAGGCGTTAGCGCGCGTAAGAAAGCGCTTCCTATCATTGGAAAGCGGCACATGTCTGCTCCCGATTCTGCAAAGCCCCAACTCGCGGGGCGCGAGTACAAGTACGGTTTCGTCACCCAGGTCGAGACGGATGAATTTCCGAAGGGCCTGAGCGAGGATGTCGTGCGGAAGCTCTCCGCCGTCAAAGGTGAGCCGGAGTTCGTCCTCGAGTTCCGCTTGAAGGCCTATCGCTATTGGCTGACCCTGGAAGAGCCCACCTGGGCGAACGTCACCTATCCGAAGATCGATTTCCAGGATCTCCGGTACTACTCGGCGCCGAAGAAGAAGGCCCCGGGCCCGTCCTCCCTCGACGAGATCGACGCGGAGGTCCTTGCCACCTTCAACCGCCTGGGCATCCCCCTGGCGGAGCAGAAGCGCCTCACCGGCGTCGCCGTCGACGCCGTCTTCGACTCCGTCTCGGTCGCGACGACGCACCGGGAGGAGCTCTACAAGGTCGGCGTCATCTTCTGCTCCTTCTCGGAGGCCGTGAAAGACCACCCCGAGCTGGTGAAGAAGTATCTGGGCACCGTCGTCCCGTACAAAGACAACTACTACGCGGCGCTCAACTCCGCGGTTTTCAGCGACGGATCTTTCGTCTACATCCCGAAGGGCGTTCGCTGCCCGCTCGAGCTCTCCACCTACTTCCGCATCAACGCGGCGGAGACGGGCCAGTTCGAGCGCACGCTGATCATCGCCGAAGCCGGCAGCTACGTCAGCTACCTCGAAGGCTGCACGGCGCCGCAAAGGGACGAGAACCAACTCCACGCCGCGATCGTCGAGCTCGTCGCCCACGACGAAGCCGAGATCAAGTACTCGACCGTGCAGAACTGGTACGCCGGCGACAAGGACG
>JANOTL010000111.1:0-57701 GCA_031416315.1 Pseudomonadota bacterium
GCCGGCACGCGCCGCCGCCATGAGAGGCTGCGCATAGTCGTCGCCCGCTCCCGACAGATAGGAAAACGTGTCCGTCTTGGCGCCGCGCGCCAGGAGCATCTTCACCGCCGGCAGCGAGCGCACGCGGACCGCGGTGTGCAGCGGCGTCTCCCAGTAGCAGAGCTTAGGATCGTCGAGCATCAGATCGTCGCGGCGGAGGAGTAAGGCCAGCGAGGTCAGATCGGCGCGGTCGACCAAGGTGCAGGCTGCGACGCGGGAATTCGAGCCGCCGCCTCTCCCGGAGACGTTGGGGTCGACCTCCGGAATTTCGACCAGTATCTCAAAGATGCGCGACCTGCCGTTTTCTGCGGCGATCGCGAGGTAGCCACTGGCGCGCAGGTCGAGCCCTGCGGCGACGCGCGTCTGGAGAAAGGCCTCGACGCAGTCGGTATGACCCCAGGTGACGACATTCGCGAAAGGATCTCCCGAGTTGACGTCGATGGTTGGCGAGCGCAGCAAAGCGCGTATCATGGCGACATCGCACGGTTGCCAGGGGTTCGGTCCACCGATGAGTCCGAGGAGTGGCCTCCCGTAATTGACATCCGCTCCTTTGGCCGCGAGGAGACCGACGATCTCGTGAGCCTTCGCGTTGAGCGCATGCGCCAGAGCCTTCATGCTTTGGTCGTCGGTCATCTCGAGCGCCGCGCCGCGTTCGACGAGCCACTCGGCGACCACGGCCTGCTTCGCCTTCGCCGCGATCATAAGGGGCGTCTGACCGTCGGCGTTCCGGGCGTCGATCGAGACGCCGTTCGCGAGGAAGTATTGCAAGCGCTCGAGGTTGCCCGCGGCCGCGGCTTCGTGAATGTCGTCGGCCGCCGAACCGAAGCTCAGGTACCAGCCGTCCCAGGCGAACACGAGCGCGCAAAGGCCGGAATAGACCCCAGTGCAGAGCGCCCCCAGCTCTCCGGCGCTTCCACCGATGCGGCCGACCGGATGGTCGCCGACTTTCAGCTGCCCAGGAACCGCGGTATCCGTCGGAAGGACGACCGAGTTCTTGCCGAGCTTCGTCTCCCCCGTGGAGCAGCCCGAATCGCTGCCCCAAAGGAGCCAGCCCGGAGTGCCCTTCGGCGGCAGCTCCGCTTCGCCGAAGCAGGCCGTCCAACCCACGGGCACGTTCCAGCTTGCTGCGACGTCCGGGGCGACGCTCCCGACGCGCGTCACCACCGCCCAATGGTTCGGCGGGGTCGCGAGCTTGGTGCCGAGCGTGTCGGCGTGGCGGCGCATCTCGCTCCGCGCCGGCGCCGTGAAGCTTTGAAAGGACGGGCTGAACAAGAAACCGACGAAGTCGATCAGAACCGACTTCTCCGCCAGCGCCGCGTAGACGAGCTCGTGGACGATGACGGCCGCCTGGTTACCCGCGTCGAGGAAGCCGAAGTCGCGACAGAAGCGAATCGTGCTCTGATAGCGATAAGCGACCTGCTTCTTGTTCGGATACGGGCTGTCGTCGTCGTGCACGTCGAGACATTCGAGTCCCGCGTCGGACGGCACCCAGGTGTAGGTCGCCATCGCCTCGATCAGATGGCCGACGGGCAAGTAGGCGCCCGCGTCGGCCAGCCGGCCGCGCATCTCCGACAGTTTCGCGAGCACGATCGCGGTGACCGCCGGGGACGAGACCGGCTCGACGTAATAGCGGACGACCTGCACTTCATCCGGCGTGAGCGTGTTCGCGACGCCCTCCGAGACGTACGGCGCATCGTGAACGTTACGCATCGCGAGGTCGAGCGACACGAGCTTCCCGGAGATGACGACGCCGTAGCCGCCGTTTCGAGTTTCCGATGCTTTCAGCGCGGACATGGCCGCCGTCGGGTCCTGCGTTCCGCAGGCGTTGAGGGCGAAAATCGCGAGGCTGGCGAGCACGAAACTTCGGAACATCATGATTTGATCCTTTCGGGAGCGGCGTCAGTCGTGAGGCGGAAGAGCTGTACGGCTAAGCAATAGAGCTCGGAGCGCGGCTCCTGCTCGAGGAGCGCGATCATTTGGCGGCGAAAGGCGGCAATCACGCGTTTCGCTTCGGGAAGACGCTTGGGGTCGATCGCGAAGGTCACGGTCGAGACGTCGCGCTCGTCGACGGTCTGCGTCTCGAGGGCCTCTTCTGCCTTGTGCAGGAGTTGGCGCGTCGTTTCGCGAATGGCAGCGGAAGCGACGCCGTCGGAGGTAGTCAGGTGCTTGTCAGTCTTGCGCCACTTAGTTTTAGAGCCTGGAACGCGGCAGAGGAGGCCCCGGCGCTTGAGCCGGTCGATGGCGTCGGTGACGGTGGCGACGTCGAGGCCGAGGAGGGCCGCGATCGGCTCGGGTGCGAGCTCGACGCCGGGAATCTCGGTCAGCTCCAAGATGGCGAAGTGGTACCAGTCGGCGATCAGGCGATAGCCGTCGAGCGTCAGCTCGCGGAAAGCCGCGGCGTGCGTCGAGGTGGCGAGGTCTCGCGCAGCGGCGCCGCGGGTCGAAGCGGAGCGCGCGTCGGATTTTTCGACGAGACGCTGGAATCGGCGTTGGTCGGTGCCGCCGAGCTTGAGCCGTGCCGCGACGCGTGTCGCCGTCGCCGGCGAGAGGCCCTTCGTGCCGCGCATGACGCCGCTGAGCTGCGGCGCCGAGATGCCCAGATCGCGCGCGAAGGCACGCAAAGAGTAGCGTGCATTTCCGGCGCGGCGGCGCGCGAGGACGTCACGCAGAAACGGCTGATAGTCTTCATAGCAGTCGAGCAGCATCGGGAGTTTCCTTCGAGCTGCTCACGTACCATGCAGGAGCGGGGGTCGGGAAGAACTGCGGTAACGCCGTGTTTACCGAGTCGCCGGCTTTGCCCGGTCGAGGCGGCGCGTGGGTGCGGGCGTTCGCCGAAAAAAACGTGATGAAATGGGGAGTTGCAGGGGACGCGGCTCCGCGGGTTTCCGATAACGTTTTCCGGCGGCTCGTCGTAGGGCGGCACACGCCAACTGGTGGATGCGCGCGATGCACAAGCAGACGAAGGCTTGAGCGCCGCCGAGTATGGGTGTGCAAGCGCCAAAAGAAGGGGCACGCGCATTGCATCCTCGCCGGCGATACGCGATCAACTCCAACCGATCGGGAGACCAAATGAGAAATTTGCTTTTGTTTTCAGCGCTTACCCTTGTCACGGCCGCCTGAACCCACTTGGAAACGCACGAGCCGCGTGATGTCGTGAGTCACAAGAAGGGGACGGGGACGCCGTCGAGCACCGTCGGCAAGAAGAGAAGCGCGCCCACCAAGCGGAGAGTCGACAGAGTCGACACCGCCAAAGTTCCGGTCGGTTCCGAAGCGAAGCGGCTCGACACGACCACGGGTACGGACGCCAAGCGCGTGGAAAGTGCAGACGAGCTCGCCGTCACCACGACCGAGCCGATCGCCGACGGCACCGAGGTCGACAACAGCAAGCGCAATGAAGTCGATCGCGACGACGCGACCCTGACGGCCGATGACCAGTCGAACGCGCGTACTGACGTCGAGATCACGGCCGCCATCCGACGTAGCGTCGTTGCGCGTGATGGCATGTCGACGTACGGCAAGAACGTCAAAATCATCACTCAAAGTGGTCACGTCACGCTGCGCGAGCCGGTGAAAACCGAGAGCGAGCGGGCAATCATTACGGACCTCGCGCGTCAGACTCCTGGCGTCACGACCGTGACCAACGAGCTCAGCGTCACGAGTCACTAAGCAAAGAGGGGGGGGCGCCGACGCGCTCCCGCGTCGCGCGATCGACGACACCGCGCGCCGGAGCCCCGTGAGCTGGTTTACTTGCCCGTGAAGTTCGCTGCCAGGTAGTTCCCCGGCAGCGAGAAGTACATGTAGAGCGTTCCTTTCGCCTTGTCCGTCGCCTTCGGATCCTTGAAGGTGACGACCCATTCCTTTTTCTTCTTCTTCTCGCCGAATTCCTTCTGCTCGGCACTGTCCGGCTCGATCGCCTTCCACGATGCGTCGACCTTGCCGTCGGTGATGAGCTTGTCGCGCATCTTCTTGGCGACGTCGAGGATCTGCTCTTTCGAAGCCGGGGTGTGGGAGTGGGTGTGGGCCACGCCGCCGCCGTCGGCGAGTGCGCGGAATGCCGGGAGGGCAACGAGGGCGAGCGCGAGGACGAGCTTAGAGACTTTCATGACCGTTCTCCTTGGTTTCTTGTTCGAGCTGCATGTCCTCATGGACGTGCTTGTGCTCGTTGACGCTGAATTTGAGGTCGTCTGGCATGACGTCGTGCAGGAAGCCGTGCGTCTGCATGTAGAAAAGGAAGCAGCCGGCGATGATCAGCGCATTGTTGGCCGCCACGCTGAACTGCTTGAAATGGGTCGACCGACGCCAGGCGGCGAGGATCGCGACCATCGCGACGAGGGCGGCGATCTGGCCGACCTCGACGCCGAGGTTGAAAGACAAGATTCGGATCAAGATCCCCGTGGTGTCGTCGCCTAGCGGGAGCTGCTGCAACCGCGTCGAGAGACCGAAACCATGGATGAGGCCGAACCCGAAGACGACGGCGAGGAGGTGCGGCGACTTCATGCCGAAGTGCTTCTGGAACCCGCCGTTGTTGTCGAAGCCCTTGTAGCAAACGCTGAGCGCGATCACGGCGTCGATCAGAAAGTAGTTTGCGGTGATCTTGAAGAAGGTGGCGAACACCAACGTGATGCAGTGCCCGACGGTGAAAACGCTGACGAACTTCGTGATGTCCTTGAAGTTGGTCAGGAAGAACACGACGCCGAACAGGAACAGAAGGTGATCGTAGCCGGTCAGCATGTGAGTCGCGCGCCACGTCGCCGGAATCCAGAGGATGGCGAGAATCAGAACGATGATGCGGGCTCGATTTCGCGTCATTTGCCGTCGATCAATTGAATGGTAAGAAGCGTATGCCCTCCCAGGAGAAGGGTCAAGAAAGCACGTCGTCATGAGCGATCCCTCCCGTCGAATTTTGGTGAGTCGCCTGCTGACCCACAGCGGGGATCAGGCGTGGGACTTTGCGCTGCCGCTCGCGCTGATCCAGGTGTTCCCCGGAGCAATCGGGCTCGTCTCGCTGTTCTATTTTGTCGTGCGCTTGCTGCACACGATCTTGGTGACGCCGATGTGCAGCATCATCGACCGCGTCGATCGGAGGACGGCGGTTCGCCTCGGGATCGGGGCTCAGTCTTTTGGAATCGTGCTCGCAGTCATCTGTGTCTTGAATCTGGCGCTTCTTCGACCGGGCGTTTCGCCTTGGGGGTCGACGACGACCAGTTGGCTCTTTATTGGCGCGATGGTTGCCGGAGTTGTGGCCTCCCTCGGTGCGGCGTTGATGGACGTCGCGATTTCCCAGGACTGGCTTCCGCATCTCGTCGCGCGCGATCGGCTTGCTGCGACCAACAGCTGGCTGAAGCGAATCGATCTCGCGACGGAGGTCTCCGCACCCGTCGTCGCCGGGTTGCTCCTCGCGTTGTCGACTGAGAGTTTTCCACTCTTCGGATTTGCGCTGATCGCGGCGTGGAATTTAGTGTCGTTTCTGCCAGAGCTCGCTTTGCTCGAGGGTGTGCTCGGGTCGCAATCCTGACTTCGCAAACCCGCGCCTGAGCGCAAGGAACGCCAGTCCGTGCTCGCGAAGCTAAGCGCAGGGTGGCGGGACTTCGCGGCGCAGCCCGCCGCTCTTGCGATGATCGCGTATGCCCTACTTTGGTTGACGGTGTTGAGCCCGCACGGGGTTCTGTTGACGGCATGGCTACGCACTCAGGGGCATCTTTCGGAGGCCGGAGTCGGAATTTTTCGCGGCCTAGGCGCGCTTTTCGGGCTCGTGGCGACGGTCGTCTTCCCATGGGTCCTGGCGCGAACGTCCCTGGTCGCAGCGAGCCGTGCGCTCATTATTTTTGAGGCAGCCTGTGTTGTCGGCGCCGCAGTCGCTTTCGCCGCGGGCGCAGGCTTCGCGGCTGCCTTCCTCGGCCTAGTGCTCTTGTCGCGAGTGGGGTTGTACGGATTCTCCCTCGGCGAGACGGAGATCCGGCAAGTCACGATCGATCCCGCTGTACGCGGGCGCGTCAACGGCTTTGCGAATGCATTGACGAGCATTGCGACGCTTGGGCTTTACGGCGCCGGCGCGTCGCTGGAGGGGCCAGAGCAGTTCAGCCTCCTGGTTTACGGCTCGGCTGCGTGCGTGACGGCCGGGGCTGTCGTCTTCGTTGCGTGGTCTAAAACTGTAGCGCGAAGGACTCCTGCGCTGAAATGCTCTTCATGATCTCCACTCGACTTTCTCGCAGGAAAAGTCCTCACCGCCCGATCGATTCCTTAGCGTCTTCAGCAGCCTTCCCCGACTCGCCCCAGAGGCGACGACGCTGAACGACCCGCGCTGGACCGAAGTCGGAGAGCTCGCCCGAAGCGGAGCGTAGCACGAAGTTTTCGGTCGGGAGCTTGCTCAGGACGTCGGCATGATAGGCCTTGAGCGTCTCGAATTTGAGCCGAGAGTCCTTGGTCCAAGCCGTGATCGGGGTGAGGAACTCGATACGCGGATGCTCGTCCGTATTCAGGACGGCGCCCTCCCGCGGCCGCCAGTCCCCTGCGTAGCCTTCCATCAACTCTTTCGGCCCGTCGAGCCACGACTTGTCGCGCGGTATGGGCGGAGGGCGTTTCGCGAGGCGTTGGAGTAGCCGTTCCGCGTCGACCTCCAGGCGACCTTCGGAGCCGATCAACCCTACGATCGTCCAGTGGTCATCGAGCTTCCCGTACCACATCGAGGTCGTAGGAAAGACCGCGGCAAAAGTATCCGCGATCATCTCGAGCTCGCGCGCGCCAAGTTGCCAAAGCGGAATCCACTGGCAAAACAGCCCGCCCGGGTTCAGCCGCGCCCGGGCTGCGACGTAGTTTTCCGTAGTATATAAGTAGCCGGTATGACTTTCCCACGGCACGAAGAGATCCGCGATGATGGCGTCGTATCGCTTCTCGGTCCCATGCAAGTAATGCCGCCCGTCGTTGATGATAATCTTCGCTCTCGGGTCCGTAACGATGTTGCGGTTGTAGTCGCCGAACGTTGCCGCGCCACGAACGACGTCTGGCACCAACTCCGCGACATCGACTCGTTCGACCTCAGGATGATCGAGCGCCGCCCCTGCCGTAATACCGGTAGCTAGGCCAATGAACAGCACGTCCTTTGGGTTCGGATGCAACATCAAGGGCAGATGGGCTTGCCTGCGCTCCATCGTAACCGCGCTCGTAGACCCAAGGCCGTAATGAACATTAAGCCGCAACTGCCGATTGACCGAGTCTTCGTATTTGATGACATCGACCCAGCCGTACGCCGACTCCCAGCGATCCAGCAGCCGCTCGTCCTCCTGGAGGCCGTGAAAATCACGCGCCGTGAAGACCGCCAGGGCCGCAAATCCGAAGGTTGCCGCGCCTACCGCGAGGTTGCTGAGCGACCTGCCCGCGGGAAACAGCGCGACCGCTGCAAGCGCATACATCGCGCCAACGGCGACGAAACTGCCCCACAGTCCGAGGAGCGGCAGCAAGACGAAGCTCGCAACCAAGGCGCCGGTGGCCGCGGCAAGCGTGTTGACGGCGGTCAAGCGTCCCACGACCGAGCTTGCGCTCTCCTGCTTCTCCGCAGCGCGCCAGGTCAACGGTAGGACGGCGCCCAGGAGCGCGACGGGGACGAGGATCACCATGCCGACGAGCGCAGAGACGGACGCGATGTAACTCCAAAACGAGTCACCCCCCTCGAAGTAGGTGAGCTTCGTCTGCAGCAAAAACATGACGAGAGAGCCGGGGATCGCGATGCCGCCAGCCTGACAAGCGGTGTGCAGCCATCGCTCCGCATCGACCCTTACTCGCAAAGCCGCGATGGCCCCAGAGCTTCCGGCCAAGCCTAGAAGAAAGACCGCGACGACCGCGCCGAACGAGTACACGCTGTTGTGGAGCACCAGCGAAAACAACCGCGTGTAGAGCACCTGAAGCGCCAGAATTCCGGCGCCGGACACCGCCGCAAGCGCTTGCCATCGCATCGTCTCTTTGCGGGCCGCGGTGGAATATGTGACTGGAGCCTTCGGCGCTGTACGCGCGAGCTCAGGCGTCGGCAGGAAAAATGCCGCGACGGCACACAGGAGCGAGATTCCGGCGCCGAGATAAGACGTCCTCGTGACGCCCACGAAAATTAGCAAGTAAACCGTCCCGACCACCACGCCGACGACGGCTCCGGCGACGTTCGCCGCATACGCAGCTGTTACGGCCGTTTGCGACGATCGGTCGCGGGAAACGTGCTCGGCCATGAAGGGTAGGGTCGCTCCGAGTGCGATCGTCGACGGCATAAGGATGGCAAACGCGAAGAGTGCCCGTACGCCCACCTGCAGAGAAGGTGATCCCTCGACGTTCAGCGCGAAGCCGAGCCTTGAGCTCGCCAACGCGAGGAAGAACGGAATCACCAAGGCCCAGGCGGCTGCGACGGCTTCGCAGGCGGCGTAGCCGAGAATCGGCCGCCGCAGCGTCGCCGCGCGGCTTGATGCCAACCGGTAGCCGATGGCCATCCCGAGGAAGTAGCTCCCGAGCACGACCGAGGACGACTGCACCGTCTGACCGAACAGAAGGCCGAGCTGCCGGTTCCACGAAGCTTCGTAGAGAAGACCGGCGGCACCTGAAAAGAAGAACAGCAAAATCGCGCTCATCGCCGAACCTTCTGCAAGCCAAAGTTCTATCTAATTCGGCCACTTACGCCAGATCCTTGAGCGAACGCGAATCGGTCCTAAAGGTTTTTTCGCAATTTCCGAAAGAGAGACCACGTCTTTCAAGTTCTTCGAGCCCCCGAGGACTCAGACCATGAAGCTTGTCGTTTCACTCACCGCCTTCTTCGGTATGGCCTTGGCAGCAGCATGCAATCAAGGTGGCACGGTCGAGAAGCGGAAGGTGAAGCACGAAGCCCACGCGCACGGCGCTAAGGCGGCCGACGCCAAGCCGAAACCCGGGGTTGGCGGTAAGGATTGCGACGGCTCTGGGTCCGGCAGCGGGAGCAAAGACCACGGCCACGGGCACTCCCTTTCCGAAGGTTCGAGCCACGAAGAAGGCTCCGACCATCACGAGGAAGGCTCGGACCATCACGAAGAAGGCTCCGACCACCATGAAGACGGCTCGGATCACCACGATGGCGCCTCCGGATCTGGTTCCGGTTCCGGTTCCGGCTCGGGATCTGCGACCAAGCCTGACTGCAACCCTAAGAAACCCTGAGCCTCTTTCAGGAAGTTCCGGAAAGTTCCGCGAACCTCTCAAGGAAAGCCAAATTCCGTCGATAGCAATCGCGATTCATGCGAGAGAACGGGGCGTCCGGTGGCTTTCGGGCAAGGAAAACGGTCAAAAGTAAGCATGCGCGCGCGCTTGTCGTTCGCGCTGTTGATCATGTTCGTCTCAACGAGCCTGGGCTTCGGGTCGGTCGTCTGCCACGACGGTGACCGCAACGCATCGAACGAAGTTGCTTTGCTGCATGCCGCTCTCGACGCCTTCGGTCGTGAAGACGAGCATGGCCACGATCACGCGACCGACCACCTCGATGTCCTATCATTCGACGATCTCAGATTGTCGTCTCACATGCCTGCGGTCGAAGGACGGCTGAGCCGCGACATCGACGACGTCGCCACGGCGAGTCTCTCTGTGACACCAGTTGCGTCGACATCGCGGCCTAACTGGGGACCGGATGCAACTGACGTCCTGAAGCGAAAAGTAGACACGATCGTCCTCACGGTCTGATCGCCACTCGACGCGCGCAACGAGCCCCGTCAAGGACGGAGCTAGTTCGCCCGCGTTTGTCACCCGTGTCCAATCGCAACCAATCACGGTTCGAAGGAGGATAAGATGTTCGCGCGCATTCTCGGTCTCGTCGCCATCGTCGGCTTGTCTACGACCACCGCCACGGCCCAGGACAAGAAAAAAAAGGGCTTTCACTGCGAAGTGAAGAAGGACGGAAAGATGGTCGACCTCGACGACGTCAAGGACCGCAAGGCCTGCAAGAAAATGAAGGGCAAGTGGGTCAAGGACCATGATCACGACCACGGCGACGGCGCGGATCACGACCACGACGAATGAGCAGTGGATCCAGACGCTGAGGAGCATGTGATGGGAGCAGGTACGAAACTTTCTTGGCTTGGCCTGATGCTGGGGCTTTGCGGTCTATTGACCGTAGAGCGGACGGCGATCGGCAAGACCAGGAAGGCCCATTCCCACTCACACGGTCATGCTCACGGCGGCGAAGAAGAAGGCACCAAGAAGAAGAAGAAGGCCTCCGGAGACCACGGCCACGCCCATGGCTCGCCCTTCATCTTCGGCGCCGGCCTCGCGGTATCGAAAGGCTTCGGCGGGAAAGCCGCTGCGGCCGGCGGCGGCGACTCGCATGGTCATGCACACGGCTTACGCCTGGCCGAGGAGGACGAGCACGAAGAAGAAGCCGAGGAGGCCGGTGCCGAGGTGGAGCTTTCACTCAGCGCGGGCTATCGCGTGACGCCGCGCATTGAAACCGGGCTCGAGCTCGGGTTCTCGCCGGAGGCGGGCATCCTCGACCCAACCTTGCGCGGCTCGCACACTCATCCCCTTGCCAAGAATCTCCGTCTAGGTAGCTCTCTCAGTCTGACGATCCCGGTGTCGAAAGCCAGTCGTGACGATTACAAGCTGACGACTGTGAGCCTCAGCTCCGGCCCATCCTTGAAGCGCGGCAAGTTCACGTTCGGCGGCAAGCTCGGCTTAGCCATGAGCTGGTTCTCGAAGACCGTAATCGTCGAAGAGGAAGAAGAGGCAGCTGCGACCTTACGCGGCATCAACCTGAGCCGCGGGCTGGGCTTGCAAGAAGAGGAGCACGGCGAGGAAGAGCATACGATCGAGAGCGGCGGGACGGGCGATCGGGAGTTCAACCGTTACTCGCTGACGGGAACAACCAACTACCGCCTTCTCAAGGCGCTTGGCCTCAATGCCAGCCTTGGACTCGCGTACGTCAAACATCAGTTCGGACCCTCGACTCTCGAGACGAACGTGACTCTGATCCAAGCGACCTACACGTGGAAGTCGATCTCAGCAGCGCTGGCGCTCACCCTCAGCGGAGCCGGCGAATCGTTTACGGCTCCCACGGTCCCTGGCGTCTCTGCCAGCGTCAATTATCTCTACGAGTGAAGGCAGAACGCCATGCTTGATAAAGTCATTGCCTTCGCTCTAAAGAATCGCCTCCTGATTCTCGCGCTAACCGCGCTCGCCGTCGTCATCGGCGGTAAGATCGTCCGTGAGCTGCCGATCGACGTCTTTCCCGACCTGAACCGTCCCACCGTGACCGTGATGGCCGAAGCCGGCGGACTCGCGCCGGAGGAAGTCGAGACCCTGATCTCCAATCCCGTGGAGAACGCGATGAACGGGCTTCCGGGCGTCGTTCGGGTCCGTTCCGCCAGCGCCATCGGCCTGTCGATGGTCTGGGTCGAGTTCGACTGGGGCACCGACCTCCTCGTCAACCGTCAGCTCGTGAGCGAGAAGCTTGCAACCCTCGACGAGCTCCTCCCTGAGGACATCGTCCCGGTCATGGGCCCCATCTCGAGTCTCCTCGGCGAGATCATGCTCGTCGGCCTTTCCAGCGAGACCTTGGCTCCGATGGAGGTGCGCTCGATTGCCGACTGGACGATCAAGCCGCGTCTGCAGGCACTCCCCGGCGTCGCCCAGGTCGTCCCGATCGGCGGCGGGGTCATGCAGGTCCAGATCCAGGTTCGTCCCGAGAAGCTCCGCGAGCTCAATTTGAGCTACGAAGACGTCGAAAAAGCAGCACACGCAGTCGGTGGCAACACCACCGGCGGCTTCGTCGAGGGCGGCCATCAAGAGCTATTGATCCGAAACGTCGGACGTGTGCAATCCCTAGAAGAAGTCGCCGCGACGCCGGTCGCGCTGCGCAACGGCACGGCCGTGCGCCTGAGCGACGTCGCCATCGTCAAGCTCGCACCGCAGACCAAACGCGGCGATGCCAGCATCAGCGCACATCCCGGCGTCATCTTGGCAGTTCAGAAGCAGCCCGGCGCCAACACAGTCAAGCTCACCCGCATCGTCGAAGCCGAGCTCGAGAAGGCGGCGAAAAATCTTCCGGCGGGCGTGAAGATTCACCAGCTCTTCAAGCAAGCGACCTTCATCGAGACCGCGATCGGCAACGTCGAGGAAGCTCTGCGGGACGGCTCGATCTGCGTTGCCGTCGTCCTCTTCCTCTTCCTGATGAACTTCCGCACGACCGCCATCACTCTGACGGCCATCCCTCTTTCGCTTCTCATCACGTTCCTAGTCCTCGACGCTTTCGGTATCTCGATCAACACGATGACCCTCGGCGGCCTCGCCGTCGCCATCGGTGAGCTGGTCGACGACGCGATCGTGGACGTCGAAAACGTATTCCGAAGGCTGCGCGAGAATCGAAACCTTCCAGAGCCCAGAGCCGCGCTTCGCGTGATCTACGAAGCCTCTTCCGAAGTGCGAAACTCGATCGTGATTGCGACGATCATCGTTTGCCTCGTCTTCCTGCCGCTCTTCTCGATGGAAGGCCTCGAAGGCCGCCTCTTCATCCCGCTCGGGATCGCCTACGTCGTCTCGATCCTCGCGTCTCTCGTCGTTTCCCTCACCGTGACGCCCGTCCTCTGCTCCTTCCTACTGCCCAAGTCGAAGGCCGCTTCGCATGACCACGACGGCGCCCTAGTCGGCTGGCTGAAGCGCGCCGACCGTTCCCTGCTAGAGCGCCTCCTCGACCGCCCGAAGCTCATCATCATCGTCTGCAGCTCGATGGTCCTGATCGCCTCGATCTCCATCGCCGCCATGGGCCGCGAATTCCTCCCACCTTTCAACGAAGGCACCGTTACCGCTTTCGTCGTAAGCCCGCCCGGCACGAGCCTCGCGGAGTCGAATCGCCTCGGGGCCTTGGCCGAAAAGCAGCTGTTGACCATTCCCGGCATCGAATCGACTGGGCGCCGCACCGGTCGCGCCGAGCAAGATGAGCATGCCGAGGGCGTTCACAACTCCGAGATCGACGTCGACCTCGCTCACGCAGCGGGCAATCGCGAAGCAATCCTCGGTAGCATGCGCGACAAGCTGAAAGAGATTCCGGGCGTAGCCATCAGCCTCGGCCAGCCGATCTCGCACCGCCTCGACCACATGCTAAGCGGTGTCAAAGCCCAAATCGCGATCAAGATCTTCGGCGACGACCTGGCAGAGCTAAGGGCGCTCGCTGCCAACGTTCGTGGCTCTATCGACGGCATTCCGGGCTTGGTCGATCTCGAGATCGAAAAGGTCACCCTCATTCCTCAGCTGCAGATCATTCCCGACCCGATTCGCGCCGCGCGTTACGGCCTATCGGCTGGTGCGATCACGGCGTGGCTCGAGGAGGCCTTGGCCGGCAAAAACGTCGGTGAGATGGTACAGGGCCAACGTCGCATCGCCATCAACGTCCGCCTGGCCGACGGCTCCAAAGATGACATCAAATCCCTCGAAAACCTGTTCATCGACACTCCGGATGGCGGCAAAGTACCGCTGCACGCGATCGCGACGGTCCAGCAAACGACCGGTCCCAACGCGGTGAACCATGAGAACGGCCGTCGCCGCATCGTCGTCATGGCGAACACGGCAGGACGCGACCTTGGGTCGGTCGTCGAAGACATTCAGGCAAAGC
Organism: Pseudomonadota bacterium; assembly: GCA_031416315.1. Taxonomy (GTDB): domain Bacteria; phylum Bdellovibrionota_B; class Oligoflexia; order Oligoflexales; family CAIYRB01; genus JANOTL01. Next base: position 13,637 of record JANOTL010000111.1, read on the forward strand.
TCGCGGGTCTGAAGCTTCCGGAAGGCTACTCGTACGCCCTCGGCGGTCAGTTCGAGAGCCAACAGAGCGCCACGCGGTCGATCATCGCCTTGTCCCTCTTCTCGCTTGCCGGCGTTTTCATGGTTCTCTTCCTTCACTTCGGCTCCGGCGCGCTAGCAGCACAGGTCATGCTCAACATCCCGCTCGCCTTGATCGGGAGCGTCGTCGCCGTTTTTCTCACGGGCGGTGTTTTTTCGATCGGCACCCTGGTCGGCTTCGTCACCCTATGCGGCATCGCCTCGCGCAACGGTATCATGATGATCTCGCACTACCTGCACTTGATGGAGCGCGAGGGCCACGCCTTCGACCGCAACATGATCATCAAGGGCAGCCTCGAACGCCTCGTCCCAGTCATGATGACGGCGCTCACGGCGGCGCTAGCCCTCGTTCCAATCGCCATGGGCGGCGGCGATCCAGGCAAAGAGATCCTTCACCCCGTCGCCGTCGTCATCCTTGGAGGTTTGATCAGCAGCACGCTGTTGGACATCCTGGTGACCCCGGTGATCTTCTACAACTTCGGCCGCAAAGCTGCTGCTAAAGCGTTGAGCAAGCACAAGAAGGGCGAAGACGAGCTCGACGTCATGACGGACGACGACCGACGCGGGGGCAAAGCCGCATGAGGTCATCTTTCCTCGCATCACTGATCGCAGTGACTCTTGCCATGCCCGCTTATGCGGGAGAGGCTTCGCTTTCTTTCCCCGATGTGCTGGCAGCGGCCCGAAAGGTCTTCCAAAGCGAAGGCCGTGCGGCGCTCGCGGCAAGCTGGGCCGATGCGGCACAAGCTGCACGCGAACCTGCGGGACTTTGGCGCGTGGAGATCGAAGGCTCGGCCGAAACTGAAGACACGAAGACGCGCGTAGGCGGCCTCGCGATCGGCAAGACCTTCGTCTTTGGCGATGACGACGAAGCGCGGAAGGCCGAAGCGCAGCTCGAAAGCAAAGCCGAACTTGAAGACGACCGGGCCACGCTTCTCGAGTTCGAGCGCGAGCTCGGCGCCGTCTATGCGGCGATCGGGCGGGATCTCGAAGTGCGCTCACGGGTCGACGAGAGACTCTCGACTCTAGCGCCCGTCTTGAAGCAAGCAGAGCAATCGACGGCCCGTGGGACTGGCGACACCCTCGGCCTCCACAAGGCAAGGCTCCTTCTTTTGAAAATGACCGCAGAGCGCGATGCGGCGGCGATCGGCGCCACCGCGAGGAGCCGGCTGCTCAAAGAGCGCCTTCAACTCGCCTCCGAGTCCTTTTCGGTTCAACCGGTCACCGCTTCAGCACCCGCCAAGGCCTCGACCTCCCCTGAGTCGAGCGCTCTTCGAGCTCGCAGCGAAGCGCTCAAGAGCCGCGAAACGGCGCGCCAAGGCCTCTGGGAAATGGATGGCTCGGTCGGGGTCCAAAGGGACTTCACGGGCAAATCGAACGCGGTCGTCGCCAAGTTGGAGATCCCCTTGGGTCAAGGCGCCGTGACGCAGCGCGAAGCTCGTGAGATCCAAGCCGAGCGCGCACGCCTCCTTGCACGAGCGGACGCCGCTGAATTGATCTCGACCACCAAGCGTGATCGGATCACGCGCGAGCTCGAGCTCACTCGGGCCACGCGCGAAAGCCTCGTTGCCCAACGTGACGCACTCGACCGCCTACTGGTCGTGAGCCGCAAGGGCATGGCCCAGGGCCTCACCGGACCCGCAGAAGTCATCGAGACCCTCGCCGAGCTCTTCGCCGTCGACGTCGCCATTGCCGACGCCGACCACGACACCCAATTGGCATCAATCGAGCTTCTGCTCGTGAACGGAGACCAGCCATGAGAAACACCCTGATCCTTGCGGCATTCGTGGCGGGAGCCAATTTGGCGCTCGCATCGGATATCCACCGCTACTCGGGTGAAGGTGAAGGCTTCGACTTCGTCATCGAGACTAGTGGCGGCACGGCGTCCGTCTATCTCGCGAAGAAGCCGACGAACGAGCCTTGGACGGGAGCCGTGCCTCGCCTCGTTCCGGACGATGAGAAGGTCCAGGCGCTGACTTTCGAGAAGACCGCGGCTGCCGGCGTCTTCACTGCGAAAATCCCGGGAGACCTTCCCGAAGGGCAGCTCGAGGTAAGCGTGGACGGCAAGCTGGAGGCGATCGACGCCATCGCAATCTCTGGCGGAAGCGCGGAGCATGACGACCATGCGGGGCATGAGCACGGCCACGGCGCGCAGCCACGCAAGTCGCCCCTCGAAATGCTCAAGAACGGGCCCACGAGCGGCGTCGCCATGGCGGGCTTGTTTTTTCTGGGTCTTGTCTTTGGTCGCATCGGCCGGCGCGGCAAGAGGAACAAGGCGCTCGAAGCGACGACCCGTGAGGCCCAAGCCGTGGCCAATTCGAACGAGCTCAAACGCAAGGACGACCAAGTGAAGAAGACCGTCGCAATTTTGGCACTTACTCTCGTTCCGGTGTTCGGGTCACCGTCGGATGCACGCGCCAACGAAGGGCATAGCCACGGAGACGTCGCGATAAAGGGTGGCGCCGGCGCGACGGGCGAAGTTCAAGTGACCAAGAAGTCGCAATTTCTCGTCGGTGTTCGGACCGTGTCTGCGACGAAGGCTCCGGTCCGGGAAACGCTCGTGACCTTTGGGCACGTCGCGCCCAAACCAGATTTGGACCAGTCCCTCCGTGCCCCGACCGCAGGATTCGTACGCCTGAATACGAAGGGTCTCCTCGGTACAACCGTCCGCAAAGGGCAAACCCTGGCGCGCGTGGAAGGCCTCAACACGGTCGACGTCCGCGCGCCGATCGACGGAGTCGTCATGGAAGTCGAGGCGCGCGAAGGCGCTCGGGTCGAGGCGGGCGAGAAACTCTTTCGCATCATCGACGCGCGCACAGTCTGGGTCGACGCCGAGGTGTTTCAACGCGACCTAGCGGCCGTGGGCAAGGCGACCGAGGCAAAGGTCCGCATCGACGGCACGACCGTCGTCGCGTCCGGTAAAGTGCTGGCCGTGAAGACGATCGTCGACGAAGGCTCCTTGACGGCGAAGGTCTTCATCGAGCTCGACAACTCAGCCGGTGAAATCCCGCTCGGCGCGTTGAGCAACGTGACGTTCGACATGGGGTCCGACGGAGCCCCTGCGATCGAGCTGCCGCGTGACGCCGTCATGAACCGCGGCGGTGAGCGCGTGGTCTTCGTGCAGACGGGTCCCGAGAGCTTTCTGGCCAAGCCAGTCGTCACCCGCTTCGGCACGAGCCCGGCCTCGGTCGTCGTAACGGGCGGCGTCAATGAAGGCGAGCGCGTCGTCGTTTCCGGTGCATACCAGCTTCTCGTAGGCGCCAACTAAAGCGCCTTCAGTTCCTGATGTAGACCTGCATCGCAAAGCCATCAGGCTCGATAATTTCGCCCTGATGGTAGTCGCAGATCGCACCCGCCGGATCCAGTCCCTGGCTTTCCCTTAGAACGCGTATGAGTCGCTCCCGGTCGGCGCGGCATGATTGCATGCTGGCGTAGCGGCCTTCGATCATGCGTCGTTCAAATGGACCGCGAACATGCACGAGGGAGTAGAGCTCAGTCACCTCGCTGAAGTCCTTCCGCACGCAGAACGAGTCGATGAGCGTTCCGCCTGCTGCTTCGAGGACATCGGAGAGCTCAGAGACGCCAGCGAGGCACGCCGACGGATTCACGTACGACGTGTAACGCACGATGTTGAGCGGCGGGCGGCGCGGAGCGTAGAAGCGCAGCGTGATTCGAGCGCTGTAGCCGTCCGAATCTGCGATCAGCCGCGTCTCCCGTAGCCCGAAGGTCTCGACGCTGCGAGCGACGCTGTCCGCGATGTCGTCCAGCGACTGGATCGGTACGCCATAGATGGACTGCTCGATCGTGAAAGCTTGCATGGGGGAAATGCCAAGCCCGTCGACACGAGAAACCCAGCGATTCGGCGTTTCCGACAGACTGCTTTCCGAGTAGCAGTAAGCGACAACGGGCGTTAGGCCCGTCAATCGCTGAAACGTCGCGCTTTCATTCGCAAGGTCAGCCGCGCATTGCGCGTACGTTTGGTACATTCCTTGGCGATGCGCCCACTCGTCCCAAGTCGAAACGACTGGTAGTCGCGTTTCACCCGCATAATGAATCAGTACATCCTGCTGCCATGGGACGTAGGCGTCACACGTTGAGCTGATGACCGCGCGCCCCGTTGCCCGTGTGAACTGCGCGGCGACGCGAACCGCAATTGGCTCGCAGTCCTCGATCTTGTCGGCTACACGATTGACCCGATACTCGAAGCCTAGGTCGGCCGCTGCCGTTCCCGACACCGCCGCTAGTGCGACCGCAAAGACACAATTCTTGATCGACATGAGTGACTCCGCCTCAGGGCGCGACGAGGTTGTAGGTCTGGGGCGCGTGGGGCAACAGGGGCCGCCCCGCACCCGGCGTCGGACGTTTGAGGAGCAGGCGCTGTCGACTCGGCCGTGATCCCGAGAAGATCGATCCGTTCTCCAACTTGATGGTCATCTTGCCCGTATAGAAGTCGTAAGAGCCGCCGGCGATCGGCAAGTTGGGTGTTATCTGCGGCATCCTCATGTACCCCTTGAAGTTCAAAGGAGAAAATGGATTCGCGCTGCCGTCGGAGGCGCTTTCACGCGCCACGCGCAGACCTAGGACCCAGTCCGGGCCGTCGTATCGCGCAGCCACAGGCTCGAAGACCTTGGCGCCGCTCGGAAGCTCAGGAGCGCCACTCTTACGCATGATGAACTCGCCAACGCGCCCAAAGAGGAGCGAATACCAGACTCCCTTGATCTCCCCGTTTGCGAGACTCGTAACCTGAACGATCGCGTCGACGTCGCTGCCCACCCGTTGAAAGACGACCTGCGGCGAAAGCAGATTGTACGTCTGTTCGTCGAACCGGTAGGCGATCGACTCCGCCGACCGATAGGGGCCGAAGTACAACGTTCCAACGGCCGACATGCGCAGCTGGCGCGTCCCAGAGCCAGGATCGGAGTCCTGAAAGGTAACGATGTTTACTGAGGCAGGCTGGAACACGTCGAGGCGCTCGTGATGTACGTACCCAACGTACTCCCCCTGAATGCCTTCAACGGGAGTCTCGACGGCCGTGCCGTCGCGGCCCGGCTCCGGAGCGCGCGGCCACGACGCCACCTGCCGCGGCGTCCCGTGATCGGTTGCCGTCACGGCTTCGCGCGACCAGCGCCGCAGCTCGCAGTCGTTACAGGTCAGGCCGTCCGTTGCAACGGAACAGTCGAGATCATTGGCCTGCCCGTAAAGCGACAGGCGCCCGGCGTGAAAGTCATAGGACCCAGAATCATAGACGTTCCAGACACAGCTGGTCGTCGTGCCGAGGCAACCGCTCGGGTCATCTTCCGCGCGCTGCGCGGTGATGTCGTATGTGCCGAAGGGTGAGCCGCCGCCCGAGGCGCCTTCGCTAGATCGCGTCGTTTGAATCTGAAGCCGGGTGCTGATGCCGCGGCAGATGCCGCGGTACTCGCCCCAAACCGGTTGGATCAACGGCAAAGTCGAATGCGCTGCCTCTCCTTGGTTCAAGGTCAATCGACCGATGTCGCCGGCCACGGCCGAGCGCAGCTCGCCTTCGATCCGCGAACCGTTGAAGGAGCGAACTACGAGTGTGACGTCCTGATCGGGTTGATCGAAGATCAAGGTCCCGTTCAGAAGATCGTAACGGACGTCGTCGAAATGATAGGTGACATACTCCGTGCTGGAGAAGTCGCCGAAATAGACGCTGAGGATGCCGACCAGGCGAAGCTCGCGCGAGTCTTGGCGCGAGACGACAAAGTCGAGCTTGGCGAGTTGTTGTTGGCCAAGAGCGGCGTGCTGGAGGGTGCCGCTGAATCGGCCGAAGGAAGGGGCACCGATGGCGGTCGTCGCGCTGACGCAGGTGATAAGCAGCGCAAGAACGCAAAGGAAACGTGAAGACATGGGAATCTCCTATCTGACGACGTCCCGCAACAATGCGGGACGCCGCGACGTCTGTCGAGCGAGCGAGCTTACTTGTGGGCGTCGTGCTTCTTGCCCTTCTCCCACTTGCCGCCTTGGTCTTTGCACCATTTCTTCTGATCCTTGACGTCTGCAGGAGCGTCGATGTCCGTGGATTTGCCGTCCTTGGTGACCTGACAGTGGCCTTCGACCTTTTTGGGCGCTGCTGGAGCAGCGCCTTCCGCCATGGCTTGACCGGAGACGAGCAGGGCCGAGACCGCGGTCGCGAATAAGAGCTTCGATGCTTTCATACGGGGACACTCCTACTGATGGGATTTACCTCTATCGCCGACTCCTTTTTCCTGCCGTGAATCAGGCAGTAGAGGAGAGGCAGTACCACTAGAGTCAAGATCGTCGAGGATACGATGCCGCCGATGACGACGGTGGCGAGGGGGCGTTGCACTTCCGATCCGGTGCCAGTCGCGATGGCCATCGGCACGAAGCCGAGGGAGGCCACCAGCGCCGTCATCAACACGGGCCGGAGTCGCTCGAGCGCTCCTCGGCGAGCTGCTTCGACCAGGGGAACTCCTTCCTGCCTCAACCGCGAGATGAAGATGATCATCACGAGGCCGTTGAGGACGGCGACACCGGACAGCGCGATGAATCCGACGCCAGCTGAGATCGACAGAGGAATGTCCCGCAGCCAAATGGCGAGCACCCCGCCGGTGAGTGCGAAGGGAACGCCTGAAAAGACGAGGAGCGAGTCCGCCGCATTCCCGAAGCTCAGGTACAACAAGCCGAAAATCAGGAGAAGGACGATGGGAACGACGATCTGAAGGCGTCGGGTTGCTGAGATCAGCTGCTCGAATTGACCGCCCCACGCGACCCAGTAACCCGTTGGAATTTTAACAGATTTCTCAATTGTCGCGCGTGCGTCCTCGACGAACGAGCCAAGGTCGCGCCCCCGGACGTTCGCCGTGACGACCACGCGACGCTTCCCGTTCTCGCGGCTGATTTGGTTCGGACCCGGCGCCATCTTGAGCTCGGCCACGGAGCCGAGCGGCACGAAGCGACTGCCGGAGCTCGAAGCGGAATTCTTCGCGTTGTCATCCCCATGATCGGGGATCGGGATCGGAAGGCGCGCGAGCTCGTCGAGATCCGAACGCAAGGTCTCCGGAAGCCGCACTACGAGGTCGAAGCGTCGATCGCCCTCGAAAAGGCGTCCCGCCGAACGACCACCCAAGGCGATCGAGACGACCTCTTGCACGTCGGCGACGTTTAGACCCATACGCGACAACCGCTCTCGCTCGAGCTTGACCGTGAGCACCGGCAAGCCGGTTACTTGCTCGACTTTCACATCGGAAGCGCCCGGTACGTCCCGAACGATGCTGGCGATCTCCGTGCTCGTGGCGAGAAGCGTGGTCATGTCGTCGCCGAAGACTTTGATGCCGACGTCGCTGCGAACGCCTGAGATCAGCTCGTTGAAGCGCATCTGAATCGGTTGCGTGAACTCGTACATGTTGCCGGGAAGGTCTTGAAGATAGTGCTCGATGAACCCCACGACCTCCGCTTTTGGCTTCTTGGGATCCGGCCACTCCGAACGTGGCTTAAGCATGATGAAGGTGTCAGCGACGTTCGGCGGCATCGGGTCCGAAGCGATCTCCGCAGTGCCGATCTTCGAGTAGACGGCCTTGACCTCCTTATAGGTAAGGAGCTCCTTTTCCAAAACTTTCTGCATGTCGATGGCCTGCGAAAGACTCGTTCCCGGAGCCCGCATGGCGTGCGTCGCGATGTCGCCTTCGTCGAGGCTCGGAATGAATTCGCTGCCCATCCGGGTCGTGAGGAGGCCGCAGAGGATGATGAGGACGATGGCGCCGGTATAGGTCGCCTTTTTGTAGCGAAACGCCACGTCTTGCACCGGGCGATATGCCCTGAGGGCCCACCGCATGATCCGGCTTTCTTTTTCTTCCACCTTTCCGGCCAACGCGATGGCGACCGCGGCCGGAACAAAGGTAACTGATAGCAGCATCGCGCCTAGTAGCGCGGCAATCACGGTGAAGGCCATCGGGAAGAACATCTTCCCCTCGACGCCCGTGAGCGTCAGAATCGGCAGGTACACGATCATGATGATGAGCTCGCCGAACATCGTCGCCTGTCGCACTTCCTTGGTTGCTTCGAAGACGGTTTCGAGGCGCTCTTCCATGGTCAACGCACGTCCAAGGCGGTGACCGCGCTCGGCGATGCGGGTGATGCAGTTCTCGACGATGATCACGGCTCCGTCGACGATCAGCCCGAAATCGAGGGCGCCGAGACTCATCAAATTACCGCTGATGCGACGCTCCACCATCCCGATCGCGGTGAAGAACATCGACAGCGGAATAACCATCGCGGTGACGAGCGCGGCCTTAATGTTGCCGAGGAAGAGGAAAAGCACGGCAATGACGAGGATCGCGCCTTCGATGAGGTTCTTCGACACCGTCGCGATGGTCTTGTCGACCAGAACGGTCCGATCATAGACCGTCTCGGCGAGAACCCCCGCAGGAAGGGTCTTCCGAATGATCTCCATCTTCTCGTCGACGCGCTGCGAAACGAGGCGGCTATTTTCGCCCATGAGCATGAACACCGTGCCGATGACGACTTCCTCACCATCGCGCGTCCCAGCGCCCGTGCGCTGTTCCTTACCGATGCCCACGTCCGCGATGTCACGGATGTAGACGGGGACGCCGCCCGCGCTCTTCACGATGATGCTGCCGATCTCGTCGGCTGCGGCGACTTGGCCGGGCACGCGGATCAAGAGCTGCTGACCGTTCTTCTCGATGTAGCCCGCGCCAACGTTGTCATTGTTGCGCTCTAGGGCCTCCACCAGATCGCGGAAGGTCAGGTCGAAGGCGAGCAGCCGATCTGGATGAGGCGTGATGTGATACTGCTTTTCGTAGCCGCCGATCGTGTTCACTTCGGTCACGCCGGGAACGGTACGCAGCTGCGGCTTGATGATCCAATCTTGGATCTCGCGCAGATCCGTGAGCGAGTAGGCGCTTCCGTCCACCTTCTTGGCGTCGGCCTTCGCCGTGACGGTCCACATGTAGATCTCGCCAAGACCCGTAGAGATTGGACCCATCATCGGCTCGAGACCCGATGGCAGCTGGCCGCGCGCTTCTTGAATCCGCTCGTTCACTAACTGGCGCGCAAAGTAAATGTCGGTGCCGTCGGCGAAGATCACCGTGACCTGAGAAAGTCCGTAACGGGAAATCGAGCGCGTCTCTTCGAGCCCAGGAAGGCCGGCCATCGCCGTTTCGACTGGGAACGTGACGCGCTGCTCGGACTCGAAGGGCGAGAAGCCGGGGGCTTCCGTGTTGATCTGGACCTGGACGTTGGTGATGTCCGGCACGGCGTCGATCGGCAGGCGCACCAAGGCGTACGCTCCGAACGCGACCAGGCCGAGCGTGGCGACCATCACGAGCCATCGATTACGGATGGAAGCTTTCAGAATGCGTTCGAGCATGGTGGTCCGTTAGTCAGTGGCCGTGGCCGGCTTCCGATTTCAAGAGCTCGGCCTTCACGAGATAACTGTTGGCAGCGGCATAATTTTCGCCCGCCGCCAGCCCCTTCTTGACCTCGACGAGCTCCTTGTCGGCGCGGCCGAGCTCGACTTGGCGAATGCCAAAAGCGTCGCCGTCCGCGTGCCGAACGAAGACGACGTCCGCGCCTTTGAGCTCGTGAACCGCGCTGCGATGGACCGTGACTGGAGCTGCTAGCTCGCCAAGCGCAATCTCACCCTCGATGAAAGCACCTGGACGCCACTTTGCATCGGCATTTTCAAGCACCGCGCGAACGAGGAGAGATTGGGTGTCTTCATCGACCAAAGGCGAGACGAACGTGATCGTCGCAGTCGCTGAGGCCGTCCCCATCGTCTCGCGAAGGCTCACCGACTGGCCCGCCTTGACGAACGCAGCGTCCCCATCCGGCACGAGAAACTCGGCCCAGACGCGGTTCAGATCGGTTACGACGAAGAGGGGCTCCTTATCCGACGCGTAGCCGCCGGCCCCGACGCGGACGGACGTGACGACGCCGTCGATCCCGCTGCGGACCTCAATCGCGGCGCGAGTAGCAGCGCTCTCAACGGAGGCCAACGTGTCGCCGCGCCGGACCCGATCGCCGAGCTTCTTGTAGGACCGCGTCACAATGCCCCCGAAGCGCGGGGCGATCTCCGCGGTTTGATCGCGATTCACCGCGACCTGGCCTCGAACGCGCAGCAGTGAGCGAACCGTTCCGGCCGCTGCGTTCAGGAGCTCGATTCCGGCAGTCGACACCTGGTCATCGTCAAGAGCAATGGACTCGCTGCCCTCGACGTGGGCGGCTTCTCCACTCGCGGAGGCGGCCTCTTCTGCGCCGCCGGCGTCATGTCCGCCGCCGTGATCGTGACCGTCCCCGGATGCGGACTTCTTCACAGTGAGGATGAGAACGGCGCAGACAACCCCGAAGGCCAGCAGACCGAGCGAAATCAACTTATCAAGGTATTCACCACCGCGGATCTTGATCACGGGGAAACACCTCCGTCCTTCGGAGCTTTGTGTGAGTGCGAACCCGGCATCGCCTCGATCGCGAGCGGCGCGCCTAGCGTTCTTTCAAGCTCGAGACGCAGTTTGATGAAGTCGTAGTCGAGGGCGACGCGGCGCACCTCCGCCTCGGACCAAAGCTCTGAGGCAGCCTTCAGGTCGGCGGAGTTCTTGAATCCGCGCTTGTATTCGCTGAGGACGGAGGAATAGTACCGTCGAGCGTTTTCTAAGACGTCCCGCTCGAGCTCAGACCGAATCTGGATCGTGCTCAGGTTGCGAAAGCGAACCTCGACGTCGCGAATCGCCTCGTTGATCTCGTATTTCAGCTCGGCCTCGGCGCGAAATGAGCCCGCTTCGCGCTCGCGCTCTTCCCACGAAGCATCGCGTCCCGTAAAGAGCTCCAGCCGAGCCTGAAGCAAGACGGTCGCGGTCGGCTTGTTGCCCCCCCCGCCCTGATCGGACGCCTGATAGCCGTAGCGAGCCTCGACGTCGACCTGGGGAAGGCTTCGGCCTTCGGCGACGCGACGCTCGAGCGACGCAATTTCAACGTCCCGCGCCGCGATCTTTACCGGGCGCGCGGTCGTCTTCAAGCGCGCCAAGTAATCCATCAGCTTCCCCAAGACGTGCTGATGCTGCATTTCGCCAACCGGACGGATTGCTGCACCGACCTCGTCGCCAAGCAGCCGCTTGAGGTCGCTTCGCGCATCCTCGAGCTCCTGCTTGAGCGCCACGAGCTCGGAGCGCAGAGTTGCGCCTTCGAGCTGGAACTCCATGACGTCGGTCTCCGAGATCGATCCGAGCATGCGGCTACGCTTCACGAGGTCCTGATGGGCTTCGTTGCGGGCAAGTGCGCGATCCTTCGCCTCGATCATCGTCTTCCGAAAGAGATATTCGTGAAACGCCGCTTCGACCTCGATCCCGAGCTCATGCTCGACCGCGTGGAGCTCCGTCGCGGCCTTTTCGATCTCCAGCTCGGCGATTTTATCGCGATAGACATCGCGATACCCGTTGAACAGGTTGTACGTTCCGTAGACGTAGCCGATGCCAATGGCCTCGGCCTCAGGGGGCGCCGCTTCGACCTCGGCACCGGCACCAATGCCCGCGCGGGGACGAAATGCGGAACGCGAGCGCTCACGACGGGCGGAGGCTTCTTCGACGGCATGGCGAAGCGCTTTGACGCGTTGATTGTTCTCGACCGCGTAGCGCTTTGCCTGGGCTAGGTCGAGCTTGGATCGGTTCAGCGTAGTCTGTACAGGTGCCGATTTTTGCGCTAGCGCTGTCGCCTCTGCGAGGAGAAGCGAAGAGGCGAGCACTAATGCGAATGAAGTTCCCCTAGTCGTCATTTCGTGCCCCGGCGATGACCCGCGCAACAACTTCCGCGACTGGTAGCGCGATGACGTCCTCACCCGCAACGACACCGCCGAGAATTTCGACGAGATTGGGATCGCTGCGTCCGATCCTTACGGAGCGGCGCTTGAAAACCTCCCCGCTGCGCACGAAGAGCTCGATCTCGCGGGAGCGGTCGCTCGGGTCGAGCGCCGACCGCGCGATCGCGACCGGAGCTTCGATGCGCCCCACGACGATCGAGCCCGTGACGAACTGACCGACTCGCCATTGTCCCTCACCATTCGCGATGGGTACGAGCGCGTACGCCGTCCGGCTGTGCTCGTCCAAATACGGCGAAACGTACGCGATCGCCCCTGCGACGGTAAGGGATCGATCGGCGGAGCGAATGTGGATCGGTTGTCCTTGGTTGAAGCGTGGCAAGTCGCGAGGATAGGCCACGAGCCTCGCGATCAGCGTCGAGACGTCGGCCACGATGAAGGCTTCGACGTCGGAGTCGATGGACTGTCCGGCAGCGATGCTGCGCGCAAGGACCACTCCTGGTACGGATGACGCCAGTTCGAAGGACTGGACCCCGATGCTGCTCTCGACCCGCGCCAATGCCTCGCCGGCGCGGACCCGATCCCCGACCGAACGAAAAACGTCGCGTACGACGCCAGGGTAGCGCGCGTGAACGTGCTGCGAGCGCATCGGATCGAGATCGACTTTGCCGGCCAGCTCGAGCGTTTCCGCCAGCGTCGCAGCCTCTGCCTTTGAAATCGGCAGCGCCAGTTTCGTGGCGACGGCGACCGACAACTCGTCGGCCGCGCTATCCTTCGCCGATGCGCCAGCCGTAGCAAGCAACCCGAACACCGAAAAAAGTACCGGAAATGCTAATGTAATCCGCAGGCCCATCAGAACGTGAACCGCGCGCCGACGTCCCAACGGACACAGCTGAATTCCTGCCCTTCGGCGAAGGCTTGATCGTAGCCGACCGAAGCGACCACGCCATCGAAGCCCTGCTCTCCGACCGGAGCCGGAAACAACGAAGTCCCTAAGCTTGCACTCGCCACAGGCGCCGTAGACGACTGCTCGATCCCGTCGAGGTTGCCGCTTTGCGCAATACGCATGACCCCCACGCCGGCGCGAGCCAAAGGGCGGATCAAAGCTGTCGGATGCCGACGCCACTCCGTCTCGACGCTGGCCACCGCCATACCTGCCGTCAGGACGACGTCGTCTTTCGCCAGCACCCCTGACGTCGATCGTGCCTCGAGAATCGCCTGACGCGAGAAGTACGAGACACCGACATCGAAGCGCGTGGAAAAACTCGCCGTCTCCGCGAAATCGACCGCCGCCCGAATGCCGCCGCCGTTGAGGGCGTCGACCTGACCTTGGTAATCGACTTCATAATACTCATTGCGCAAGACGAGCTGCGACGGCGCCATTTGTCCGAACGTGGGTACAATGCCGATGCCGATGCGCTGGCTCCGAACGGGGGCATTGACGGTCGAGTTGACGGATGATTCGTAGATTTTACTGGCTAGTTTGGGGTCGATCTCGAACTGCACCCCTTCCGCCCGACCGAGCAAGCCTTTGCTGGACGCGCGAATGCTGAGCTCGTCCTCCGTTTGAGCAAGAGCTAGCGTTGGAAGCGTGAGCGCCAAGAGAGTCGACGCGTTGGCGAAGAAGTGACTCATCGTTTAGTGACCTCGAAGCGGGCGACTTCGCCCAAATTGGCGTGTTCGAGCGTGCCGGTGATCATGCTCGCCCCGACGGAGCCCTTCAGCGTCAGCGTGATCTGACCCTCGGCGCGTCCGCTGATTTGGCGGCTGTAGACGTCGTACTGAACGTCGCGCAAGTCGAGCTCGAAGTATTCGTCGGAATCGATCTCGCTGAGGTAAAGGCGCATCGAGCCTTCGACCTTCAATCCGCGCTGGCTCGACAGATCAGGGCTGGTCACGAGGCCGAGTGTCATGCTTTCAGGTAAGCTCGCCTGGGGATTAGTGCTGACGATCGTCCCGGCGAAGTTGCCCTCGAGCGACGTCATGGGTGCGGCTTCGGTCGGCACTGGAATGGTCCCTGCCAATGCCAGGCGCACGGCCCCCATCCGACCGCGACGAGCCGAGATCCATTCTCCTTCGAACGTGCCGGCGTCTAGGTGACCCTTCAGCGTGATCTCCGAGTCCTCACTGCCAAAGGCGACGTAGCCAGTCATGGGATCGAAACTGACCGCATCGAACACATAGACGAGCTTTTCGTCGACTCTGACGTCGCCAAAGAGAAGCGTCACCGTTCCGCGAAGGCGGAGCGCGTCAGTGCCGCCGAGGCTCGTCGTAAGAGTCAAGGTCCCGGTCTGGTAGCCGGAGATGGCATCCCAATCGAAGTAGCCTCGATAGTCCCCGGCAAGCGATGCGGGTTCGCCTTGCGGCGCAATGCGCGTACCGGTCAGGATGCCGACCTCGCCGTAGGTATCTTCTTGGATGCGGCCGGTGACGCCGGCTGCGTCAAGCGACAATGTGAGCGTCAGTTTCGGGTCGTCTGCAGTCTTCAAGACGATCTGACGAGAAAAGAGCCGCAGCTCAACATGCGAAAACGGCAGTTCGAGAAATTCGTTGCCCCCGTAGTTGCCATAATAAAGGCGCAAGTTGCCAGTGATACCGAGGTTCCCCGCATCCTCGTTGCTCGAGGATGCGATCAGCGTCACGAGCGCGCGCGGCGGCAGCCGCGTCTGCGGGTTCTCGTCGACGATGCTCGCGTAGTAGGCTCCCGTGATCGCCGGCAACGCCTCGGCGCCCGCGGGGGGTTCCGGAGCTTTGCCACGCCGGAAGGTTGCGGAGCCGACGTCGCCCAAGAGCTTCGATGTCATCGCGCCGCGAATACCGTCTTCGGCGACCGACCCGACGTAAGCGAGCTCAGTCGTTCCGCTACGCATCGTGATCGTGCGCGTGAACGGATTGAATTCGACCGCGTCGAACGGATAGAGCAGGCTTTCGCCCCCTCCCGGATTTCCCGTCGATAGCCTTAGATTCCCCGTCAGAGTGAAACGGTCGGGGAGCCCTTGCGCAAGCGCGATGCTCAACGCCGCATGCTGATAAGTTTTGCCGTCGGACCAAACGAAGAGCCCATCGTATTCGCCGCCGAGCTCCGGCGTCGTCGGCTGCAGTGACAGGGCGTCCCCGCTCGCGACGGCCATCGCACCGGAGCTAGAAGAAGCCGGCGACGTCCAGGTTCCGGTGTATCCGGTCGCCGTCCGCTCGAGCGCTAGAACGAGATCTTTGTAGACTTCGTTTTGGGCGACGAGGTCGAGCCGGCCGCTGTTCGGCTCGAAGTCGGCTCGCTCGACGGCAAAGGCGATGAAGCCTCCGTCAGCGCGCGGACCGTAGGTCATGCGCACGGACCCGGCGACGACCGGGATGAGCACCGGATCGATCGACCCGGCCGACGTGTCCGGCACGTCCTTCATTTCAAGCAGCAGGGAAACGTCCTGACGAACGTCTCCCAGCATCATCTCGCCGTGGAATTCCCCTGCGGCGCGTGTGAGCTCCCGACGCTTGATCTCGGCATCGACTCGCAGCTGCTCACGATTCGCCTCGCGGTCGCTCATGCTCTTCTTTGAGCAGCCTCCGGCACAGCCGGTAAGCAAGAACGCGATAGTCGCGATGCTGAGCCAGAGTTTCCTCGATCGTGTCGTCATCGGGAGCCCCTCAATCATTGCGGAAGGCGGTTGATCAGAACTTTACCCACTTCGCCGAGGCCGTCGGAGAGGACGACGCCGTCGAACTTGCCGTCATGGGTCATTATTCCTTTGAACGTCAAGCCGTACTCCGCGGTCTTGGCGGTCATGAATCGATTGAAGTAGTTGAATTGGATGTCGTTGAACGCGAGCTCGACGAACTCTTGCGAGTCGAAATCACCGAGGTAGAGGCGCGTGTTGCCGGAGATCTTGATCTCGGGTCCGGTCGGCGTGTTGATCTGCGTCGTGACGAACGACATCGTAATGCGCGGCGGCAGATTGGACTGCGGATTAGTGTTCGTGAGCGTCCCCCGGTAGTATCCCGACAAGGTGCGCACGAGGACGCCGTCGCGCGGCGCTTCCGGACTGCCGGTTTTCTGGGCCTGGAATTCGCCCACCCGGCCGACGATCGACGAGAACCATTCGCCTGTGATCTGGCCATCGCGCAGAAAGCCGATCATGCTGACGTCGTTGGCGTCGTCACGGATGCTGACCTGCCGCGTGAGCACGTTGAGCGGAACCTCAGGGTACTCATAGGTCATGAACTCGTTGGAATCCCAGTCGCCGAAATAGACTTTGACGTTGGCGGAGATCTTCAGCTGGCCGCCGACGTTGATAGTGCGCAGTGTGATGTTCGCATACTGATAGAAGGCCGAGCCTTCGTGGCGAAGGACCGCCTTGTAGAGACCCCGGACCGAGTCGTCTTGGGCTTGTGCAGGACCCGCCGCGAAGTTGAGGAGGAAGACGAAGACGAATGCTGCTTTGCCTAGTACCGACCAGATCTGCTGCATGACTTTCTCCACGGGTTTGAAAACAGTCCCTATGTGACTCGCTGACCGACTGACCGCCAGCGACTTCACCGTTCCTTTGCCAACGTTGCGCGGTTGAGGCTCTCGCGATCGACCGCGAGCGCCCTTTCCAAAATCGCAGGGTCTTCCCCCTGCTCTTTCACGCTCGCGACGTGGGCAGCCATCGTGTCGACGATCTCCTGCATTGTCTCGAAGGCTTTCTCCCTATCGCCACTCGCGACGGAAAGGGCGTGAAGTTGACGGAGTGCCGCTTGTCGTACCGATCCGTCCTCTGCTGCCCGAAGAAGCTCGGTTTTGGCGCCATCGAGATCGCCGCTTTCGATCGCGAGCCTGGCCATCGCCAAATGGGAGCTTCCACAAGATGACTTACACGTCTCGAGGAACGCAGAAACGACTGCAGGAACCTCTTCGGAGCGTTTCGCAACTCTCAGAGCGTCTACGAGCTTCTCCATGATCAGGCTGTCGTCCGGCTTGGCTTCCGAGGCGAGCATCAGCCACCGCAAGGCCTCATTCCGATCGGCGTCTAGGTCCGCCACGAGAAGCGCGGTCTCGACGATCAGATCTGGCTCCGCACCTTGGAGACTTGCGAGCGCCTTCAAGGCCTCCAGTCCTTCAGCAACGCGCCCTGACCGAATTGCGTCGCGAGCTCGGTCCAGTGCGGGCGGCGGCGTGCCCTCGAAGGTGTGCGGCGCTCTCGGAGTCTCAGGAACGACCGCGGCAACTGGCGGAATCGAGCCGGACCCAGGCACAGGCGCCGCCGGCGCCGTAGGCGGAGCACGCCCATCCACCGTCGCCCAAACTCCGGCTCCGACGATCCCTGTGATGACGAGAATGGGAAAGACACGCACGAATTCACCAGCAGAGCGTGATTTGAACCTCGTAACCTCGGCGCAGAGACGCGGCAAGGCGAGGAATCACGTCAGCTGAATGATCGTCCGAAGGGCGGCCAGATGCGGAGCGTCCCATTGCGAGGCGGCCGAGCGGCTCCCAAGAGGATCCCAAACCACAACGAGGAGCTGATCCTGGAGCCGAGAATGGAGCGAACAGCAGAAATCCACGAGCTTCAAGGGCTGAGAAAAGTCGTCCTGCGCCTCGCGCACGGAGGCAGCCAAATGGGAGCTGGGACCACGCTCGCTGGAGCCGAACAAGCAGTACGAGGCGTGATGCTCCGTTGCCGCCAGGTCGTCCTTGGCATCGACACAGGGCTGAAACAGCGTCCCGACCACGAGTACGGACAAGAGCAGACCGATGAGACATCTCATCAAGCTAAAGCTCTTGTCGGTCGTGTGAGACGAATTCACCAAAGCCCTGCCGCGCAACGCATGTGCATGACGTAATGCCGCGAGGGTAGCACCGAAGGCAGTTGGCTGCAACACTGCTAGCGGCCAGATCTCAATAGATAAATCGAGGTGCGGGTCGCTAGGCTCTGGGGCTAATCGATCGTCGCAGCCGGCTGCCTCGTGAACGCCTCGGGAGCAAAACTCTCCTGATAGGTGGCAACCGATCGGGAAGCCTTCGTCATGCTCAGCTCCCCCGACCCGGCATCGAAGGACCCGGCAAACACCTGGCCCTCACGGCTCGTCGTGAAGCCGACCTTGCCGGTATAGAAGTCGTAGCTGCCGGCTTCGATTTGAATCCATTCCGTCTGCGCCTCGGGAAAGCGGAAACGGCCGCCGAAGCTGATCGGAAAGAACGGATTGAGGCTGCTGATCGGGGTCGTGTCGAGCCTGGTGGCAAGGCTGAGCTCGAGAGCCCCCGCCCGATAGGTCCCGGCGATCGATTGGAAACGGCGGGCGCCCTCGGGCAGGTCCGAATACCCGGACTTCCGGAACTCGAAGGTTCCGACGCGCCCGAAGTGCTGCGAGTACCAAACGCCGCGAACAATTCCGCCGCCGAGCGCCGTCACTTGGATGATGGCGTCGACGTCGTCGACCATGCGCTCGAAGACGAAAGCTTGGTCGCGCAGGTCGTATTCGCGTTGATTGAAGCTGTAAGTAATCGCGGGTGCTGCGGCAGCGTCGTCAAAGTGCAAGCGCGCGTTCGCCGCCATCATTAGGCGCGATCCCATCGTCGTTTTACCCTGGAACGTCTGAATCTCGAGACCACCGCGCTGGTAGACGTCTAATCGCTCGTGATGAACGTACCCGACGTATTCGCCGGCAATGCCCGCGCTGGTCGCTTCGATGAACGCGCGCTCCCTCACGTCGGCGCCTTGAGTCCCGAGCAGCTTGTTCACCGGGGGCGTCGGAACGGACGCGATGGTCGTCGACGTATTCTGTCGGTCGAACGTGCAGGGACCGCAATTGAGGTGCTGACCCTCAACCGAGCACTCATAGGAGTTCCGCGCGCCCGTCAGCTGCAACGAGCCGGCAAAGAAGTCGTACGTCCCACCCTTGATGACGTCCGTCACGCAATTTTGGTCACGATTGGAGCCACAAAAATCGGTATCGGCACTTCCGAGAGTGCCGCGAACTTCGTAGGTGCCGAATGGGTTGCCGATGCGCGATGCTTCGCCAAGAGTGCGAGTCGTCCAAATGTGCAGCGACGCGGAGGCTCCATCGCAGCTACCGAGGTATTCGCCGGCGACCTGGTCGAGCAAGGGGCGTGCAGGGCTCGCCTCGGCCCGATTGAGGGTCAACATTCCAACTTTGGTCGAGCCCGCGTGAACTTCTGCAGAAAACGCGGCGGCCGAAAACTTCGAGGCGATCAGCGAAAGAAGCTGATCGGACTGATTGAAGACCAAGGTCCCGGTCAAGAGATTGTAGCGAACGTTCTCGAAGTGATACGAGATGTATTCTTGGCTGTCAAAGCCGCCGAAGTAGAGCGACAAGACCGCTCGTATTTCAAGCTCATTAGTGCTCGCGACGCGGCCCGCGATGAAATCGAGTTTCGCGAGCTGTTCCTTGCCGAGGCGATCGTGCTGCAGGGTTCCGACGAAACGTCCGAACGTCTCGCCTTCGAACTTGAGCGGCGCAAGGAGCGTCTTGTCCTGGACGATCTTTTTCTTTGGAGCTTGTTTCGGCGTCGGAGTGCACGAGGCGACGAAGGGCATCGCCAGCGAGCACGCCACGATGAGGATGCGACGAAGAGTCTGGCTCACCACGGAGTGCCTCCGGCCGGCTTGAGGAATTCGTAGGGGCCGACCAGGAGCGCGCGGTCTACGTCTGCTTGGTGACCAAGCCATTTGATTGCATAAAAGTCGCGTTGATTGCGAGCTTCGACGAGGCGTTGCGCCAAGGCGACGATTTCGAAAAGGTCGAGGTCGCCATTCTCGAGCTGGGCCCGCGCAGAGGCAAAGGCGGACTCCAGTGAGGCGACGGATGCGTCGAGCGTTTTGTATCCAGTTGATACAGCGCCGAGTGCCGCTTGGGCTGCGACGATCGTCTCGCCGATGCGGCTTTCGCTTCCCCGAATTTCTGCAGCGAGCACTTCTGCCTTCGCTTCTTCGACTTCGATCGCGTGGATGTGCTCCATCTGCGCCGGCGGCAAGATGCTCGTCACGAGCAAGAAGTTCAAGCCGCGGATCCGGCTGGCGATCGCCTCACGACGATGGCGGAGCTCGGAGATGGCGAAAGAACGAGCGACGGCGGTCGCGATTGCGGCGGAAAGATCCGGGACCGGGGCATTCGTCAGATCGGGCATCGGCACGTCGGCGAAGGTCGGAAGGTCGCGTCCGGGGTATTTGCCGAGAGATCTCACCAAGGCGGCTTCGCGCGCCGCGAGGCGTCCGGAAGCATCGGCTGCAGTCCGTTCGTTTTCCAGGGTCGAAGCACGGATGAGGTCCTGCCACGTCGGTGGGGCTTCCCCGGAAGCGACGAGCGTCGCTACGATCTCGTCGATCGACGCGAGAAAGGACTGCATCGAGCGCACGGAGCGTACTTTGCTTCGTTCCGACTGGAGATCGAGGTACTCGCGGTGGGCCGCGTTTGCATGGTCCGCGGCCGTCAGGGAGAGAGCGCTGCGCTCAGCTTCGAATTGGAAGATTGCGGCGTTAATCTGCTCCAGCTCGCTCGGATCGAGTAGGCGGGGGCCGTGAATGACGATGGCGACTTCGGTTCCGGTGCCGCTACCAGATCCACTGCCCGTTCCATCCTCGGAGCCAGTACCCGAGCCCGCGCCCTCGGAATACTCCTCTTCCCTGGGTACGAGGAGTCCGGACTCGATGCGTGCGATCTCGGCTTCCGCTTGGCGGACCTCGTGGATCTTTTCCTGAACGGGGAAGCCATGGGCTGACGCTATTGATAGGATTTCGGCCAGGCTGAGGCCCAAAACGGGGTCCGCGACCTGTTCCGAAGGAAGTTCAATGGGGACGCTGCGCTTGAGCGGCTCGGCCTGTGGTGTAGCCGGAGGAATCGTATGAGTCGCAGTAGGCAACGCGGGGACGACTTCGGCTTCGGGGGCCGAAGCCACGCGTTGCGATGTTTGCGGCGCTGACGGCCCGTTCTCGCGGCATGCGGCCGCAAGGAACAGGACGAGGCTGCAGGCGAGGGGTGTAGGGAAGGATCGCAACGGGGGGCTCCGGCTTCTGGCGACGACGATGGGACCTGCTCGAAGAGCGGGCGACGTTGCTGTGCAATCGCCGCTCCGTTCCGCGAGGGCTTCGCCTACGGCCATAACCGAATGAACTTACCCAGAAAATTAGCGTGTGGAGCCCTGACTCGGATCACCAGACGGGCTGTCGAGTCAATCGACAGTCGACTCACCCTCAGTGCGACTGCTTCGTTCCGGCCAATGCGTTGCTGACGGCGTCCTTCAAACTGACGTGGTCCGTATGCAGCTTCTTACCGTTAAGGAAGAACGTCGGTGTGCCGGTGACCCCGATCTCGTTCATCGCGGCTACCGTCTTGTCGACCGCCGCCTTTGCCTCTGGCGTCGCAAGGCATTGCTCGATGGCTTTCGTATCGAGACCGGCCGCCTTTGCGACCTCGACCACTTTCGCCCGATCCGGCGTCGGGCTTTGCTGCAAACGCATCGAGAACGCCTGGTCGTGGAACTTCCAGAAAGCTTCCTCGTTTACCTGACGAGCACAATGCGCGCCCCGAGCCAGCTCGCCGCTGAAGCCGTCAGGCCGCAGCGCATAGTTCACTTGAACGAAGCGAATCTTGTCGCCGAACTCCTTGAGAACGGCCTTCACTTCAGGATGCTCTTCCTGACAGTGCGGGCACAGGTAGTCGGATGCCTCGACGAGGGTTACGGCTGCGTCCTTCGGGCCACGGCTCGGATAGGCGGAAAGGTCAAACGTCACGACGGGCGCGTCCGGAGCCGCCGCCAAGACTTTGAAGCCACCCTTCTTTTCCAGCTCAGCGATCTTCGCCTGGAAGGATTCACGAACGCTCTGCTGCTCCAAATGGCGCGCGATGTCGGCCTTGTACTGGACGAGCTTCGAATCCGGGGGAAGCTTGGACTTATTGGCTTCAAAGAATGCCTGAACCTCAGCATCCGTCGGCTTCTTCGGCGTGAGGAGGGTCTCGAACGGCGGCAATTTCTTCGGGTCGACCTTCGGATCCTTCGCCTTCGCCAATGCGAGGCGGACCGCGAACTGCTTCAGCTCGTTGACGTTCTTTTCGAAGGCCTCCTGGCGGCTATCGAACAGGGCGTTGCGAACGTCGGGCGGAAGATCGCTTTCCGCGAACTTCTTGCCGTCGAGCTCGATGATGGCTGACTCCGCCAATGCATTCGTTGCGAGTCCAAGCGCCATCAAGGCGACGCAAAGGTTTCGTTTCACGTAGAAATCTCCTGGTTGTGTGAGGGATTCGTTTCCACGCTTGCCTTACATATCAGTGCGTGATGTTATGTCAATATGTTGAACCGTTCGTGAGACTCTGATGAGCACCGTAGGCAAAGTCAAAAGCTCCGACCTCATGGCCAAGTTCTTCCGAGGATTCGGCGACCCGTCGCGGATCGGTATCCTCGAGGCACTACTCGACGGACCATTGGCCGTCAGTGAGATCGTCGATGCCACAGGTTTGTCGAAGTCGAATGCTTCGAACCATCTAGCATGCTTACGAGATTGCGGCCATGTGATCGCCAAGCAAGACGGGCGTCACGTCTACTATGAGCTGAGCGACAAGCGTGTGCGGCAACTCCTCCGACTAGCGGAAGAGCTTTTGGCCGAGAACGCGCGTGGTGTTTATGAGTGCACGCGGATGAGTCGTACCTAGTCGGAATTTGGAAAAGGGGCGCCATCATGGCGGACTGCTGTCAAAACAAAGCCTGTGACCTGGAAAAGATGCCGAAGGCGCAGAGCCGCGTCCTATGGATCGTGCTCGCCATCAACCTCGTGATGTTTTTCGTCGAGATGACTGCCGGAATCATCGCTGACTCAGTTTCGTTGACCGGTGATTCGCTCGACATGTTGGGCGACTCGCTCGCGTACGCGTCGAGCCTCTATGTGATCAACATGGGAATGCGTGCCAAAGCGCGATCGGCGATGTTCAAGAGTGCGTTGATGCTCGGGTCTGCGGGCGTCGTCCTTGCGCGGGCAATCTATCGCACGGTGTACCCGGTAACTCCGGAGGTCACCTTGATGGGGGCCATCGGCGTGCTCGCGCTCGTTGCGAATGCCACTTGCCTTTACATGTTGACTCGGCACAAGAACGATGACGTCAACATGTCCTCAGTATGGCTTTGCTCGCGGAACGACATCATTGCGAACGTTTCCGTCATCGCGGCGACGGCGCTGGTGTTCTTCACCGGCACGTCTTGGCCTGAGGGGGTTGACGGCATCTTAGCAGACATGCCAGTGCCTCCGAATTAACAAGTCTTTGCGCACTTCGCGACCTTTGCGGTTCAATGCCTTGGCGCCTTTGCGGTTATGCAATGGGTTCAAGGTATAAAATGCAAGATGCGTGAATGGAGGCGTCGATGAAGCGATTAAGGAGCAGTCCGTAAAAGCTGCGCCTCGCCCCTCGAGGGCGTCATCGTCGTATCGACGACGACCTCTGGAGGTAGGTCGGCAAACGGGGAGACGGAGGCGTCGTCGGCCACCCCCTGGAGGGGTAGCGCATCCTGCGGATAATCCCACGGCTCGCGCCATTCCTTCACCGCCTCGTCGCCGCGCGTTAGAGCGAGCGCCTGAAAGCGGATCACATATCCGAAGCGCGACGCGTCGACCAGCCGACCCAATCCAGATTTGCCGACCCGCCGCGGCTTCCAGCGCCAAATGCCCCCGGCGCTTGCGAGCCATCCGTGCGACTTGAAGCCGTCGATCAGGACACCGCGATAGACGACGCGCACGTCGAGGTCCGCGCTGCCTGCGGGAGATGGCCCTGAATGCAAACGCTTCGAGTAGCTGTGATCGTCGCTCGCGTCGACGGGCTCCGGCAGCTCGTTCTGATTTCGATCCGTCACCAGGCTCTCGCTACCTGCCAACCGAGGGCCCTGCCAATAATTGATCCAGTTGGCGAGCGTTGCAATTCGTCCGCCGGCGCGCTCGCGACCCGCATCGAGACGGCGGCGCACGGCGGCCGTGTCAGCGTCGGCTGGAAAGCGCGTGCATCCTTCCGGCTGGGTCGCGGTGATCCCGCTCCAAAAGTTCGAGGGGCAGCCCTTGGCGCTGATCGGATCGAGCGTCTGAAGACCGAGGGCGTCGACCTCGGGCTGGTCGGCCAACGCTGCGACAAGGCGCATCGCCATGGAGCCGCCCATGGAATGTCCGATGACGTAGATCGGGCGCAGGCCGTCGTCCGGATTCAGGCGCTTCGCCGACGCAGCGACGTCTGCGACGAAATCCGAAAGCCCGGGCATCCCGCCGTAGGGATCGCCCGGTGGGCGCTCTACGACGAATCGACGAAAGCCCATGCGACCGTAACGCTTTGCCCTGTCGCCTACGCCGAGGCCACTCCATTCTGCCTCCGGACGAGCATTAGCCTCCGTCCACCAGACGAACTGCTGCGTCCCATCGAGCTGAGACGAATGGCAGGCAAAGACGTAGTTGTCGCTCGTGGCTGGTGATCGCCAATAGCGCTCGTGCTCTTCTGGAGTCATGAGGTCGTTGCGAAAATCTGTGATGAGCGTCGAAGGGT
Source organism: Pseudomonadota bacterium (assembly GCA_031416315.1). Taxonomy (GTDB): domain Bacteria; phylum Bdellovibrionota_B; class Oligoflexia; order Oligoflexales; family CAIYRB01; genus JANOTL01. Next base: position 38,024 of record JANOTL010000111.1, read on the forward strand.
GAGCTGATGCCGTGGATCCGGATGCGTGCGCCGCGAAGGCTTCGCCGAAACGCAACCCGTTGAACGGTGTGACGTAGTCGCCGGCGCCAAATGTATAGTGCGTCAACGTGCCACACGAGCCGCGGCCGCCGATCAAAACGTAAAGTGGCTTCGTCGTGAACGGCAGGGCGGACGGATGCGCGAGAACCAACGAGTTCTCGCGCCGGGCCTTGCAGCCAGCAGCGAGGCTGGCCGCGAGAATGAGGGCTAAGTGGATCGCGAGTCGCATGCGGCGATGCAGCCTCACGGCAACTTGACCGTCGCCTTACTCCCGTCCGCGCCTTTGATCGTCAGCGAGCCCTTGCTGTAATAACTTTCAGAAAGCCCCGCGTCTTTCAGGACGATCGTCGCCTTCTGGGCTAGAAGCGCCTCGCAGCCGTCATTGGTCATATGAACCAAGTCGGCCGTACAGCTGACCGGAAACGTCTCCTGGCAGGCGCCGATCTTCAGCGAGTACTCGTGATCGCCGCAGCCGCCGCCGTGGGTCACGTCGATCTCGATCGCTTTCTTGTCGGCGCGGAGCTTCGCGCCCTTGATCTTGGCGCCGCCGGGGAACAGGTTGGCGTTGCCGGTCGAGCCGCCGACGGCGCCACCCCCGGAGCCGCCGCCCTGCAGGGGAAGGGCCGGCAGCTTGATGGAGGCCTTGGAGCCTTCCGAGCCTTTGATGACCAGGCCGCCCTTGGAGTAGTACGCGTCGTCGAGCTTCGCGTCCTTCAGTTTGATGCTCGCCTTGCCCGCGACCAGGGCTTCGCAGGCGTCGTTGGTCTTGTGAATCAGCTCCGCGGTGCAGCCGACGGGGGAGGTCTCCTGGCAGGCGCCGACTTTCAGCTCGAAAGCGTGGTCGCCGCAGCCGCCGCCGTAGCTGACTTCGAGCTCGATCGAGCCTTTCGCAGCGTCGTACTTCCCGGAAAGAATCTTGGCACCGGCGATGAACATCGCGCCAGAGGTGCCCGGACCCGCGCCCGCGCCACCGCCGCTGCCCGTCAGGACCGGTAGCTTGACGCTCGCCTGCGAGTTGCCGGCGCCGGAGATCCGGAGCGTCCCACCGCTGTAGTAGGCGTCGTTCAGCTTGGCGTCGACGAGCTTGATGACGGCGTCGGCCGTGAGCAACGCTTCGCAGCCGTCGTTGGTCATGTGGATGAGCTTGGCGGAGCAGCTCACGGGATAGGTCTCCTGGCAGGCGCCGACGGCGAGCGAGTAGTCGTGATCGCCGCAGCCGCCGCCGTGCGAAACGTTGACGATGATCGATTGGCCATCGCTCGCCATCTTCGCCGAGTTGACCGTGGCGCCTGCTTCCGCGAGGGCGCCCGTGCTCTCGCGGAGCTTACTCGCGCTGGAGTCGGGAGTTCTGCAAGCGGTGCCGGCGAGTGCGAGGCAGGAGATGAAGGCGACACGGAATTTTTGGCAAGGCATGCTGACCCTCGATGCGAAAACGGCGATGGCGCAATGGTGGAAGCTCTCATGGAAGCATGCCGTGACAGCGCGTTGGAGACAATACGAAACGATCCCGTAGGGGGGGGGCTCCGGCGCCAAGATCGACTACAAGTGGGGAACGTCCGTTTCGGGCCGTTCTCTGCGCCGAGGTGGTCGATCAGCACCCGTTGTTTTCGAGCCTGCCCCCCGCGGCAAGCTCACGACGAACGTAGTTCCGCCCGATTGAGTCGAAGTCACTTTGATGGTGCCTTCATGTGCCGTTACGATTTCGCTGGCGATGAAGAGCCCTAACCCCAAGCCGGACTTGTTGTGGTCGTGCTCTTGGCCGCCCGGCTGATGACGAACCATCGGTCGGAAGATCGTCGGCAGGATGCGCTCGGGGATCGGCAATCCGTCGTTGTGGACTTGCAACGTGACCTCGTCGCCGCGCTGCTCGGCAAGGACGGTAACGGGACTCTTCGGCGCACAGTACTGTAAAGCGTTGGCGATGAGATTTGAGACGACTTGGGCGAGCCGATCGCTGTCCCACTCTCCTCTCAGGTCACCGATGGCTTCGAATCGGAGCGGGCAGTCCGAATGAATCAACTGAAGCTCCGCAATCACTTGCCGGCACACCGATGCCAGCTCAGTGGGCTTACGCGTGACCGGGATGCCAGAGCCAAGGTTCGTGCGTGTTAAATCCAAAAGGTCGCTGACCATCCGATTCATCCGCTCGCCGCTATCGAGAATCCGAGTGGCGATGTCGACCGTGTTGGGATCGTCCGAGTCTACCAAAAGTGCTGCGCCCATGGTGACCGCGCCAATGGGATTGCGCAGGTCGTGGCTGAGGATGCCGAGGAATTGTTCCCGGGTGTTGTCGACCGTTTCGGAGTAACGAGCCGTGGAGGTCGAGAGCGTCTCGTCGATCGCTTCGTTGAATCGGGTCACTTCCCCTTGCTTGTCGCCTTGCGCTTCCTCCCACAGCCGCAGAACACTCGCCCGCAGCGCGCGATACTCTGATACCAACTGGTTGAGGTTGAGCCCGGTCGCCAAACGATCGGATGCATGCTTTTTCCCGACGCTTGCAAGCTCCCCATCCTCCGCGTTGCCTTTGGACTTTTCAGACCGTTGATGCCCGCTTTGCGGTGACTTCATGTCGCTGACGACGGCGTTGAGAAGCTCTACCGCATGATCTCGCATCTGTTCCTCGCTCATGCCTTCAGCCCACGGCAAAAGACTGCGAGCGAACGCGACCCATTCCGCGATGATCTCCTCTTGATTTGACTGAATGAACTCCGATAGCCGCATCTGAACCTTCTTTCTCCCTAGCCACTTCACGCCGTACAGGGCGACCAATCGCATGAGAGCTGAGGGATGCTCCCAGCGCTCCAATCACAATCTCGCAAATCGAGGTGATTAGCGAATGCAGGGCGCGCGCTGACCCAAACCTTCGGTTGCTATGAGGGCCTGCAACTTGCATTCGGCACACAAATGGCAGCGCTCGCCCAGAGTAGCTGCCGCCAGCCTTGGGCCAAAAGAATGTCGCCATCTCCTAGACTCGCCAACATCACGATCCTCGTGGCCGAGGACACTGCGTCCCTACAGGCGCTTTACTGCCGGATTTTGCAGCGGCTTGGCGCGACGGTCATCTCGGCGTCGTCGGGCCGCCAGGCGCTGGATCTCCTGGAGTCCGCGCGTCCCGACGTCCTAGTTAGTGATATCGCCATGGCGGATGGTGACGGCCTGTCTCTTATTCGCGACATTCGGCGCCGAGAGTCCGATACGGGGGAATATTTACCCGCTGCGGCCATTTCGGCGTTCGGCGAGCGCTTTCGAGAGAACGCATTGTCTGAAGGTTTCGACTGCTTCGCGTCAAAACCGGTCGCAGTCGACAAGCTAGGAAAGCTTGTTGATGAATTGGTTTCTCGTGGAAGGAGCGAGGCGTTGAAACGGCAGGGGCACGGCGTGGAACCGCGCTCGCGTGCCCCGACATGACCGCGCGCTAGGAACCAGTCGCCGAAGAATTTTCCGATGTCATCAGTTCATCGGAGTTAGGCAGCCGCGACGTTCGAAAGATCAGTTTGTGACGGTTGCCCCTTCGTATCCGGCTGCGTCGATCGCCGTCACGAGACGTTCCTGCGTGGTCCTCGCCATACGGCCCAAGCGTATAAGTATTAGTTGCGAGATGCGAACTGAATGGAAAGGGATCCAGTGAAAGCCATACGACCACCATCCTTCGCTCTGCAGCTATTGCTGCTGGCACTTGTCGGAGTTAGCCAGCCGGCACTCGCGAAGGTAGTCCGCTATGAGCTCACCGCTTCAAGGGGCGAGATCAACCTGAGCGGCAAAGTGACGGTCGATTGGGCGTTGATGATCAACGGCGGCATTCCGGCGCCGACGCTTGAGTTTACGGAAGGCGACGACGCCGAGATCGTCGTCCACAACAAGCTGACGGAGGAAGTCTCGATTCACTGGCATGGCATCCTGCTGCCACCCGAAGAAGACGGCGTCGCCTACGTCAACACGCCGCCCATCCTCGGCGGAAAGTCGCACACGTTCCGCTTCAAGATTCGGCAGCATGGCACCTATTGGTATCACTCGCACACGAAGCTGCAGGAGCAGAAGGGCATCTACGGCGCGCTGATCATCCGCCCGCGGCAGAAGACGATCGCCTATGACAAGGACCTGGTGGTCGTTCTGAGCGATTGGTCAGACGAAGATGCCGACCAGATCGTGAAGAATCTACGCAAGGACGGCGACTATTATCTCTACAAAAAGGACTCGATGCGGTCCTGGTTTGGCGCGCTGCAGGCCGGTTCGCTTGGAGCCTATCTTCACAACGAGTGGACGCGGATGGGAGGAATGGACCTCTCCGACGTCGGCTACGACGCGTTCCTGATCAACGGCGAGCGGGAGACTCAGCTCGCGGCCGCAGCGTCGGGGCAGAAGGTCCGCATCCGGATCATCAATGCGGCCGCGTCGAGCTACTTTTACGTGTCGCTCGGGCAGGAGCCGATGAAGGTGATCGCGGCCGACGGCGTCGACATCGAGCCGGTAGCGGCGAAAGAGATCCTGATGGGCATGGCCGAGACGTATGACGTGTTGTTCGAGGTGCCAGCCGGGAAGAGCACGGAGCTTCGTGCGACGGTCCAGGATGTCACCGGATACGCGTCTGGATGGATAGGAAACGGTGAGAAGGTGGCCGCCCCGAAGAAACCGCTGCCGGATTTGTACGCTTCGATGGATCAAGGCGGCGGCGGGGGGCATGCCGGCCACGGCGGCGCGGCGCAGGAGCCAGTGTCGGGCGGCGAAAAGGCTGTCGACCATTCGGAGCACGCCGGTCACGGTGGCGCGATGGATCACACTCGTCACGGCGCGGCGCCAGCCGTCGGCGCCGTGGTCGACACTTTGTCAGTCGATCAGCTCAAGTCTCGTGCTTCGACGGCATTTCCGCAGTCCATCCCTCGGCATGACGTGAAGCTCGTCCTTGGGGGAGATATGGAGCGCTATGTCTGGCACGTCAACGGCAAGGCGATCCATCAGGACCGAACGATCGAGATTCGCGAAGGCGAGGTCGTCCGCTTCACTTTTGTGAACGAGACGATGATGCATCATCCCATGCACCTCCACGGGCATTTCTTCCGAGTCTTGAACGCCAACGGCGACTCGTCCCCGCTCAAGCACACCGTCGATGTGCCACCCCATGGAACGCGGACCATCGAGTTTTTGGCGAACGAGCCAGGCGAGTGGATGCTTCATTGCCACAATCTGTACCATATGAAAACCGGTATGGCGCGGGTCGTAAAGTACTCGTCGTTCAAGCCGAGGGCTGACATAGCTCAGTACCAAACACAAGATCCGCATCTTCACGACCACATCTATCTCAACGGAATGGTCGAGGCTGGGACGAATCGTGCGCAGCTCAGTCTGCGCTTTTCGAGAACATGGGATTCTCTGGAGCTCCATGCCGAGGCGGGAGATTACGACGACGTCGATGCGATCGAGGGCGACGTCTTCTATCGTCGTTGGTTCTCCAACTTCCTAAGTCTCGTCGTCGGCGCGACGCGGTTTCCTGAGTACGAAGAGACGCAGAACCGCGGTGTCGCCGGCGTTGCCTACGTGCTGCCGATGCTCGTCGAGTCGAGGGTGCTTGTGGACCACACGGGCAAGTTGCGACTCGATCTCGAAAAGCGCTTCCAATGGACCAAAACGTCTTTCTCAGATGTCGAAGTTGCGTTCAGGCAGCAGGCGAAGACGGAGTTCGAGGTTTCCCTGATGTATGGTCCAGCCTGGGCGTGGGCGGCGGGCGTGATGTTGACTGAGGACGACGTCGGAATCGGCGCTCAGTATCGATTCTAGTCGAGCACGCTCCGGTAGGAATCTCATCTGCACTCTGAGGGTCTGGTGCTTCAGTTTATGCAGCTGTATCAGGTGCTTCGTGGTGCCCGTGTCAATAGACTACAACTGAAAATGTTCATAAAGCATTTCGTACATTCAAATGGCCGCCATGCTAGAGGATTAAGATCCAAACTGAACACCCCGCCTCCTGCAGATCGCCTCAGGCCAGGGCGACGTCGCCGGAGGTGTTGGCATGGCTGTAGAAGCGCGGAGAAACGAGCGTTGGCCGTTGATCGCTGGCCTGCTGGCCTCAGCGGCGATCTTGGCGACCATCGACCTCGTGACCCCTGGCGGCACGGCGGTCTGGATTCTCTACATCATTCTGATCGCTCTCAGCCTGTACTCCCGCAAACCCCGCTTTCCGTTCGTCCTGGCCGCGGTCTGTACGATGCTGGTCGTACTAGACCGCTTTCAGTCCCCACACGGGGACGGCGCCCTGTGGATCAATTCGCTGGCGCGAGCGTTCGGGGTCACGACCTTTTGGGTCGTCGCTTACATCATGTCGACCTTTATCTTGACGCAAAAGACGTTCGAGGACAACGAAGTGATCGCGCAGGCCTTGAGTGAGAAGCTTGCGACGGAGGCATGGCTTCGCAAGGGGCTTACCGCGATCAACGAGGCCATGCGCGGTGTGCAGTCGTCGGAGGATCTTTGCCGCAACCTCCTGGCGCAAATGGCCGAGTTCGTCGGCGCAAAGATCGGCTCGTTCTATCTCGCGGACGAGCTGAATTGTCTGAATCGCGTGGCGATCTATGGTTACTCGAGCGTCGGCAGCTCGGCGGCGACCATTCCTTTCGGTGAAGGGCTTCTCGGCCAGGCGGCGGGTCAGCTCAAGATGCTTGAGTTGAGCGACGTGCCGCCTGAATACTACCTCAAGATCAAATCGAGCTTGGGCGAGATCACCCCGCGCTACATCGTGGCCATTCCCGTGCTTTTCGACCGGCGGCTGATCGGCGTCATGGAGCTGGGCTCGCTGGAGCCATTCTCGGCCGTGTCGCGGTCCCTGTTCGACATCGTTCCCGAGAACATCGGCATTGCGATCGACTTGACCACGAGCCGCCGGCGTCAGCAGAAGTTCCTCGCCGAGTCGCAGAGCCTCAATCTTCAGCTACAAGCTGCGCAGAAGACTTTCGAAGACAATGAGATCGAGGCGCAGAAGCTGAGCGAAAAGCTGGCATCCGAGGCGTGGCTTCGCAAGGGTTTGACGGCGATCAACGAGGCCATGCGCGGCGTGCAATCGTCCGAGGTCCTTTGCCGCAATCTCCTGGCACAAATGGCCGAGTTCGTCGGCGCGAAGATCGGCTCGTTTTACCTTGCCGAAGATGGCGGATCCTTGAAGCGTGCGGCGATCTATGCCTATGCCGATTCTAGCGGCGAGGCCGAGCTGTTTGCGCCGCACGAGGGCCTGCTCGGCCAGGCAGCGGCCCAGCTCAAGATGATCGAGCTAAGCGACGTACCGAGCGACTACTACATGAAAATCAGGTCAAGCCTCGGCGAAGTGACGCCCCGCTACATCGTGGCGATACCGGTCCTCTTTGACGGGCGGTTGAACGGCGTCATGGAGCTCGGCTCCGTGGAGCCCTTTTCCGCGAATGCTCGCTTATTGTTCGAGATCATCCCCGAGAACATCGGCATTGCCATCGACTTGACGACGAGCCGAAGACATCAACGAGAGCTCCTCGGCCGGTCCCAAGAACTCAGCGAGCGGCTCCAGACGCAGCAAGAGGAGCTAAGGGCCGCCAACCAGGAATTGACGGCGCAGGCAAGTAAGCTGGAGGCACAGCAAGCGGCCCTCGAAGAAACGAATGCTGCGCTCGAGGGCAAGCAGCAACTGCTCGAAGAGCAAAAGGAAGCGCTCCAGGACACCAACGCGCTGTTGCAGTCGTCGAAGCGTGAGATCGAGCTGGCAAGCCAATACAAGTCCGAGTTTCTCTCGAACATGTCGCACGAGCTAAGGACGCCGCTCAACAGCATCCTGATCCTTGCCCAGATGCTCTCAGACAATAAGCGTGGCACGCTTTCCAACGACGAGGTGGACTCGGCGCTGACCATCGTTTTGGCGGGCAACGACCTCCTCGCGTTGATCAACGACATTCTCGACCTCTCCAAAATCGAATCCGGAACCGTCGATCTCGAGCCCGAGATGGTCAACTTGGAGGCGCTCACGGATCACCTCGAGCGCGTCTTCCGCCCAACCGCCGAGAAGAAGGGTCTAGCGCTCGAGGTGACGATCGGGGCCTCGGTCGCCAAGGAGATTTTCACCGACCGGCAGCGGCTCGAGCAGATCATCAAGAACCTGCTCTCGAACGCGCTGAAGTTTACGGCGCACGGTACCGTCGGCTTGCGTGTTTGGCATTCTCCGGACGGTCCCAGGACGATCGCCATCGCGGTCTCGGATACCGGCATCGGCATCGCGAAAGACAAGCAAGAAGTCATCTTCGAAGCCTTCAAGCAGGCCGACGGCACGACGGCGCGAAGGTTTGGTGGCACCGGGCTCGGGCTTTCGATCTCACGCGAGCTCGCCGTGCTTCTCCAATGCGAAATTTCCCTCGAGAGCGTCGAGGGTGAGGGCAGCACATTCACCTTGTTCCTTCCGGAGCGCATGAAACCGCGCGAAAAGAGGCCGTCGGCGGTTGAGAACGGTCAGGCCGGTCCGACACGGCCGGCCGCTCGTCCGACGGCGGCACCGACGGTGCAGCGTCCGCGGGTCGCGGCGTTTCGCGACGACCGCGATACGCTGGCGAAAGGCGACAAGTGCATGCAGGCGATCGAAGACGAGCCGGCGTTCGCCCAGATTTTGGTGCGGCAAGCGCACGAGCTTGGGTTCAAGTGCGTCCTCAGCGAGGACGGCGAAAGTGGGCTCGCAGACGCGCGTCACTACTTGCCCAGCGGCATCATTCTAGACGTGAAGCTGCCCGGGCTCAGTGGCATGGAGGTCCTTGAGCACCTCAAGAAAGATCCCGCGACGCGACACATCCCCGTGCACGTGGTGTCGGGCTTTGATCACCGCAAAAACGCCCTCCACCTCGGCGCGGTCGGTTTTTTGATGAAGCCGATCGACGCGAAGGCCCTCAGCGCGGCGTTCTTGCGGCTCGAGCGCGCAGCGTCGGGGACGCTCAAGAAAGTGCTGATTGCCGAGGACAATGAGACGCAGCTCAACGCGATGCGGTCTCTGATCTCGGACCTCAAGGATGTCGAGACGGTCGGCGTGCGAAGTGGCAAAGAAGCGCTCGACCAGCTACGAACGACGGCGTTCGACTGCATGATCCTCGACCTCAGGTTGCCGGATATGTCGGGGATGAAGGTACTAGAGGAGATGGCCAAGAACAGCAGCCTCTCGCACCCGCCTGTCATCGTCTATACGGGAACGACGCTCTCGCGTCTGGAAGAGGAGAACTTAAGACGCTACACGGATAGCATCATCATCAAAGGCGCAAGATCGCCCGAGCGCCTTCTCGACGAGATGGTCCTCTTTCTTCACCGGATCGAAAGCGAGCTGCCCCCGGGAAAGCGGCAAATCCTCAAAGAGCTTCGCGACCGAAATCAAGTCTTGGCTGGCGCCATGATCCTCCTCGTCGACGACGACATGCGTAACGTCTTCGCTCTGAGCCGCCTCATCGAAGACCAGGGAGCCTCGGTTTCGGTCGCTCGCAACGGCCAGGAGGCGCTTGATCGCCTGGAGAAGAACCCTGATCACAATCTGGTGCTGATGGACATCATGATGCCGATCATGGACGGATTCGAGGCGATGAAGCGGATTCGTGCGCAACCGCGTTTTGGGAAATTGCCGATCATCGCCCTGACGGCGAAAGCGATGAAAGGCGATCAGGAGAAGTGCATCGAGGCGGGGGCCAGCGACTATCTTGCCAAGCCGATCGACGCGAAGCGCCTTCTCTCGCTGGTCAGCGTCTGGCTTGCTCCGCAGGGATTTTGAATGAACGCCGTGCCGGACAGCCGTCGAGAGGATCGCGAGATCGAGCGACTCATCGACGCTATACTTGTCACGCACGGCTACGACTTTCGGCACTATGCCGAGGCTTCGCTCCGACGCCGAATCCTAAGGGCATCGGATCGTTTCGGCTTTGCGACCATCGGCGAGATCGAGGCCAAAGTCCTGACCGATGCCTCGTTCTTCTCAAGGCTTCTCAGCGAGCTGACCGTGACGGTCAGCGAGATGTTCCGCGATCCAGAGGTGTATCGCCTGCTCGCGACGGACGTCTTGCCAGTGCTCGCGACTTACCCGTCCATTCGCATTTGGCATGCCGGCTGCAGCACGGGCGAGGAGGTCTACTCGATGGCGATTCTCCTCAAAGAAGAAGGCTTGCTCGAACGCTCGACCCTGTACGCGACGGATATCAACCCCGCGGCGCTTCAGAAGGCGAGAGCGGGCGTTTTTTCTGCGTCCGATATGCAGAAAGCGACGACCAACTACCAGAGAGCAGGAAGACGGGAGGCTTTCGGGAACTACTATTCTGCCAGCTACGGAGCCGCCGTAATCGAGCGGGAGTTGAAGGACAGAATCGTCTTTGCCGAACACAATCTCGCCACCGACGAAGTCTTCTCCGAAGTACACCTCGTTGTTTGCCGCAACGTCTTTATCTATTTCGACAAGCCAATGCAGAGTCGGGCATTGAGAATTTTTCACGAAAGCCTGCTGTTCAAGGGGTTTCTCTGCATTGGATCAAGAGAATCGCTGGAGTTCACGGACTACGAGCCCCACTTTGCTGAAGTCAGCCACGCCGGGCGCATCTACCAAAAGCGTGAGGTTCGATGATGCTCGTGGACCCGGCACTGGGAGCGATGGTCGTCGGCGCCTCGGCCGGCGGGATCCACGCCTTGCGGATCGTGCTGCGCAGCCTTCCCGTCGACTTCGGCGCGCCCGTTTTCGTCGTGCAGCACTTCCCTGCCGACGCCGTCATGTTATTGCCGTCGCTTCTCGCGGCCGAATGCCAGCTTCCGATCGAAGCAGTCGTCGACAAAGCCCCGATCAAAAGGGGTCACATCTATTTCGCCGTGCCTGGCTACCATCTTCTGATCGAAAATGAGCGAACGCTCGCCCTGAGCACCGACGAGCTCGTCAACTGGTCGAGACCCTCGATCGATGTCCTTTTCGAATCTGCGGCGCGCGTCTATAGGGAGCAGCTCGTTGGCATCCTGCTTACGGGCGGCAATAGCGATGGCGCAGCGGGGATCGGCGCGATCAAAGAGCACGGTGGCTACACTATCGTGCAAGATCCGACGACGGCAGAGGCGCCGGCGATGCCCACGGCGGCCATCAACGCGACGCCTGTCGACTTTGTCGCATCACTCGAACAGATCTCTGCGCTGTTTGCGCACAGCAAAGGTCGAAACAATGGCGCCTGAGAACACGAAGGCTGCAGGCCTGACCCCTGCGAAAGCGAAAATATTGGTCGTGGATAACCAGGCCGCCAACATCAAAGCCATGGGGAAAGTGATCCTCAGTCTTAGTCCCCACGTCGAGATTTTTGCGGCCGACTCCGGTCGGCAAGCGCTTAGCCACGTCATTGATCACGATTTTGCGCTCGCGATCGTCGACATCCAGATGCCGGGAATGGACGGATTCGAGCTGGCGGAGCTGATGCGCGGTCGCCGGGAGGGCAGTCACATTCCCATCATCTTCGTCACGGCTGGCGAGGCCGACCAGCGGCAGATGTTCAAAGGCTACGAGGCTGGGGCAGTCGATTACATCCCCAATCCATTTGATCCTCGCGTGCTGGCCAGCAAGGTGCGCGTCTTCGTCGAGCTGCATCATTCGCGGCAGCTGCTCAATCTGCGTCTCGCCGAGATCACGCAGCAAAAGGAGGAGCTCGAGGTTCTCAAAGCGATCGCCGAGTCGGCGAACGTCGCGAAGAGCAATTTCCTCGCCAACATGAGTCACGAGATCCGCACGCCGCTGGCCGCGATTCTGGGATACTCGGAGTTGTTGGGACGGAGCGCTCAGTCCAGTGGGGACGCTCTCGATTGCCGGGGCGGCATTCAGCGGAACATCGAGCACCTCACTGCGCTGGTCGACGAGATCCTTGATCTGTCGAAGATTGAAGCGGGCAAGCTCGACGTCGAGCGCGTCATTTTTCCGCTCTTCCCAGCGCTGGCCGAGATCTTCTCTCCGCTGCGCGAGAGGGCCAAGGCCAGTGGCTTAGGGTTTGACGTCGTCATCGACGGCGACATCCCTGAGTCGATCTCGGGATGCCCGAAACGCCTCAGTCAGATTCTCCTGAATGTCGTCGGCAACGCCATCAAGTTCACCGAGCGCGGCAGCGTCAGCGTCATCATCTCGCTTGTGAAAGCGTCTCCTGAAGACCCCCGGTCCTTTCTGCGGTTTGCCGTCTCAGATACCGGCTGCGGGCTCACTCCCGAACAACAGAGCAGGCTCTTTCGACCTTTTAGTCAGGCCGACAGCTCGGTGACTCGCAAGTATGGCGGCACCGGGCTTGGTCTCGTTCTCGCGAATCGTTTGGCGGAGGCCCTAGGCGGCGGCGTTGTCCTAAAAGACAGCCATATCGACGAAGGCAGTACGTTCGTCGTCACAATCGACTCAGGTCGCCTAGATGCCTTTCGCATGCTTCGTGGGGTCAAGTTGGCCGATTTCGTGGCGAAGTCTAGCGCGACAGTGGATCTGTTCAGCGCCAGCGGAAACGAGCTAGCGGGAGTGCGAGTTCTCCTCGTCGAGGATGCGATGGACATTCAGCGCCTGATGCGGTGTTTTCTCGAAGCGGCCGGCGCGGTCGTCACCTTGGCAAGCAATGGAGCGGAAGCCGTAGCCAAGGCCTTGGAGTACGAGTTCGACGTCGTGCTCATGGATATGCAGATGCCCATTTTCGACGGCTACGCCGCGACGAAGCAGTTGCGAGCATCGGGCTACTCGACTCCGATCATCGCGCTCACGGCGAAAGCTATGGTTGGCGATCGCGAAGACTGTCTTGCTGCAGGGTGCGACGAGTATTTTGCCAAGCCCGTCAAAGCGAGTTTGCTCATCGAGTTGGTCGCACGCATTGCGGCTGCTGGTAGCCAACGCGGTGGTCCCAGTGCAAACTCCGAGAACCGGATTTTCTAGGAATTCCGGGATGCCGATGCATCCCGCATGAACGGTTTGTTGCCGCTTACGCCCGAATGGCGTAAACGAAGGTATGCGCAAAGCGAGTGCTTTTGCAACTCAAACCACCGCAGACGAAGTGACTGACGACTCCTTCGGTGGGTACCTGCGCCAGTATCGTCAGGAGCATGACCTGACGCAAACCGAGCTCGCCTCGTTGCTAAACGTCTCTTCGGCGACGCTGTGCGATTTAGAGCTGGGAAGAAAAGTCGCAAGTCCGCGGCGCGCGCTTTCGATCGCATGTCGGCTCGGACTGAGCGAGCCCGAGGTCTTGCAGCTCGTCCTCACGGATCTTCTCCGCCGCGAACGAAGAGATTTTCAGGTTTTCGTCGCCGAGCGCGGCGGGAAAAAGGGCCCCCGATGAACGCTGTTTGGGACTACTTTTCGTCGACGTCCTTCATGCCCCACGGGCACTGCTACTTGTGGCGTCCCGACATTCTATGGATGAACGTGGCCTCTGACGCCGTCATTGCTGCGGCGTATTTCTCCATCCCAGTCTCGCTCGTCTATTTCGTGAAGCGCCGGCGCGACATGGGCTTCAGCGCGGTGTTCTGGCTGTTCGCGGCCTTCATCCTGCTCTGCGGGGCAACACACACGGTCGAGATCTGGACCGTATGGAATCCGAGCTACGGATTCCAAGGCGCCGTTAAGGCGGTAACGGCAGCCGTATCCGCTGCCACCGCCTTGATGCTTTGGCCGCTGATGCCAAAGGCCCTCGCTTTACCGAGCACCAAAGACCTCACCGAGGCGAATGCCAAGCTCAGCGGCGCCAACATGCGGATGGAAGCCGAGATTGCACGGCAGACGGCAGAGCTCCGGCTGAGCGAGCAGGCGTTTCGCGACACCTTCGATCTCGCTCCGGTCGGAATCGCGCATGTCGCCGTCGACGGCAAATGGCTTCGCGTCAACAGAGCCATGTGCGCCATCACGGGATATGACGAAGCGGATCTGATCGGCAAGACATTCGCCGACATTACCCACCCTGATGACGTCGAGAAAGACTGGAGCGAGACGCGCCGCCTGATTGCAGGGGACATTGAGGTCTTCTCCATGGAGAAGCGCTATATCAAGTCAGACGGTGCGGTCGTCTGGGTCAACGTGACCGCGTCGGCGAAAAGGGGCGGCGACGGCATTCCACAGCATTTAATCAGTTGCGTCGACGACATCACGAGCCGAAAGCGAATCGAGGCGCAAGTAGAGGCAACTGCTGCCGCAGGACGTGAGAGCGAGTTGCGTGCTATATCCGCCGCCGCATTGGCAGAGACTGAGCGCAGGCGGCTCGATGCCGTATTGGAAGCGGCGCCGAACGGAATACTCGTCGCCGACGCGACAGGGATGATCGTTCGCAACAATCCAGGCAACCATAAGATATGGGGACCAGTCAGTTCCACGCAGTGGGTGGAAGAGTATCGGCAGTACAAAGGTTGGTGGGCAGACAACTCAAAACGCCACGGTCAGCCACTCGAGGTGGAAGAATGGGCCATGGCCCGCGCGCTTCGCGGCGAGACGGTCTATGGCGACATCGTCGAAATCGAACCGTTTGACCGGCCCGGGACCCGCCTGAGCACGATGTTGAGCGCTGCGCCGGTCCTGGGCCCAACCGGGGATATTCACGGCGCGATCACGGTGCAAACCGACATTTCCGAGCTTCTCAAGGCCCGAGTCGCCTGGGCCGAGATCGAGGCCAACTTCCAGCTCCTCGCCAACACGATCCCGCAACTCTGCTGGATGGCGCACGGCGACGGTCACATCTTTTGGTACAACCAGCGCTGGTACGACTACACCGGCACGACACTGGCGGAGATGGAGGGCTGGGGCTGGCAGAAAGTTCACCATCCAGAGCACGTCGACCGCGTTCTTAGCGAGGTCGAGGGACGCTGGCAAGCAGGCGAGCCATTCGAGATGACCTTCCCTCTTCGCAAGCATACAGGCGAGTACGGCTGGTTTTTGACGAGGGTCGAGCCGCTCAAGGACGCGAGTGGCAAAGTGTTTAGGTGGTTCGGCTCGAACACCGACATCAGCGAGCTCCGTCGGGCTGAAGAGGCGAACGTCGGCCTGTTTCGGGAAACCCAGCGTGCCTATGAGGAAGCAAAGCGCTCCAACAAGATGAAG
Organism: Pseudomonadota bacterium; assembly: GCA_031416315.1. Classification (GTDB taxonomy): domain Bacteria; phylum Bdellovibrionota_B; class Oligoflexia; order Oligoflexales; family CAIYRB01; genus JANOTL01. The sequence goes on from JANOTL010000111.1 coordinate 53,100, forward strand.
GACGAGTTTCTTGCGACTCTCAGTCACGAGCTGAGGACGCCGCTCAACGCGATCATCGGCCACGCGGAGCTAATCTCTCTGGAGGAGCCGGGAACCGCCGATTTCGACGAGTCACTGGCGACCATCAAGCGCAATGCGCACGCCCAAAATGAGCTGATCAGCGACCTACTCGACGTCTCTCGCATCATCACCGGCAAGCTCGCCCTCGACATTGCGGTCGTCGAGCCCGAGCCCCTCGTTCGTTCGGCGGTCGCATCCATGCGCCTTGCCGCCGAGTCGAAGCGCGTCAAGCTTCTCGTCGCGATCGAGCCGGACATCGGCCCAGTCCTGGGAGACGCGAACCGGCTTCTACAGGTGCTCTGGAATCTTCTTTCGAATGCCATCAAATTCACCCCTAGCGGAGGCGAGGTCGAGATCCGGCTGAAGCGCAGCCGATCCAAAGTCCAGATAGACGTCGCCGACAGCGGCGAGGGCATCGAGCCGGCATTTCTGCCTTACGTCTTCGAGCGCTTTCGCCAGGAAGACGGATCGATGACGCGCCGCTACGGCGGCCTCGGCCTCGGCCTGGCCATCGTCCGTCACATCGTGGAGCTGCACGGCGGCACGGTCCTCGTCGAGAGCGACGGGAAAGGCAGGGGATCGACCTTCACGGTGTGCTTGCAACCTCTTGCCGTCCGGCCCGAGGTGGAAATGCAGGGCTTCAAGGAATGGGGGGCGGGACGAAGTCATGATCCGAGGGAGGATCTTGAGCTTCTTGCGCGGTCGAAGACCATCGACCTGACAGGAATCGCCGTCCTCGTCGTCGACGACGAAAAGGATGCCCGGGAGTTGGTCGCCAAAGTTCTCGAGCGAACGGGCGCCGCGGTCGAGCTAGCGGCCTCTGCCGAGGAGGGTCTTTACCTCGCAAAGACGGGGCGGTTCGACGTCTTCGTCTTTGACATCGGGATGCCGGTCGAGGACGGGATTTCCTTGATTAAGAACATTCGGTTGCTCGGCGGCAAAGTGGCGCTTACCCCGGCAATCGCCCTCACGGCATACGCCCGTCGAGAGGATCAACTTTTGACGACGAGTTCGGGCTATCAACAACATTTGACCAAGCCGGTCATGCCGGCAGTGCTGATACGTTCGGTCGCGAAGCTCGCGTCTAGGTGAGGAGGGCAGGGAGCGACTTCGAGCGGCCGCAGAATCTGGCCCAGCGTCGTCACGGCAGTAAAGAATGGCAAGTCTCAATCCCTTAGGCTTGCCACGAACCTTTCAGGGAATCCAGGCCAGCACGTCTGGGTCGGCGGCGGGCCCTTTCTCGACGATCTCGCTGCGGCGATGGGCGTGCGGGGCGGCCGAAGAGGCCATTGCTCAGCGCGGCGACCCCGGCTCGCACATCAACGTGCGGACCTATCGGCTGTCCGCCACGGCGCGCGCCGAGCTCGAGCGCGAGCTAAAACGCCTGCACGCGGAATTTCAGACGCGGTCAATGCGCGAGGAGTTGTCCATGGACCGCGAGGACTTGGCGCAAGTGCGTTTCGTCAGCGTCCTCGCGCCCGGTGGGTTCTTGAAGCCGCGGCGTTCGTGAGCGAATGGGACGCGGGCCATCACGAGACTGTCGTCGTTAGCAAGTGACGCAGCAACCCAAAGGCCGCGCCGCTGCCGACGACACCTAGGATGCCGACCTTCTTGCTTTGCAGCGCGACGAGCGCCACGACGAAAACGACGACCGCGACGGCTTCGACGAAGACGTGTTGCCCGAGCCAGACGCCCAAGCTAATGATCACCCCGACGACGATCGCCGAGATCGCGGCGAACGCGCGGCGCAGGACGGCCAGCTCGCGGATCCGGGAGATCCACGGCGCGCCGAGGAAGATGAAAAGGAAGCAGGGCGCGAACGTCGCCCAGGTGACGACCAAGGCTCCGGCCGTAGCAAAGCCGAGCGATGGCGTCTCGTTCCAGGCGGCCATGAAGCCGACGAACTGCAGCACCATGATCAGCGGCCCTGGCGTCGTCTCGGCGAAAGCTAGGCCGGCAAGCATCGCTTCGGTCGTCAGCCAATGATGCTGCTCGACCGCTTCGCGAGCCACGTGGGGCAGGACCGCGTAGGCGCCGCCGAACGTCATCACGGCGACGCGGCTGAAGAAGCTGCCGAGCTGGTAGAGCACGTGGTCCGCGCCAAGAGAGACGCGTATTGCAAGAAGAGGCAAGAGCCATGCGGACAACCCAATGGCCAGGACCCGCGCCGCGCCGGCAAACGTCCCGTGGGCGCGTGGGTTCGGCGACGGCGCGAGCGGCTGGTCGTCGGGCCCTCCGCGGTGCAGGATGCCGATGACGACGGCGACGGCGAGGACCCAGGGGAAGGGCACCTTGAAGCCAAAGATGGCCGTAAAGGCGGCCGCGGCGAGTGCGCGCTCGAAATTCGACTTCAGCACCTTGCCGGCCAAGCGCAAAGCCGATGCTGCGACGATCGCGACGACGACCGGTTGGATGCCGAGCAACATCGCCAGGAACCAAGGTTGGGAGCCCTGCGTGACGTAGAGGACGCTGAGCAACCACAGCACGAACATACTAGGAATGATGAATAGAAGTCCCGCGACGAGCCCGCCGCGCACGCCGTGCAGAAGCCAACCGACGTACACCGCGAGTTGTTGCGCCTCGGGCCCGGGAAGCAGCATGCAGAAGCTGAGGCCGTCGCGAAACTCGGCCTCGTCGACCCAGCGCCGCTTCTCGACGAACTCGCGGTGCATCAGCGCGATCTGCGCCGCGGGACCGCCGAAGCTGATGCAGCCGAGTTTTGCCCAAAAGCGCAGCGCTTCTCGGAAGGGGGGAGGAAGAGGGGTCATCGCCGAACGTTAGCACGAACTTGACGCCCGTACACCCTACGAGAACTCCAGCCTTTCAAGGCTCGGGTTGCAGAAATCTCACGACGTCCTAAGGGAACTCCGCTTCATTCGCCGCACCGGCCGCGATCACGTCTTCACTCAGGTCAAGTGACGTCGAGGCTCTTTCACATCTCCACCACCGCGCCAAGCTCGACCGCCTTCTCCGCCGGAATCTGAAAGTAGTCAGTGGCGCGCTGCGCATTGCGCGTCATGAAGGCGAAGAGATGCTCGCGCCAGATCGCCATGCCCGGCTTGTTCGTCGCGATGAGCGTCTCGCGCCCCAAAAAGAACGTCGTCTGACTGATCTCGATCGGCAAGCCGTTCGCCGAGCACTGCCGGAGGATTGCCGGGACGTCGGGCGCCTCCATGAATCCGAAGCGGGCGACGACGCGATGGATGCCTTTGCCGCACGCCGTCACCTCGAGGCGCTCGTCCGCGGAAACGTGCGGTGATTCGTCCGTCTGCATGGTCAAGATCACCACGGTCTCGTGGACGACCATGTTGTGCGTCATGTTCAAGACCAGCGCCGAGGGCGTCCCGCGGGGGACGGCGGTCATGAAGACCGCGACCCCGGGAATCCGCGCCCGAGCCGCGGGAAGCGACTCCTCCATGAAGCGCTCGAGCGGCGTGGAGCGCGCCGACAAGCGCTCGGCGAGAATCCGGCGGCCTTCCTTCCAAGTCGTCATCAGCGTGTACACGACGGCCGCCAGCGCCAGCGGGACCCAGCCGCCGTCGAGGATCTTGAGCGCGTTGGCGCCGAAGAACGCCAGGTCGACGACGAGAAAAACGCCCGCGAGCGGTAGTGCGATCCAACGGCTCCAACGCCACCGCCTGCGCATGACGATGTAGGTGAAGACCGTCGTGATCCCCATCGTCCCGGTGACCGCGATGCCGTAGGCAGCGGCGAGGCGGCTGGAGCTTTGAAACTCGAAGACGAGATAGAGCGTCCCGATGAGCAGCGCCCAGTTCACGAAAGGGACGTAGATCTGGCCGATCGCCTGAGCCGAGGTGTGCTTGACCGTCAGACGCGGCAGATAGCCGAGCTGGATGGCCTGCTGCGTCAACGAGTACGCGCCGGTAATCATCGCCTGTGAGGCGATGATGGCGGCCGCCGTCGCGAGGCCGACCAGCGGATAAAGCGCCCAGGCGGGCGCCAGGAGGTAAAACGGGTTCGCCGCCGCCGTCGGGTCCTTCAGCAGCAACGCGCCTTGCCCGAGATACTGCAGCGTGAGCCCAGGCAGGGCGACGCAGAACCAGCCGAGCTGGATCGGCCGCCGACCGAAGTGGCCCAAATCGGCATAGAGCGCCTCGCCCCCGGTCACGACGAGAAACACGCTGCCGAGCACGATGAAACCTTGCCACGAGTTGACCCGGAAAAAGTCGACGGCATGCCTCGGGTCGAGCGCCGTGAGGACCCGGGGTTCGTTGAGGACGCCGAGGAAGCCCAAGAGGCCGATGACCACGAACCAAAGCAGGATCACGGGCCCGAAAACCTTGCCGATGCGGGCCGTACCGTGGCTTTGGACGACGAACAGGGCCACCAGAATCGCCGCCGCGATCACCAGGATGTAGGGCTCGAAGAGGGGTGTCGCCACCTTCAAGCCTTCGACCGCGCTGAGGACCGTGACGGCCGGCGTGATGATGCCGTCGCCATAAAGAAGGGCCGACCCGAAGAGCCCGAGCGCGACGAGAACGGCGAGCGAGCGCTTCCCGCCGGACCTGGACTTCGGCAGGG
>JANOTL010000112.1:0-21944 GCA_031416315.1 Pseudomonadota bacterium
GCCCCGGCGAGCGAGGCCTCGATGCGGCAGTCCTTTAGGGCCTCGAGTGAATGCGGATTCAAGAACTCGAGAAAGTCCTTACCGGTCGAGGCGTCGTCCGGGTTCGCCGCGGTAAAGAGGCGGTCGTAGAGGCGCACTTCCGCCGGCTTCGAGTGCGAGGCCGAGACCCAGTGGACGATGCCCTTCACTTTGCGGCCGTCGCTGGGATTCTTTCCGAGCGTCTCGAGGTCGGCGGTACACAAAAGCTCGACGACCTTGCCGGAGGCGTCTTTTTTCGAGCCGGTGCACTTGATGATGTAAGAGTTGCGCAGGCGAGCCTCGCGGCCGGGGCCAAGGCGGAAGAAGTCCTTCGGCGGCTCCTCCATGTAGTCGTCTTGCTCGATGTAGATCTCGCGCGTCATCGGCAAAGTCCGCATGCCGAGCTCGGGCTTCTGCTGGTGCTTGTGCGTCTCGATCATCTCGACTTTGTCGGCCGGATAGTTCTCGATCGTCACCTTGAGCGGGCGGACCACGGCCATGGCGCGCGTCGCGGTGCGGTCGAGCTCGTCTCTGATGCAGAACTCGAGCAAGCCCATGTCGACGATCGAGGCGGCCTTCGCGACGCCGACGCGGTCGCAGAAGTCACGCAGCGCAGCCGGCGGCACGCCGCGGCGACGCAGACCGGCGAGCGTCGGCATGCGGGGATCGTCCCAGCCGGCGACGTGGTTCTGCACCACGAGCTGCTTCAGCTTCCGCTTGCTCATGACCGTATAGTTGATGTTGAGACGCGCGAACTCGATCTGACGGGGGCGATGCTCGTGCGCAGGCAGCTGGTCGAGGAACCAGTCGTAAAGCGGGCGATGGTCCTCGAACTCTAGAGTACAAATCGAGTACGTGATCCCCTCGATCGCGTCGGAGATGCCGTGCGCGTAGTCGTACATCGGATAGATGCACCAGGCGGCGCCCGTCTTGTGGTGCTCCGCGTGCCGAATGCGGTAGAGCGCCGGATCGCGCATGTTGATGTTGGGCGAGCTCATGTCGATCTTCGCCCGCAGGATGTGCGTGCCGTCTGGGAACTCCCCCTTACGCATGCGAGCGAAGAGGCCGAGATTCTCCTCTACCGATCGGGTGCGGTACGGGCTCGCCTTGCCGCCCTCCTTCAGCGTGCCACGCAGCTCGCGCATCTCGTCCGCAGTCGAGCTGTCGACGTAAGCCTTGCCGTTCTTGATCAGATGAACGGCAGCTTCGTAGAGCTTCTCGAAGTAATCCGATGCGTTGTAGAGGCGATCGTCCCAAGTGAAGCCGAGCCACTGCACGTCTTCCTTGATCGAGTTCATGAACTCGATGTCCTCGGTCACCGGATTGGTGTCGTCGAAACGCAGGTTGCAGGTGCCGCCCGGGTACTTTTTCGCCAGCCCAAAATTGAGGCAGATCGACTTGGCGTGGCCGATGTGGAGGTAGCCGTTCGGCTCCGGCGGAAAGCGCGTGGCGACGCGACCGGCATGCTTACCGCTCTGAATGTCGGCGTCGATAATGTCGGTGATGAAGTTCGTGGCTGCCGTTGCGGCCACTTTCGGATCCTTGGCGCTCATGAGTCCTCCGCGCGGGGATCCCAATATAGCAAAAGTCTTAGAATTTGCTAGGATGCAGGCATGAGTCTACGCATCTTCGTCACTGGCGGCACGTTCGACAAAGAATACAACGAGATCGACGGCACGCTCTTCTTCAAGAGCACGCACGTCGGGGAGCTTTTGGCGCTCGGGCGCTGCAAGATTCCCGTCCAGGTCCGCACCTTGATGATGATCGACAGCCTAGAGATGACCCCCGCCGACCGGCAGACCATCCTCGAGCAATGCCGTCAGTGCGCCGAGGAGCGCATCATCATCACGCACGGAACCGACACCATGGTCGAGACGGCCCGCCTCCTGGGTCCGAACCTCGCGGGGAAGACGGTCGTCCTGACGGGGGCGATGATCCCGATCAAGTTCGGCAGCTCCGACGGCCTCTTCAACATGGGTGCGGCGCTAGCCTACGTGCAGGCTCTGCCGCATGGCGTCTACGTCGTCATGGGCGGGCGCTGGTTCAAGTGGGACGACGTGCGAAAGAACCGTGCGCTCGGTGAGTTCGAGACCTTGACCTGAGAGGGGGCCGCGCATGAGCTTGTCCGCCAAGTTTCCCGAGGTCTTCGCCGCCGAAGGCGACGGCTCCCTCGCCGCGGTGCAGAGCTCGGCCAAGGCTCTACACGGAAGCTACCTGATCGACGGCAAGATTCACGTCTGGCGCGGGCCCGAGGAGCCGATCCTGTCGCCGATCTGCCTGCGCTCCGGCGCGAAGCTCGAGCGCGCCGTCGTCGGCATGGTGCCGATGATGACACGGGACGAGTCGCTCAAGGCGCTGGATGCGGCGTGCCGCGCCTACGATCACGGCAACGGCGCCTGGCCGACGATGTCGGTGGCGCAGCGCATCGCGCACGTCGAGGCCTTCGTCCCCTTGATGGTGAAAGAGCGCGAGGCGGTCGTCCGCCTGATCATGTGGGAGATCGCGAAGTCGCGACCCGATGCCGAAAAGGAGTTCGACCGGACCGTGACCTACATCGCGCAAACGGCGGCCGAGCTGAAGCGCATGGATCGCGAGAGCTCGCGCTTCGTCTTGGACGAAGGCTACGTCGCGCAGATCCGTCGCAGCCCTTTGGGCGTCGTCCTCTGCATGGGTCCCTACAACTATCCCTTGAACGAGACCTTCACGACGCTGATCCCGGCCCTGATCATGGGCAATACCATCGTGTTCAAGCCGCCGCGCTTCGGTGTCCTCTTGCATCAGCCTCTGCTCGCTGCATTCAGGGATGCGTTCCCTCCCGGGGTCGTCAACACCGTCTTCGGTGACGGCGAGAGCACGGCCGGTCCGATGATGGCCTCCGGCAAGGTCGACGTCCTCGCGTTCATCGGCTCGGCCGGCGTCGCCGACCTCCTCAAGAAAAAGCATCCGGCGCCGCACCGGCTGCGCTCGATCCTGGGCCTCGGCGCCAAGAATCCGGCCATCGTCCTGGAGGACGCGGCCCTCGACCAAGCCGCCGCCGAGTGCGTCACCGGCGCGCTGAGCTTCAACGGCCAACGCTGCACCGCGATCAAGATGATCTTCGTCCACCGCCGCGTCGCGGGACCCTTCTTGGACAGACTGCGCGCCGGCATTGAGGCCCTACCGATCGGCATGCCGTGGGAAAAAGGCGTGAAGATCACGCCGCTGCCGGAGCTCGGGAAGCCGGAAGAGCTCGGAGGCTATCTTCAGGATGCGGTCGCGCGGGGCGCAACCGTCGTCAATGCGGGGGGCGGAGAGGTGGCCGGCACGCTGATGCGCCCTGGCCTGATCTCTGGCGTCGCGAAGGGCATGAAACTTTGGACGATCGAGCAGTTCGGCCCCCTCGTCCCGGTCGCAATCTATGACGAGCTGGATGAGGTCTTGAGCTACGTCGAGGCCGCGACCGTCGGCCAGCAGATCGCGCTCTTCGGCAAATCACCGCAGGTCCTCGGCGGCCTGATCGACCGCTTGGTGAATCAGGTGTCGCGCATCAACCTGAACAGCCAGTGCCAGCGCAGCCCCGACTCCTTTCCCTTCACGGGTCGCAAGAGCTCGGCCGAGGGCACGCTCTCGGTTCACGATGCGCTGCGCAGCTTCTCGATTCGCACGATGGCGGTGACGGTCGCCAACGAAGCGAACAAGGCGCTCATCTCAGAGATCGTCGCGGCGCGCACGTCGAAGTTTCTGTCGACTGATTTCCTGCTTTAGGCCTAGGTCGAGGTCGCGGGGTAGAAGACGAAGCGCACGAGCCATCCGAGGACCGTCAGCACCACCGAGCCGATGACTGCGGGAAGGAGGCCGACAATCTCGAAGCCGGGCGTCAGCGCGGCGGCGATCTTCAGGCAGAGGCCGTTCACGATCAGCAGAAAAAGCCCGAACGTGATGATCGTCAACGGCAGGGTGAGCAAGGTGATCACCGGATACACGAGCACGTTGACGACGCCGATGACGAGCGATGCCAGAAGGGCCGCTACGAAGCTCTTCACCTCCATCCCTGGAACGACGTGCGCCGTCACCATGAGGGTCAGTGCGGCCAGGAGCCAATGGACGAGGTAGGGAAACATCGCGGTCCTCCGTCATTGCGAGGTGCAAGTACTAGACCGGAAGGTCGAACAGGATCAACTCGCTAGTGGATCCGGCGATCACCTCGATGGCCCTTTGGCCGGTGATCGCCGCGCCGTCGCCCGCTTGGAGCTCTTGCCCGTCGACCGTGACCGTGCCCTTGATCATCTGGATCCAGGCACTGCGACCTTCCCTTAGGGGGAAATGCAGGCTCGCGTTGGCTTTGAGCTGCGCCAGATAGAGGTCCGCATCCTGGTTGATGGCGATGGATCCGTCACGACCGTCCTCGGAGACGGCGAGAACGAGCGGCGCCTTCGCGAGCGCCTCGGTAAAGCTCTTCTGGCCATAGCCCGGAGCGATGCCTTTCGACTTCGGCGTGATCCAAATCTGCAGGAAATGCGAGACGCGGTCCTCGAGGTGATTCTGCTCGGCATGCACGACGCCGGTACCGGCGCTCATGCGTTGCACCTCGCCCGGCCGGATGATCGCCTTGTTGCCCATCGAGTCCTCGTGCTCGAGCGCCCCGTCGATGACGTAGGAGATGATCTCCATGTCTTTGTGCGGGTGCGCGCCGAAGCCGGTGCCGCCTTGGATGCGGTCCTCGTTGATGACGCGGAGGGGGCCGAAATGCATGTGCCGCGGGTCGTGGTAACTCGCGAAAGAGAAGGTGTGCTGCGACTCGAGCCAGCCGTGGGAGGCTTGGCCACGTTCTCGGGAGCGGCGGAGGGTCAGCATGGCGATTCCTTTCAGCGTTGCGACTCCCTGAAGGTATCAACGGCGCATGATCCTTGCCGGCCTAGGGTGGGGGCGGCTCGCCCGTCACGAGGTCGCGGCAGAGTTGGAAGCGGGGAAATGACTGCCGATCGACCGACCCGCGGCTCCGGCCTTTACCCTGGACCTCTGCGTTATACGCAGCCTTCTCAGGCCCTTGGGACCGACCGGCCGCGCGATCTGGGCGAGGCTCGGTTCGTGATCGATTTTAGTCAAGACCCGTGAGATAATGCCGATAACACTCTGACACAACAGAATGCCTGGTTTCTTACATCGTTCTGTTTCCTATCTACATTTTCATTCACAGGTTTTGATGCTTCTCAGTAGTCCCCGTCCCCGGTCCCGCACTAGGTTTCGCCGCTCCAGGACCCGCGCCGCCCGACCCTTCCTCTCCGTCTCCCGCTGGCACGCATTCTTCTGGTTGATCACCGTCGGGCTGAAACATTGGCTCGTCGAGCGTTGGCGCAACACCGAGACCCCGGTCCGCCGTCCACCGTCCCTGCCTCGCGAGCGCATCTTCGTCGACGCGAGCTTCACGTGTCACTCGCCGCAAGGCATCGGCCCCGGCGTCGGTGGCATCGGCGTCTGGGTCCCCCGGCTGCGCATGGCCTTCGCCCTCAAGGTGGACGTCAAGAGCAGCATGGAAGCCGAGACGCTCGCTCTGCTCGCAGGCGCCTTGCTCGCGAAGAAGATGAGCTTCGAGCGCCCGATCATCTTCTCCGACTGCAAGTCGGCCGTGCACATCGCCTCGCGGCATTTCGCCGTCGGCCGTGGTCGCGGCATCTTCGGGAAGATCGCCCGCTGCCTCCAGCTCTCGTCGGAGCATCGTGCCTTCCGCCACATCTACGACACCGTCTGCACCCTGCGCGGCTCGTTGGAGTGGAAGCCGCGTGAGCTGAACCGCGAGGCGGATCTCGCCTCCAACATCGGCTCCCGCCACGGCAGCATGGGGATCATCCTCACGCAGGCGAAGAACCACAACCACGCTCTGAACGATGTCCTCTCGCGCGACGCGCAAGCGGTCGACGAGAAGACGGGCGTCGTGCGGCGTCACTACCGCGGCGGCACGCGCACGGTCGGTTACGCGGCACGCAAGACGACGACGAGCCGCGCCTTTCTGCGCGACACGCGGCGCCTGATCGCTCAGTTCCACAGCGAAGTCGCCTGAAACCAAGCGCGACGCTTCAGAAAGGCCTTGGCGGTCGTTGCATCGGATGATGCTCCGACTGCTGCAGCGCTTACCTCGATGCGCCGACTTTAGCCCAGGTAGGCCCACAGCTCCACCAAGCCGCGCCGGATCACCTCGGACCAGAAGGCGAAGTAGACCCACGTCGCGATCGCGGCGATCTTCCCCGCCAGGACGAAGAGGCCGTCGCGCTCCAAGTAGCCGAGGCACGAGAAAATGATCGACCAGGCGGGGAATGAGTTCGAGCAGATGATGATCGGCGGCAGTGGCAGGCTCAAGGCGAGCCCGCTGCAGAAGATGCTGACGCCGATCATATTCACCATCGGCGGCCGCAGCATGACGTCGAGGCGCGGCTTGAAGAAGCGCTCGGCGTAGGTGAAGACCTTGGCGGCGCCGCGCACGATCTTGCGTAAGGTACCAGCGTCGAGCTCGCGCTTCTTCACGAACTGCGGGAGGCTGCCGACGGTGCCCAGCGCCAGGCGCAGTCCCATTGCCATAATCGCAGTGCCGAAGACGACGGAGAGGCCGGGCAGCGGGATCGGCTGGATGAACGGGATACACAAGATCATGCAGAGCGTCGCAAAGCCGCGGCCCTGCAACACGACCTCAATCTCTTCGACGGAGACGCGGGCGCGATCGCCGCTGGCGTGGCGCTCGATGGCTTCCAAATCTCGGACGAAGCTTTGTTTCATGGTCTCCAAGCATCGGCACGAATGCATAAGACCGTGATGAGCATCCTCATCAGGATTCTTTATCCTGACATTTCAGGCGCTTGCATCGAAGGCGAGGCGCAGCGCGCCTTCGAGGCGAGACAGGCCGGGTAGCTTGAAACTTCACGCGTGGCACGGATCGTGCTCTCTCATCCTCAACGATGAGTGGAGGTGTGCAATGAGCCAAGAAAACGAAAAAGTCACCCTGGATCAAAAAAGCGACATGGTCTCGGAGGGCGGTCCCGTTCCGAGCGTCGCGCGCGCCAAACCCGCCGACGGCGGCTGCGAGCTGGATCCGCAAAACACCGGTGACGCCGACGCCGACGCCGCCCGGCAAATCGAGCGCGCGCTCGCCTCGATTTCCGGCCTGAACTTGACGCAGATCAGCGTCTCCTGCCGTGATGGCAACGTGACGGCCTTGGCCCACGTCTTCCATCCAGAGCGGCCGTGGAAAGCGCCGGACGTCGAGCTGCGAAACGACGATCCGGGCATTCACTGACCTCGCCTGGACCTCGCCTGCGATGCGCGTTTAGTGCGCCGCCTCCAACACCACCACGGTCCGAGGCGGAAGCACCAGGCTCCCCGAGATGGCGTCGAGGCGCACCTCGCGTAACGCCGGCAGCACCGGCTGTGCGCCTTCGCCGAGCCGCTCCAGCTCCGGCATGAGCTTGAGGCCCGGCTCGCGCAAGCTCCGACTTTCGAGAACGACGGACGCTTTCGTCACGTTGAACGCGACGATGATGGCTCGGCGGTCCGGATCGAGCCCGGCGCCCTCGAGACGGTAGGCGATCACGCCCGGTTTGGCGCCGCCGTCGCGGTCGAAGTAGGCCAGACGTTCCTGGATCTCCCTCGTCGAGCCGAGGCGAAAGAGCGGCGAGCTCTTTCGCAGGCGCAGCATCGCTTTGAAAAACTCAGCCGTCCCGGCGATCGCGTCGGGCGTCGCGCGCAGATTCTCCGCCGCGAGGCGCGGGCGCCAAAAAGCCAGCGCGTCGTCGCCATTCGCAACCTGGGACGGCGTTCCCAAGCCGTACGCATGGGTCTGCATCGAATAGTCGAGACCGTTGAACGCGTCACCGGAGTCGTAGCTGTTGTCGTCGCCCGACTTCGAGCGCAAGAGCTCGATCCCCGCGTCGAAGAAGGGAATGCCTTGTCCGAGCGCCACCAACGCGATGCCGAGCCGCTGCATGGCGGTCCGCTCCGCCACAGTCGCCGTCAGCGGCGCCTTGGCCGCGATGTGATCCCAAAGCGTGAAGTTGTCGTGGGCGCTGACGTAGTTGATGGTTTCCCGTGGCGCCGCCGCGTAGCCCGCGGGCGAGCCGCCATAGTCGACCTCGTCGCCGCGCCGCGGCTGGCCGTCCGCCGCTTCGAAACGAAAATCGCGGAGATTGCCGGCGAGGCCGAGCTTCACGAGGTCGCCGTACTCCAGGAGCAGGCGATCCTGCGCCGCCGGGTCTGGGGGCACCATCTTGAGGTCCGAAAGGCCGTTGAAGTCGTAGCCGAGGCCCGTCAGGAACCCGGGGTTTGCAAGGTTGCCGCGCTCGTAGTTGCCGCCGCGGGCTCGGTCGCGCAGGCGATCGTTGAAGGTGCCGACGCCCAAGCCGGCGGCGTTCAGCTGCGTGCAGGCTTCCTGCGGCAGGATCGCGTCGAGGGAGCCGAACTTCCAGCCTTCGCCGTAAAGGTAGATCGAGGCTCCGTCGACGCCATCCTTCTCCAAAGTCAGCGCATCGAGCGCACGGCGCACGGAAACTAGGTTTCCTGTGGTGTGATGGCCCATGAGATCGAAGCGGAAGCCGTCGATCTTGTACTGCCTCGCCCATTGGACGACGCTGTCGACGAGGAGCTTTTCCATCATTGCGTGCTCGGACGCGGTGTCGGGACAGCACGTGCTTCGTTGGATGGCCCCTTCGCGGTCGAGGCGGTAGTAGTAGCCCGGAACGATACGGTCGAGAATCGAGCGCTCGTCCTGCCCCGCATTCGACGTGTGATTGTAGACCACGTCCATCACGACGCGCAGGCCAGCGTCCGCCAGCGAGGCGACCATCGTGCGCATCTCGAGGATGCGTGCCGGTCCATCCGCTTCGGTCGCGTAGCTGCCTTCGGGGACGTTGTAATGCAGAGGATCGTAGCCCCAATTGTAGCCGTCCTGATCCTTGATCGCCGTGATCGCCGCCTGAAGGTCGTCCGGCGAGCGCTCCTCCGCGGGTGGCAAGAGCGGCGTGCGCCAAGTGCCCTTGTCCTCGTTCACGGTCGCGATGTCGAAAACCGGCATCAAATGCACGTGCGTCAGCCCTGCTTCCGCCAGCGAGCGCAAGTGGCGCATGCCATCGGAGCCGGCGTCCGCGAAGGCGAGGAACGTGCCACGGCGATCCTCCGACGAGAGACCGCGTTCTGCCAACGAAAAGTCACGCACATGCAATTCATAGAGCGTGATGTCTTCCGCGCGTGCCAGCGCCGGCTTCCGCAGCGTGTCCCAACCCGAGACCGGCTTCAGAGCCGCGTCGGTCAGATCGACGATCTGACTGCGCTCGCTGTTGCGCGACAAGCTCACAGAATAAGGATCGGTCACTCGGTTCGTTTCGACGCGGCCAGTCGCGGGCACGTAGACGTCGACCTCGTAAAGATAGAATGCGTCGCGCCAGCTCGGCTCGCCTCGTGCCGACCAAACGCCTCGCCCTTCGGCGGTCATCGACAGAGTCGTCGCGGGCATCGCATCGTGCGCCGCGGCAAAAACGAGGAGACGGACGGCGCGCGCGGTTGGCGCCCAGAGCTTGAGGCTTGGCACGCCGCCGGCGCCGAATTGCGGACCGAGATCGTCGCCATCATAGGAATAGAGAGCATCGAGCAAAGGATACGTCTGCACCGTGCTCGTCTCCGCTGAAGCGTTGCCCACGCTTTCGCCAGTGTTGGCCACGATCGCGAAGCGGCCGCCGCGGAGGATCTCGCCTGCGCGAGCCGACAGGGAATCCGACCTTAGGCGCAGGTAACCCGCGAGGTACGGATAGCGCTCAAAGTCGGGGTCTCCGGCGTCGAAGACGCCAGAGCTCTCCAGCGCCGTTTGCCTTCGCGCGCCGCCATCTGTTTCCTCCAGCAGCACCCATCGCGTATCCTCCAATGGCACCGAAGGCCAAAGGAGCGTGTCGGGCCTAAGCCAAATGGCTCGCGCCTTCAGCGCCTCCCAGCGCATGGCCGCCGACAGGTCAGCTGCGTCGTTCTGCCGCGGCTCCGCCCGCCGCGCGCCTAGGGGCCAAGCCGAGTTGCAGGCCGCGAGCAGAAAGACCAGCGCTAACGACGGCATACTTGCGACAAAGGCCATGACGGCACCCTCCGAGAGCTTTGGAGGGCGAGCCTAAGTTTCGACCGGGCGCTTTGTCAAAGGACATGCGCCTGAACGGCGCGAATGTCCGACCGAGCGGTCCCCCTCTCCATTATTGATTGCAGGGCGCACGCTCGCTTTGCGGACACAGTCCCCGGTTCCACAGCGTTCGTCCGAGCACCGTGAACGTGCATTCCGCTTTGATCGAATGCGGCGCCACCCCGGTTTCCTCGCACTGCAGCTCGATCTGCCAGCGCCCTGCGCTAGGCGCTCCGATCAGCGAGAACCACAGCTCGTCGCTGACGTTTGCATAGCGCGACCAAGGTTTCGCGGAGAACCATTCGCCGGCAGTGCTCATGGCGCTCACCGTGACGTCGTACCCGTGCGGTCCGCGCACGCGGATCTCCGGAGTGCAGCGCGCGCCGCCGCCGCCGGGCTGCGAGCGATGATCGAAAGTGCACTCGGCGGTCTCGATGCCGTCGTCGCGCGTGACGTCCAGAGTCACCGCCGTGAGGTCGGCCGACGCGGTCCCGGTGAACCTGCGCAGCTCTTGATCGAGCGTCATGAAATGCTTGTCGAAGGAATCTTCCTGCCAAGAGCAGCTGGGATAGTCGTGACCGCAAAGCACCTTGTAGGTGTCCTCGTAGTTGCGGTCGCTGCGCAGATGGACATAGGCGAAATTCGTTTCGGCCAGCCGCGTGAAGAGAGTGCCGAGTCCGATGGCTTCCTCCACCTCGCGGTCCAAATCCCATTTGGTCGAGGCGAACTCGTCGGTCAAACGCTTGCGGTCGCGCAAGAGGCCTTGGAAGGTCGTATCGGAATTCGCGGCCGACGCCTCTACGAGCTCCTGACCCTTCGCCTGCAGCTCGGTCGCGATCGCGGTGAGCCTCCCGACGGCCCGCGCGTGCGCCGCGCCCGTGAGCCGCAGCTGCTCCTCCGCCACGAGATCACCGCGCGCGACTTCTGCCTCGAGCCGCGCCACCTGATCGGCGAGCTCGCGGACCGACACGTCCTGGGCCGCGTAGTCCCGCACGAGGCGCTCGATGGCGGCGCGCAGCGCTTCCGTATCGGGTCCGGCCGGCGTCTCGAGGAGCTCGTGAAGGCGCACGTCGATCCGATCGATGCCCGTCTTTAGCTGACCGAGCCGCGCTGAAAGCTGCGGCAAGTCGCCGCCGAAGGTCTCCGCCGATTTCGCGAACACGCGATGGGCAGGTACGCGGCGCTCGAGCTTGGAGCACGTCGCGTGATCGTAAATCAAGGCATCGCTGTCGCAAATCCTGCGCACGATGTCGGTGCCGTCCAGGTAGTAGAGCGCAGTGCGTCCCTGATCGTTCGTAATGAGATCGCTGGCGATCTCGGCGCGCACAGCTTGAGGCGCGAGGCAGACGATCGAGGTCACGAGCACGGACAGTGTGTTGCGCAAAGCCATTCCCCTATTGTTCCCGCGCTATCTAACCTGAGGCCTCGCTCTGAGCAAGGCGGCGGCACGCCTTGTCCCCCAAGGTGTTTACAGGATGTGATGCTCGCGGGCTCGCCGCGCCGCCGCGGGCGGCGCGGCCGCAGATACAATCTGCTGTAACTATTACAAGATTTGTGGTTTCTTGCCGAAATGATGCTGCATGCCCCTGCCGCCGAGCGCAACAAGGTCCCGATCACCGAGGTCCTGCGCGGGATCGTGCCCGAAACGGGGCTCGTGCTCGAGATCGCCAGCGGCTCGGGGCAGCACGTCGTGCACTTTGCGCGGGTCTTTCCTGCGGTCACGTGGCGACCCTCCGACATGTCGGCCGAAGCGGTCACAAGCATCGACAGCTGGGTCGCCGACGCGGGCGTCACGAACGTGCTCCCTGCGCTGCGCCTGAACGTCCAGGACTTGAGCTGGCCGCGCCTCGATCCGATGGGGCTCTTGAACCTCAACATGATCCACATCGCCCCGTGGGCCGCGTGCGAAGGCCTCTTTCGTCACGCCGAAGCCCTCGGCGTCGCCTGGGTCTTTCTCTACGGTCCCTTCTTCGTCGACGGCGTCGACACCTCGCCGTCGAACCTCGCCTTCGACGCGTCCTTGCGCCAGCGCGACCCGGCGTGGGGCGTCCGCCGCCTTGAGGACGTCGCCGCGGTCGCGCGCGCGCGCGGCCTGAATTTAGAGCGCTTCGAGACGATGCCGGCCAACAACCTTTCGGTGCTCTTCCGCCGCGCCTGACGCTATACTCGCTGCAAATCACCCTTAGGAACATGCCCCCATGATGCAGTCGAGACTCGTCCTCGCGTCGCTCGTCGCCGTCTTCGTCGCCACCGGCTGCCGCACGCCGCGTCCCGGCTCGTCGTCCGTCAAGGAAGGTGAGGGGGAAGCGCAGCCCCTGATGTTCATCGAGAAAGAGAACGTCTTTGCGCCGGAGAAGTGCGCCGGTCCGGGGTGCTGGACGAACTACCTTCGCGTGACCGACCTCGACGCCGACGGCGACCTGGATGTCGTGCACGTCAACTACGCGGATTTTTTCGGCGGCGGCGCGAAGAAGCAGCCCCTCGTCGTCTCTTTGAACGACGGCAAGGCGAACTTCACCGACGGCTCGAGCATGTTCGGCAATTACACCGCCGAGCTGCGCCAGGTCGCGATCGCCGACGTCAACGGGGACGGCTTCCCCGACCTCTATGCGCCGAACGCCGTCGGCAAGGCCGACGCCTTCTTCGTCAGCAACGGCGAGGGCGGCTTCGCCGATGAGGCCGCCACCCGCGTCGGCGGCCGGAAGTCTTCGGCGGGCGCCGTGCGCTTCGTCGACGTCGACTCGGACGGCGACCTCGACCTCTTCGTCGCCAAGGGTTACGCCAAAGGCAAGATCGGCGCCAACATCGGCGACGTTCTCCTCAACGACGGCAGCGGCAAGTTCGCCGTCGCCGAGGGCGCGGTCACCGGCACGGCCTTGGGCAACGACATCGACGACGTCGACGTCATCGACATCGACAACGACTTCGATCCGGACCTCGTCGTCAACCCGCACAACGGCGGCAACGTCTTCTTCCTAAAGAACGACGGCACAGGCAAGTTCGCGGTCGACGCTGCGGCCGTCGGCGCGGCTCCGGGGAGCGGCAACCACTATGATCCGGCCGTCTGCGACTTCAACGCCGACGGCTTCAACGACGTCTTTCTCGACAACATCGGCGGCGGTTACAACGAGCTGCTTTTGATGAACGACAAGACCGGCAAGTTCGTCAACGCCACCGAGAACGTCAAAGGCAACGACGACGGCCAGGACGACAACGGCGTCGTCTGCGCCGACGTCAACAACGACGGGGCCATGGATGCGATCGTGATCTCGCTCTTCGACGCGGGCGAGCGCCTCTTCCTCAACGATGGCGCCGGCATCCTCACGTACCGCATGGGCGCCTTCAAGATGTTCCAGGACGGGACGCTCTGGGGTGAGTTCGGCGACCTCGACGGCGATAAGAAGATCGACTTCGTGACGGCGCAAGGCGAAAGCGGCGCGACGATGCAGAACCGCGTTTACCTCGCGAACGACCTCGTTCCGGCCGACGATCGCGCGCCGACGATCCGAGCCGTCGAGGCCCTCAAGGCCGGCCGTATCCGTTTTGGCGTGTCGGATCGGACGATCACGGACGAGGCGCCCCAGCTTACGGCCGCCTTCGCCAGGGCGAGGGTCGACGGCGCCGTCAAAGAGATTAAGGCGACCTATATGGGCGGGGACCTTTTCCGGGTTGCGCTCCCGGCTACGGGAGTTTCCCAGTACTCCGTCTGCGCGCGCGACTTATTCGGCAACGAAGCCTGCTCGCCCGAGCAGGTCGCGACTCCTTGAGCTCTCAGACGAGCGACAGCACCGCCGCATAGTGGCAGGCGCTGCCGCCCAACACGAACAAGTGCCAGATCTCGTGGAAGCCGAACACCGGCGGCCATGGATCGGGGCGCTTCTTCGCGTAAACCAAGGCGCCGACGCTGTAGAGCGCGCCGCCGGCGAAAATCAGGCCGAACACCGGTGCTGAGACCGCGCGGGCCAGCGGCAGGATGACGAAAAGAACCAGCCATCCCATCACGACGTAGATTCCCGCCGTCACCGCCCGCGGCGCGTCGATCCAGAAGAGGCTCTTGAACAAGCCGAATGCGGCGAGCGCCCAAACGACGACGAGCATGAGCATTCCGAGGTCGCTCTTCAGCGCGACGACGCAGAACGGCGTGTAGCTGCCGGCGATGAACACCGGAATGATGGAATGATCGAGGCGTCGTAAAAGCAGCTGCCGCTCCGGCGACACGCGCAGAAGGTGGTAAGTCGCGCTCGATAAGTAGAGCAAGATCATGCTCACGCCGTATACGGCGACGGCGGCTACAGTGCGCGGCTCTGCGTCCCGGCCCACGACGAGAAGGTAGACGAGCCCGAGCGCCGCGAAGAGGGCGCCGGCCAAATGGGTGAGTCCGCTGACCGGATCTCTGAACCGCGCGAGGACGCTCACGCAGAAGCTTTCAGCGCCTGGACTGCGTCCGCAATGGCACGTTCTTGCTGAAAATTACCGTGTGAATTGGCGCTGGATCCTGACACTTCCATGGGCTCTGCTCCTCGCGGATCGCACGCTATCACTCCACACGTGATATTGGTATCCACGACCCCCAAGGAGGACCTCATGGACATCGTGAACGACGATTCGCCCAATCTGCGCTTCTCGATGTGGATCGAGGACACGCAACGCGGCCTCCTTCAGCGTGCCTCTTACGACAGCAAAAGCGAGGCGATCGAGAACGCGAAGAAGTATTGGCTGACGCCGGTCGGGCTCTTTCGCGCTTTCGTGCGCGATCGCGACGAGAGCGAAGCGATCATCTATGACCGCTCCTACCTCGCCCCGAAAGCTCGCGCCGGCAGCGCCCACTGATCGTCACCAGTGATCACATCGACGGCGTTTGGCGCGAGTCCGTGATGTAGCGCGTCAGCTCGTCGATCAGGAACGCCTTTTCGCCCAGCATCGACTTCACCACGTCGCCCATCGAGATGACGCCGATGATCAAGTGGTCGTCGAGCACCGGCAGGTGGCGGATGTATTTGTTGATCATCAGCGCCATGCAATCCTCGACGTTGTCATCCGGCGTCACGGAGATCACGCCAGTCGTCATCACGTCGCGTACGGTCGTCGTCTGCGACGAGCGGCCCATCAGCGCGATCTTTCGTGCGTAGTCGCGCTCGGTAAAGACGCCGAGGAGGCGGCTTTGCTCCGTGACGATCAAGGCGCCCAAGTTGTGGTCGGCGAAGACCTTCACCGCCTCGTAGACGGTCCGATCGGGACCGATCGTGCAGACGTCCTGGCACTCCTTGCCGGCGAGGATTTGGCGAACGGTGATCATGCTGCCTCCAATAGTTCGAGTCACACTTCGTGCTGCAAGACTCGGACCTGCTGCGCTATCATGAGATCGATGCTCCCCTTCGTGACGATCCCGTATGCTCATCCTGTCCTCGAGGCTCTCGGTCTCCTTGTGGGCATGCAGTTTTACCGCCACCTGAAGCGACGCTCCGTCGACCCGATCCCGGGCGCGGCGCGTTTTTGGATCGTCGTCGCCGCCGGCCTCGGCGCTGCGGCGGGGTCGCGAGCCTCTGCCGGCCTCGAGACGTGGCTCGGCGCTCCGGAGCTTGTGTCGGGTGTCCCGGGCGTCTGCGCCTCCGGCAAGAGCATCATCGGCGGCATGCTGGGCGGTCTCTTTGCGGTCGAGGGCGCGAAGCTTCGCCTGAAGGTCCGTCGCTCCTCCGGCGATCTGTTCGTGTTCCCGATCCTTCTCGGGCTGATCGTCGGCCGTATCGGCTGCTTCGCGGGCGGCCTGGAGGACTGCACCTACGGCGTGAGGACGACCTTCCCATGGGGCATCGACTTCGGCGACGGCATCGCGCGCCACCCGATGCAGCTCTACGAGATCGCCTTCTTGCTCGTCACGTGGAGCGCATTGCGCCGCTTTAGGGGTGCTGAAGGCGCGCAGTTTAAATGCCTGATGGTCGCCTATCTGGCGTTCCGGTTCGTCGTCGACTTCTGGAAGCCGATGATCCCGCTTGGGACGAGCGGCCTCGCCGCGACGCAGGTGCTCTGCCTTGTCGGGCTCGCCTGGTACGTTGCCGTCTACGCTTACTCGAGAGTGAAGGTGTCGGCGCAATAGGTCGGTGCGTCGTGCAAGGTCATCTTGACCGCGGGATTGTTCGCATCGACGACGACGTAGCCCTCGAGCGAAGGCGAGCCGACGAGCGGCACGAAATCAGTCGCCGTCGACAGGGTCGCGACCGTCCGGGCTCCCGCGACGCAGAAGGCGCCGTCGGCCGTCGAACAGGTCATCGCATAGAAATGGGTCCCGTCCGCCTGCCCGCCGTCGTCGCTGAAGACGCAACTTCCGGCCACTGCGGCGCCAGCCGGTCCGTCGTCGTCCTTGGAGCGGACCGAGCAGGCGATCGACCCTTGGGCTGCCGTTTGGAACGAGGCGCACGAGGTACGAAAGGGACTCTCGAAGACAACGCTGTGATTCCCGATCAGTGCCAATATCGCTGGGATCTGCACGCTCGGCGTTTCGGCTTTCTGAATCACGATATCGGTCACGGGCGAGCCGCAATTGATCGTAAAAACGTTGATCCCGACCACGGTGGACGCGGCGAGGCCTCCTAGAATTTGCGCGAGCCGGGACGTCGACATGCTGGTAACCTAGCATGAGATGCGAGCCCTAGTCCTCACCGTCATGCTCTTCGCCGTCGCCGCGCCCGTGGCGCAGGCAGAGCCTCGCGTCAAGGTCACCACCGGTTCCTGTGCGCCGGCGCCTTCGCCACGCAAGCCTTGGACGTGGAGCCTTCTCCTCGAGCCCTTCGACTTGATGCTCGGTCTCTTTCCCGCTTTCGAGCTCCAGCGCTCGTTGGAGGGCGCCGACAAGCCGACCTCGATCGCGCTGGCGTTTTACGGCGTGCACGACAACAGCCGCGGCATCTTTCGTGGCAGAAATTACGGCGGCGCCGAGGGCTACGTGTATTCGTCCGAAGAAAAGGTGCAGCACGACATGAAAGTGCTCACAGCGCGTTACAAGCTCTTCCTCATGCGCTCTTTTCACTTCAACTTCGGCGTCGGCTTCCGCTCGATGGCGACCGAAGAGACGGCGACCTTCAGAGACGGCTCGAAGCAGTCGGCCGAAAAAAGCTCGGTCGACTTCGGCGGCGAGCTCGGCCTCGGCAACCGCTGGGTCACGTCGAGCGGCTTCGTCATCGGCGGAACCTGGCTCGTCGCCTATGCGCCAGCCGTGACGCTCTCTGCCAAGGATGCCAAGCTTCCGGCGGGCTATCGTGCGAACAATCCAAAGAACGACTCTAAGAGCATGGCGCTGCGTATGGCCGTGCTCGACATAGGCTGGGCGTGGTAAGAGCGCTGCCCGCATCCCTTGTATACGGAGCCCTTGTCGTTTCGTTGTCCGTTATGGCGCAAGATGCGGCCGGGCAGGGCGAGACGGCGTCGACTGCCGCCGTCGGCGTGGAGCTCACCGGCCGCGCGCCGTACCCGCTTTCGTCCAGGGGCGCCCGCCTTGCCTATGCTTTAAGTCCCAGTCAAGACATCGAAATCACCTATGTCGAGGCGGAAAAAACCGTCCTTTTGGCCGATTTTCGCTTCCGTGAGCTCGTCCTGCGTCACAAGATCTGGCTCGATCCCTACGTACACTGCGGCTACGGCGTCGGTCTGCGCGACATCGACGCCGACTACGAGGTCTTCGTTGCGGGATCCAGCGCGAACCAGGGCGTGTCCGAGCATCACCAGGCCATCACCGGCAACGTGCACTTCGGCGTGGAGTTCAACCCCTTCTCCGTCTTCGTCATCGGGTCTGACCTCTTCGGGGTCTCGGTACCGCTGCGCTGGCTCGAGCACGACGACGGCTTTCCCCCCGCCGCCGAAGAGTTCGAGGAGGACCCCAAGGACGCCTACGTGAGCGGCGGCTTCAAGGTGAGCTATCATCTAATAAGGACCTATTTGGCGGTGAGATTTTGAGCGCCCGCGCCCCCATCTTCGCCGCCTTGCTGGCGCTGAGCGCGCGTTCCGCGCCCGTGCGCGCCGAGGTCATGGCCGGCGGCCTTTTCGGTTTGGCGCGCGGCACTCTGGAGCGAGAATCGGCGGAGGCGATCGAGGCGACCTCGATGCAAGGCTTCCTCGGCTGGAGCTTCGGCGAGATCAACGCCCACGGCTTTTTCCAGAGCTTGGCGCTGGCCTATGCGGCCGGCGGCCAGACCTACGACGGCGTCTACACGCTTAGCGGCGTCGGCGCGGGCTACGGCAAGGACATCGTCTTTTTGAAGAAGCCCGGAAGGATTTCCGCGATGGCGCAGGTGCCGCTCAGCGGCACGTACACGGTGCTCACGGAGTCGGGAGGCACGTTTAACGGCCAACGCTATCTCCATTCGGCGCTGACGACCCTCTCAGGCGGGGTCGGGGTCCAAGTCCTTGCAGGCTACGACGCGCTCGTCATCGGCCGCGGCGGGAAGAAGGATTGGCGCGGCACTAAAAAGGCCGGCGCGAATCTCTATCTCGGCCTTTACTTGGGCTACCTCAGACAGAGCTTCGACTCCCAGTCGACGCGGATCCGCACCAACAACTCCGTGCTGGCGCCGCCGTCTCCGGGCACGGAGTCTGTCGACTACGGCGTCAGTGCCTTTACTCTGAGCATGGCGATGAACTACGACCTTTAGGGCGTCGAGAGCGTCAGGGTCGACGCGTTGTCGAACGTATATGTCACGTCGACCGTCGGCGCGATTTTTTGACAGGCGTAGTTCGTTGCGTAGGCAACTCCCGTGTAACTCTCGGTGCAACCTACGATCGACACGCTGCTCGTGCCCGGAATGGGGCTCAGCGTCAGCACGTTCGCCGCGATCGTGACCTCGGGCTTCAGATAGATGCGCTTCGCCACGAGGTACGACTCGACGCCGTACGCGTCCTTGTACTGCGCGAAGATCCGGCGGCTGCCGCTCGACGATGGATTCAAGGACATCGTGACGCCCGTCGCGTACGGGATCCACGTGTTGGTGTTCGCGCCCGAGACGTCGCCGGTGATTTTCAGCTGCAGCGGCTCCTGATCGGCGAAGTGGTCGAAGTAGGCGTCGACGAGGATGTTCTCGGAGTTTGTCCAGTACGGGTGATCCCGGACGTAAATCCCTTCGCCCTCAACGGCGGGGTCGAGCGTGACCAGAACCTCCTCGTTCAAGCAGACGTTCCCCGCGATGTCCTCGATGGAGACGACGAGGCGCTTCGTGCCCGGCGTCGGCTCGACGAAGACCGAGACGACGTCGCCGGAGGTGAACGCCTTCTGGCTGACGACGGCGCCGACGTCGCCGAAGACCGAGTAGCTCAACGGGTAGGGGTCGGTGGCCGTCAGCTTCAGGCTCGCCTGGTTGTCGGCGACAATTGCCGATTGGACCTGCACGGCGCATTGGGTCGGGGGCGTCTGCTTCAGCAAGATGTCAGCAGGAATCGCGGGGTCGCTGACGTTGCCAAAGAGGTTGCGGAATTTCGCGTGCACGTATTTGACACCGTCACCGGCGCTCAGAGTCACCGGAACGGCGAGGCCTGTCGTCGGCAGATCCTCCCAGAAGCCGCCGCCGTCGATCGTGCGCTTTCCAGCCGTGCTGACGTCGCCTCCGACCCAAATCTCGCTCGTGTTCGAGGAGCGGCTGTCCGAGACCAGGAGATTGTTCGACAGCGAGCGTGTCACCCTCTTGGTGAACGAGATGATCGGCGGTACGGGTATCTCGGTGCTGTACTCCCAGGTCAGGATCTCGAAGACGTAGGGCGTGCCATTCTTCTGCTCCACCTTGAAGTCCACCGCGTGTATGCCTTCGGTGACATAGGCGAACTGAATCGACTGCGACTCCAGAGGATGCATCGTCGCCATCGCGACGTTCGCCGTCGCACCCGCGCTCGCGACGGAGAAGAGGAAGCCGTCACCAGTGCCTTCTGGCACGTCGATGACCAAAGTATTCGAAAGCATGCCGGTGTACTGCCGTGTCATCGCATACGTGACGTCGACGAGACTAGACGACGTGCTACTGGGGCTCGGCCCACAGGCTACGAGCGCCAGGATCAATACAACAGTTGATCTGAGTTCATTAGATTTCATAGTCTTGAATATTATCGGTCGACTCGTTGCCAAATATTATGAATCGTTTCGCCGATATGCAAAATAAATTGAGATTCAGCTGAAGTTATAAGTAGAAACGCCGACCTAGGGATTAATGGTTCCACACTTCCTGAAGGGTCCCCCCATGCAGCACAAAATCTTGGCTTTCGCCCTCGGTCTTGCGGTTTCGCAGTCCGCTTGCCGCAAGAGTCCCAACCAGGACAAGTACGATGACGAAGGCACTAAATCGACGACGGTAGCGAGCGTCGGCGGCGGTGCGGTATCGCAGAGTCGACTCTTAAAGATCCCGCTCGCGGTCGACTACGCGAGCTTCGGACTCCTCGGCACTGCCGCGACCGCCCACTCGGTCTCCCTTGCGAACTGTCTCTCTGGCTATTCCGCGACCGTCACCGAGGCGAATCTCGATGGTGTCGAGGTTTATAAAGACGATCGCAACTGCTTGGCGAAGCTCACGGGGTTCACCGCGGGCGGTATCGTATACAACGCCACGAACACCGGTGCCGTCAACTTCACGACCTGGCTCGCCAACGACACGGCGCTCTTCGCCAGCGCGGGCGGCGACATCATTCGCGTCAAAGTCATTTCCCAGCTTGCCTCACCGATCACCGGTACCGAGGCTGTCGTCTACAACTTCTCCGAGCTGCTTGACGGTCGGGGCGACCGAGTCTTCACAGAAGCGAGCGTTTCCGACGCCCACCTCATCACGGTCGCCAGCCAGGAAGCCCCGCTCTTCAACGTGATCGGCTCGACTTTCATGGGCGCCGACGACACCACGGGCGCCCCCGAGTTCACCTTCAAGCTCGAGTGTGTCGACAACCCGACCCTCGCCGTGCCGGCCTCGGTCGCGATGTCAGCCGGTAGCGCCGCGAACACGCTCTGCGGCGGCAACGACCTCAACACCATCGAGTACAAGCTAGTCAAGGACACGTACAGCTCGGTGGTCACGATCACCAACGCCGAGGCGATCTTCGCGACGGCCGGCACGCCGGTGACGATCCCGACCCACCAGTACGCGGACTCGGCGACGAACGAAGGCTTCAACACCGCGACGCTCGACGGCCCCGGTGGCCTCGGCACCGCCGGCAACGAGAACATGATCCTGATCGTCAAGGCCGGTCTCTCGTACACCTACTTCAACATCGACGTCACGACGATCTCTCAGTAAACGGCTGACCTGACGCGCCCGTCTTCCTCGAATTGGAGAAAGGCGCCGAAAAGATACTGCGACTCGCGCCCCTCGGAATCGAGGAGGCGCGAGTTTTTTTCGTGGCGCGAGCAGCGCTAGGGTCGGTCCTGAGCCGCGGCCAGGACGTGACGGCGATGGCCTCAATAGCCGCGCTCGCGCCCGCGCACGTGAAGGTGGACGTTGTCGTCTTCGTGGTCGTCGCCGCGCTCGGCCACACCCGGCCCCTGCGACCTGGGTTCTTTGGGGCCAGCTTGTGGTCGATCATCGCGTTATGAATGAATCGGTATAGTTCGACTAGGGTGTGTCCGGTAATGCTGGACGCGCCGATAGGCGCACCGTCGACGTTTTCCTCACCTTACGCATATGCTTATCGCTTGTGCGTGCGCCTGCGCCCCCCCCCTGTACCCCTGAACCCGTTGTCGAAACCCGGTTGACCTGACGGTTCCGCCGGGCTGAAGTCAGCTCCGGCCCGTCGCTCGGGAGTAACCAAACACCCCCGGCGCTTCGAGCAGCTTGGGGGGGGACCCGTGCCCCGA
>JANOTL010000113.1:0-13824 GCA_031416315.1 Pseudomonadota bacterium
GCACCGGATGCGCATGGGACAACGGCGGGACACTACGGGACAACGACCTGCGGCAAAAGGCCAAACGAGACAGAAGATGGTCTTCCGTATCGTGCTGAAATGCTTTATGTCCTGTATCGCCAGTTGCTGTGGTGTGTTGCATCCCGAGGACTGTTAATCACCTGGTCGTAGGTTCGAGTCCTACCTGGGGAGCCACGGCCCAAGTAAATGCCGCCCGCTGGGGTCGGCATTTCGATGGGCCGTGGCGCCCGAGAATGCTTGCCGCTGACGCTCGCCTGGCTCGCGTGCGGGCCTACGCGCATCAAACGCTCGCCCGGGCTCGCGTTTGATCTTGGCGCGAGAATCTGGGGAGCTATTCTTCTCGCGGTCCGCGGGACGAGCTAGGGAGCAAACGCCGGCGCGAGTGCTTGGAACCGGGGGTGCTTGCGCACGCCGATTCGGTGCAGAAAGCCTTCCAACGAGCAGCGCAAAACGCCAAAGCCGTATTTCACGCTGCGACTGAAATTAATCGAGCTGGCTTCCGGAAAGTACTTCGTTGGCACCGATATCTCGCCAATAAGAAAACCGGCCAAGTGGCACTGAACCAGCATTTCATTGTCGAACACAAACTCGTCGCTATTCGAGTCAAAGGCCACGCGCGTCAAGACCTGTCGCGAAAATGCTCGGTAGCCTGTGTGATATTCTGAAAGCTTTTGACCGATGAGCAGGTTTTCCACGAAGGTCAGTACGCGGTTAAAGAAATATTTGTAGAGCGGCATTCCGCCTTTCAACGCGCCCATTCCCAAAATGCGCGATCCCAGGGAAACGTCGTACACACCCGACGCGACTAACCCCGCCAACGGGCCCAGCAACTTGGGTTCGTACTGGTAATCGGGGTGCAGCATCACGACCACGTCGGCGCTAGCATCCAGGGCGGCGCGGTAGCAGGTCTTTTGGTTCCCGCCGTAACCGCGGTTGAAGTCGTGGCGAAGCACTTGAAGGGGAAATTGTGACTTGAGGCGTTCGGCAACCGTGACGGTGGCGTCGCTGGAGCAATCGTCCACCAGGATAAAAAGATCCACCACCCCGTGGGGCGCTTCCCGGAGCGTTTTTTCGAGGGTCCTTGCCGCGTTGTACGCGGGAAGAACGCAGACGATTCTTTTCCCGTTCAGCATGGGGCCATCCTAAATGCTAATCGCGTGGACCGCAATTTTTGGAGCGCTGGGACCTGGTGCGCCTTCATCGGGGCCCAGCAGGCGGAAAAGCCGCTTTGCTTTGGTAGCCGCTTTCTTTCAAGCGCCCACTCCACGTCCAGTAAAACAGCGCGAGTGCTAAAGAAATGCCAATCGCTAGGCGCAACGCCGGCGTGTGCCAATTGGGCCCGGCGAGTTGATCAAAGTAGAAACGCCAGAGCGGCACGCCCGATTTGGGCAGCGCGGTGTCCACCGACAAAAAGAGAATCTGCAGGAAAACCGAGAGACCAATCAGCACCCACGCCAGCCGCTGCAGGCGCGGCGGAAAACGATCCCACACCAAACCCAAAACCGGGGCCAGCAAAACCAACCCTGAGGAGAGGTAGCGCGGGCCTGCGGTGCTGCCGCCGTGCCAGCCATTGAACGAGCTATTCATCATAAAGAGAAGAACGAAAAACAGGAGCGGCAACGCAAGATCGCCGCGGTGGCGAGCGGCGAAAACCTCCCGCCGCAAGGTGGGAACGGCGAAGAGGGAAACCAAAAGCAATAGGACCCACGGCTGGGTAAAGAAGAGCCCGCGCGACCAACCCAAAGTCAGGCCCCAAACCGCTTCTAAGCTGGGGAAAAAGAAGATGCCCCATAAGTTCGCGCGATCCGCCGTCTGCTCCACGAAGGCCGGGTTTTGGAATTGGTTGGGGATGCTAAACGGACCGCCGAAACAGTAGGTGTGGTAAGCGATCCATACGACAGCCGGAAGCGCCGCCCCGGCGAAGAATTTACCGACCCACTGCGCGCGATGTGTGGAGCGCCGCAGACTGTCGATCCAAAATGGTAGCAGCGGGATCAGCAACAGCGCGCCGCTATACTCGCAAAGCGCGCCGAGCCCGAAGAAAAAAGCCGAGAGCCCCACGCGCCCTTGCAGAACCGCGAGATACAAGGCCAGTGCGCAAACAGCCGCGCAGCCATGGCCGAAATATTGGTTGAGAAAAAGGCACGCCGTGTTGCCAAAAAGTAGCGCGATGGTCGCGGCTGATCGCGCGCCCCGGCTGGCGCCCGATTTTGTCAGGTGGCGCAGCATCAAAAGCGTGAGCAGAAAAAACGGGACGATCTGAAAAACAAAAGAGAGCAGGCGCAAATTGCTACCGCCCATGTCGCGGCGCACCCGGTCGCGTTCCTCGCGGCTGGAGATTCCGCGCGTTTGCCACGCGTCGAGGAACGCAAATAGCGGTGCGCCCAAGAGCGCCGGCCCCGGGGCCTTATTGGAATAGTAATGGCCGTCGGGCGTGCGCGCCCAGTCGACGCTAGCCTTGTAGTAGGCGTCGATGCGTGGACTGCCGTCTTCGGCCAGGGCGCTGAGCATGGTCCAACGCGACTTCGGATTCGTGCTGAACGGCATTGCGAAGCCGAGCTGCACCAAAAAGAAAAAGACAAACCACCCGCGTAACGGATTTCGATAAAAGGGAGTGCTGGATGTGTGGGCGGTCATTCCAACCCTATCGCCAGTTCCAATTGTCCAACAACCAAGGGAAAGTCCAGTACTTCCGCGAGAACTTCGTCATCAGTTTCTCGCTATACGCCGCTTCGCCGGTGTTGGTGACGGCCGCGTCGACGGCCGACTGGCCCGGCCGCAATAGAATCAACGAATTCTCGAAGAAGGTTCGGTCACAGGCAGGCAGCGTCAGCCGTGGCTCCACCGCTACGGGCTTTGTTCGGCCTTCCGACTGCGCCTCGATCATCAGCTCAAAAAGATCGTGCGTCTCCGTTTGTTTCCACTCCAGGTAGAAGAGATCGTAGGCGCGCAGCGCCCGAACGTGGACGAGGCCGAGAGTCAGCGCAAAGACGACGGTCCCCCAGCGCTCGAGGCTCCATCGCAACCGCAAGTGCTCGCCGACGGCAGCGAGCCCGCGCTTTGCTATGACAACCAGCATCATTGAGGCGAAGGGCACGTAAAGGTAGAAGTACCGAGGCGTCAGCGGATAGCCTTTCCCAAAGACGTTCCAGAACAGGCCGCCGGCGATCATGCCGGCGAGCAGAAACATCAGGCGGCCATCACGGGAGCTCAGGCACCAGATCGCGGTGATCGCTACGATGCCGAGCCGCAGGGAGGTCGGGACGTCAAAGGGCGCGGCCAGCGAGGCCAAGAAACCGAGAAGCTTTTTCAGTTCGAAGAAATAGCCGGGCGCCGTCGTCGGAAAATAGCGCAGAGATACGATATTCAGCAGAACCGCTATAGCCGTTGCGGCCAAAAGGCCAGCTAAGGACCGCCAGGGGATCCTTGACTCAGTGAACCAGGAGTAGAGACCAGCGATGACTGGAAAGACCAGAACGGTGGGATGAAGGAGCAGTGCGACTAAGTAGAACGAGGGAGACGCGATCGTCCGCATCCTTCCGCCCCGCATCCAGCTCAACAAGGCGACAAAGAAAAAAAAAGCAGAAAGTAGGATATGCCCAGCTGAAATCCAGACGACCGCCTGAGCGTGAACGCGATAGAGAAGGAAGACGGTCGCCGACGAAACGGCTACGACTCGGTCCTTGAACAATTCCAGCGCTATCAGGCACACGAGGCCGGCGTTCACAGCATGTAGCGCGTACGACGCGATGCGATA
This sequence comes from Pseudomonadota bacterium, assembly GCA_031416315.1. Lineage (GTDB taxonomy): Bacteria > Bdellovibrionota_B > Oligoflexia > Oligoflexales > CAIYRB01 > JANOTL01. Next base: position 3,779 of record JANOTL010000113.1, read on the forward strand.
CTTCCATTCGCTCATTTCGAAGGCGAGATTTCTCGCGACCCGAAACAGGAGGCTGAGCGGGAGATACCGAGATTTCGTCGACGAGTCGCTGAAATGAAGCGTTGGGTTCAGAAACTCGACGATGTTCTCGCGGGCTTGCCTCAGAAAAACGAGATCACAGAGGTCGTCGGCAATGAAGAAGTGGCCCAACGCCTCCCAGTAGACGCAGAGGAGGGCGCCGAAGAAAAGCAATGTCAGAGCGATCGTTTGGCGCAACGTAACCAAATTCGGCTGCACTCCGTCCGAGGCGATGAAACGAAACAAAGAATCATTCAAGCGGATTTATCATCAAATCCTGCCGTAACGAACACGATTTGTTTACGCGAGCGGTCGTGAGGGCGAGCGCTTGCGATCGAGGCGAATTCTAGTCGGCTGGGCCCTCGCAAGGCCCTACTCAGCGACCTTTGCCTTGGACCAATCGATAAAGTCAGGCGTATCTCGCCACCACGTCGCGAACGCCTGGGGACTCCCGAGCCTAACCAGCTCGCCTAGCTTTGGGGTCGCCAGCCGCACGCCGCGCTTCTCCGCCTCGACCGCTGTGCGCTCCGCCGGATCGAACCAGTCGTGAAACGAAAGCTCGTAGGCACCCCAGTGAACAGGGACCATCACGGCGCCCCTCAGATCCACATCAAAATTGATCTCGAGCGCGTATAAATGGCGGCAGCCCTAGTGCTCGCCTTCGGCTTCGGCCATTTTTCGCAGGACGACGGCGCGAGTCTCGGGATCGACCTTTGCGGCTTTCATCAGCTTCTCGGCAGCGGCGAAGTCGTCGGCGTCGACGGCATCAAAGAAGGCGTCGCACAGATCGAAGGCTGCCAGCTTTTCCAAAACGAGCGTGCCTTCAAAATCGGATTCATCCATCAGCGAGCCTCAAGTCGTGGTGGGCGAAAGAGCCGCCCGGCGAGCCCATCTCTCATGGAACCTTTGCTTATCATGAGGCATGATGACTCTGCTCGCGACCACCTTCCTAACGTCCTCGTTGCTCGTGCGCGCCTTGCCGGTGCCGTTTCCGGGCTCCTCCCTGTACGCTCCCAACGACGGGCTGCCTCATCCGGGTGTCGTGTTACTGCATGGGAGCGAGGGCGGCACGCGCTCGTCGTTCCGTGCCGAGGCCCAGCTTCTCGCCGCTCAAGGTTATGTTGCGCTCGCCTTTTGCTACGCCGGCTGCCCGGAGGGGGGAGAGCGAGATCTCTACCTGCCGCGCTTCGACCTGGCGTCGATTCCGCTGGAGAGGACGCAGGAAGCGCTCGCGTGGCTCATCAGCTCGGAGCTCGTCGGTGGCGGGAAGGTCGCTCTGGTCGGGTATTCCCGCGGCGCTGAGCAGGCCCTGATCCTGGCGAGCCTGCTGGCGAAGGAAAGCGCGCCCGCTCAGCCTGCGGCCGTTGCCGTTCATGCCGCGAGCGACGTCGTCGTGCCGGCCTTCAACTGGCATTGGCGCAACGAGCTGTGTCATGACGAGCTGGGCACCTGGCATGAGATCTGCGGCATCCCACCGCCAAAGACGCCCGCAGATCATCCGCCGGCCTGGACCTGGCGTGGCTCCACGACCGCCGTAGCCCCTGGATCCCGCATCGAAATCGAGCGTTACGCCGGACCCGTGTTCTTGAGTCACGGCGGCCGCGACCAAATTTGGGGCATCGGGCGCACCCGCCACATCGAGGAGCGGCTGATCGCAGCGGGCCGCGCGCCTCGGGTAAAATACTTTCCCGAGGAAGGTCATCATTTTCGCCTCCCGGCCGAGGACGAGAGGAAAAAATTCCTGCTCGAGTTTCTCGGCATGGCTCTTGCTCCGGATTTGAGAATGCTCGTGCCTCTCGACCGAAGTGAGAGAAAGGGGATCCCACGATGAATCTGGCTGAGATCATGACGCGCGACGTCATCGTCATCGCACCGGATGCGACGCTGCAAGAGGCCGCTGTGAAAATGCGCGAGGAGGACGTCGGCTTCCTGCCCGTTACCGACGGCCTCGACATCGTCGGCGCGCTCACCGACCGTGACCTTGTCGTGCGCGGCACGGCCCAGGGCGCCGACCCGCGCGGGATGCGCGGGCGCGAGGTGATGAGCACCGACGTCGTGTTCGTCTTCGAGGATCAGGCGGTGCTCGAGGCCGTCCGGTTGATGGAAGTGCGGCAGATCCGCCGGCTGGTCGTCTTGACGCGAGCCCAGCAGCTCGCGGGCATCGTCTCCATCGGCGACGTCGCCACGCAGGCGCACGATCGCGCGCTCGCCGGCGAGGCCTTGCAACAGGTTTCCGAGCCCGGTCACGCCCATCCGCAGCTGCATTGACGCGCGGCGTCCCTGCGCGAAAGGAGAGATAGATGGAAAGTCCGCTGGAGATTCGGTACCACGGCCTCTCGTCGTCGGCAGCGCTTAACCTCGAGATCGAAGAGTACGTCGCCGACTTGGAGCGTATTTGCCGCAACGTCGTCAGCGCGCGCGTGACGATCGAGATGACGACGCACCGCCATCGCAAGGGGAACCCGTTTCGCGTGACCATCGACGTGCACGTCCCTGGCGCGCAGCTGGTGGTGAGCCGTGCGCCTATCGAAGGTCGCGAGCTATCGGATCCTTACGTCGCCCTGCGCTACGCGTTCGACGCGATGCAAGGCGAGGTGCATGAATACGTCGAGAAAAGGCGGCGCGAGGTCAAGCATCACGAAGATCCGCTCGGCGTCGGTCGCGTGGCGCGCCTATTCCCGTTCGAGGGCTACGGCTTCATCGCTTCGAACGACGGTCGCGAGGTCTTTTTCGACGAGAGCGCGGTGACCGGCGGCAAGTTCGAGCGGCTCGACGTCGGATCGACGGTCCGATTTTTCGAGGTCCGCGGCGAAAAAGGCCCGCAGGCCAGCACCGTCCATGCTTGAATGGTGTCATGTGTTACAGCGCCCTTGTGGCACAACAGCGACAAGATCTGGAGAAAGACGGCTTCGAGGCCATCTGGCAGACGGAGGCTTTCGATAGTTACGCCAAGGCCGTCGCGCAAGATCCGAAGCGCTTCCCGCCGCTGGCGCCGCGCATCTTCCCGGGGCATTACGCCGCGGTGACCTTCGCGGCCGAGGGCGATGGTCGGATCGAGCCGATGCGCTACTCCGCCTATCCGCCGTCCCACATTCCGCATCCCGAGCGGTACACGACCTTCAATGCTCGGCGCGACAACCTCGGCAGCGCGTTTTGGGCGCAGGGCTTTCGCCAGCATCACGGCTTTGTCGTTCTGCAAGGCTTTTACGAATGGGTGGCCGTCAAAGACCTGCTCGCAGCCGGCGTCGTCGAGCTCGCCGCGGTCAAGGCGGAGTTCGAGCGTCAGGCGCTCGAGCGCAAGACGCGGATCTTGGCCCAGGGCAAGAAGTGGAAGCCAACGCCGACCGAGCAGAAAGACCCGCGCTTTCGCCGGATCGTCATCGAGTTCAAGCCCGCGCCGGGCGGGAACCTGCTAGTCCCGGTAATTTTCACGGAGGGCGTGCTCGAGGACGGAACGGTCGACCTCGGTTTCGCCATCGTCACCGACGACCCGCCGCCGGAGGTCGCCGCGGCGGGGCACGACCGCTGTCCCGTCGTGCTCGATCAGGCTGGAATCGCGGCCTGGCTCGCGCCTGCGGGCAAGAGCGCCGAGGAGCTCGACGCGATCCTCGGGCGGCAGGCGCGGCCGAGCTTTGAGCATACGTTGGCGATTGCGGCCTGAGCCTCCGGCGCTCAAGCAGTCGAGGCGTCCTCGACGAAGTCGAGATCCCGGCCGAAGGATTCCTTAAGGCGCCAGAGCGCGATCAACGACACGACGACGCAGCCGATGCCGATGTAAAGCGCGCTGGAGACGAGCCCGTGCGAGCCCTTCATCTGTTGGAAGAGCATGGTGACGAGGACGACCGAGCCGCGCACGAAGTTCGGCGCCGTCGTCGTGACGGTGGCGCGTAGATTCGTGCCGAACTGCTCCGCGGCGATGGTGACGAAAAGCGCCCAGTAGCCGACGGCGCAGCCGAGGGCGAAGCTCAGGAAGTAGTAATAATCCGGGCTCCGACCGCGCGAGAAGAGGAAGAGGACGATCAGGCCGAGCGTCGCCAGGATCGAGCCGAAGACGACGATCCGCCGGCTTTTCAGCTTCTGGCTCAAGACGCCCGAGCCGATGTCGCCGACGACGAGACCCATGTAGCAGAAGAGAATGCCGCTGCCCGCCGAGACCGGCCCGGTGGCGCCGAGCTCCTTCGCGATCTCCGGCGAGAAGGTGACGAGGATGCCGATCACGAACCAGATCGGGATGCCGATCAGAATGCAGCTCAAATACTTGCTCAGGCGCTTTCTCGAGGTGAGGAGCATCAGGAAGTCGCCGCGCTTCACCGAGGCATGCGTCTTCATCGTCGCGAACATGCCGGATTCCAGCATGCGCACCCTCAAGACCAAAAGCATGAGCCCCATCACGCCGCCGACGACGTAGGCCGTCTGCCAACTGAACTTCTGCCCGACCACGGCCGCGAGCATGGCGCCGGAGACGCCAAAGCCGGCGACGAAACTCGTGGCGTAGCCGCGGGTCTCCTTCGGTAGGGACTCGCTGACGAGCGTGACCGCGGCGCCGAGCTCGCCGGCGAGGCCGATGCCCGCGATGAGCCGTAGGATCGCGTACGTTTGGGTGTCGGTGACGAAAGCGTTGGCGATGTTCGCGAGGGAGTACATGACGATCGAGCCGAAGAGGACCGAGACGCGCCCGCGCTTGTCCCCCAGGATGCCCCACAATAGGCCGCCGATCAGCATGCCCGTCATTTGCATGTTGATCAGATAGATGCCGACTTCGAGGAGCTGGTCCTCCGGCACGCCGAGGCTCTTCAAGCTCGCCACGCGCACGATGCTAAAGAGCACGAGGTCGTAGATGTCGACGAAATAGCCGAGCGCCGAGACGATGACCGTCGTGTTGAGGAGCGTGGCGCGGATCGAGGTGGCGTTCACTGACCGACTCCCAAGAGAATCCCGATGCCGAATGCCGCGAACAGCAAGGCCGCCGCGCGCCGCACCCAGGCCATCGGGATCCGCCGGGTGAGGCGCTCGCCAAGGAAGACCGCGAGGCCGTCGGCGAGGAGCATTCCTAGCGTCGTTCCGGCCGTGACCGCAAGGAAATCGGTGTAGCGCGCGCCGAGGCCGACCGTCGCGAGCTGCGTCTTATCGCCCATCTCGGCGAAGAAGAAGCTGACCACAGTGGTCAAGAAGGCGCCGCGGCCGGGCTTTTCGCCGGAATCCTCGTCCGCCTTGTCGGGGACGAGGATCCAGACGGCGAAGCCGAGGAAGACCGCGCCGAGGACGTAGCGGCCCGAGCCCGAGGGGAGGAAGGCGATCGCCTTGGCGCCGACCAACGCCGCCAGCCCGTGATTCGCCAGGGTGGCGACCAGGATCCCCGCCATGATCGTCCACGGCTTCTTGAAGCGCGTCGCGAGCATTAGGGCGAGGAGCTGCGTCTTGTCGCCCATCTCGCTGAACGCGACCAGGAAGAACGACTCGACCAGGGCGTTCAGAGGCTGACCTGCATGCCGAGCTCGACGACGCGGTTCGGCGGAATGCCGTAGTAAGCGGTCGCGGAGAGCGAGTTGCGCACCAGGAAGGAGAAGAGCACCTTGCGCCAACGCGCCATGCGGTCGGGGCCGTTGATCAGGAGGATGTCACGGCCCAGGTAGTAGGTCGTGCGGTTCTCGTCGTAATTGATGCCGGCTTGAACGCGGCAAAGGCGCAGGATCTTGTCGACCTTCGGCGTCTGCATGAAGCCGAAGTGCGCGATCACCTCGTAAAAGCCGCAGCCGAGGTTGGTCACTTCGAGCACGTCCTTCATCGGCATGACCGGCACGTCCTCCGTCATGATCGACAGGAGCAGGACCTGCGTGTGCAGCACTTGGTTGTGCGTGTAGTGGTGCTGCAGGGCCGGCGGCGTGATGCGCGGGTTCGAGGTCATGAAGATGCCCGTCCCCTCGATCCTGTGCGGCCGCTGCTTGGCGATGATCTTGACGAAGTCCTCGATCGGGAAGAACTGCTTTTGCAGCTTGCGGACCAGGGCGGCGCGGCCGCGCTTCCAGGTCGCCATGATGGCGAAGACGACGGCGGAGATTGCCAGCGGGAACCAGCCGCCGTGTTCGATTTTCGGCGCGTTCGCGAACAGGAAGGGTAGGTCGACGGCGAGAAAGCCGATCAGGAGCAGCGAGGCGCGCCACGGTTTCCAACCCCAGCGCGTCACGGCGACGCGATAGATGAGGAACGAGGTGATGGTCATCGTGCCCATCACCGAGATGCCATAGGCGCCCGCCAGCGCCGTCGAGGTCTTGAAGAGGAGGACTGAGGCGATGCACGAGATCATCAACATCGTGTTGATCTCTGGGATGTAGATCTGCCCCCTATAGTCGCCTGACGTATGAACGACCGTAAGGCGGGGGCAAAAGCCGAGCTGGACCGCCTGCTGCGCGACCGAGAACGAGCCGGAGATCAACGCCTGCGACGCGATGATCGTCGCGAGCGTCGCGATGCCGACGACCGGATAGATCGCCCAGTCCGGCGCCAACGAGAAAAATGGATTGGCCGCGACCGAGGCGCCGCCACCGATGATCGCGGCGCCTTGACCGAAGTAGTTGAGGATCAACGCGGGATAAACGACGGGAAACCAAGCCCATTTGATGGCGCGTCTGCCGAAGTGGCCCATGTCGGCATAAAGGGCTTCGGCCCCGGTCACGCACAGGACGACGGCGCCCAGCACGAAGAAGCCGTGGAAGCCGTGCGTCAGGAGCAGCTTGATGCCGCGGAAGGGGTTGAGCGCGGCAAAAATGCCTGGATGCGCGACGAGCTGCGGGACCGCTAAAACGATGAGGAGCAGAAACCACACGAGCATGATCGGCGCAAACAAGATGGAGATGCGGGCCGTGCCGCGTTTTTGGATCGCGAAAACGGCGATGAGAATCGAGATGGTGATCGGCAGAACGTAGGGCTTGAACCGGCTCGTAGCCGTGGCCAAGCCTTCGACGGCGGACAAGACGGAGATCGCCGGCGTGATCGTGCCGTCGGCGCCGAGGAGGCCGGTGCCCACGAGCGCAAGCATCGTCGTCATCAACGCGACGCCCTTCGGCGACTGACCGAACGGCAGCCTCGGCACGGCCAACGCGAGGAGCGCGAGGATGCCGCCTTCCCCTTTGTTGTCGGCGCGCATGACGAAGATCAAGTACTTCACGACGACGATGAGGAAAATCGACCAGAAAAAGAGCGAGCAGATGCCGATCACGTTGTCGATGGTCGGGGACAACCCGAACTCGGGGTTGAAGCACTCCTTGATCGCGTAGAGCGGGGAAGTCCCGATGTCTCCGTAGACGACGCCGAGCGTCGCGAACGCGAGCGGGAGGAGCTTGCCGACCGGACTGGCGCCTTCGCGGTCGACCGGGACGCCGGACTGGTTCAATTTCGTGTCGCTGCTCATACGTGCCTGAGCGCATCGGCGATGACGAGGCGGCTCGCCTTGCGCGCGCAAAACCAGGCCGTCCCGGTCGCCAGGACGGATAGCACGAGCGCGCTGATGAGCCAGGCCATCGGCGCCGGCGCCACGCGCAGCTCGATCGGCGTCGAAAGGACGCCGGCTTTGTAGGTGAAGTGGAGCTTCGAGATCAGAAAGGAGATTCCGAGCGCCGCGATGAAGCCGACCGCGCAGGCGAGGGCGCTCAGGAAAAAGCCCTCCGCCGCGAAGACGAAGGTGAGCTCGCGCCGGAGGAAGCCCAAGCTCCGCAAGGTGCCGATCTCGCGCGTGCGCTCGGCCACCGCTTTCATCATCGTATTCGCCACCGACATCACTCCGATCGTCACGACGATCACCATGAATAGGTTGCGGAACACCGAGAGCAGCTGCATCCCGCCTTTGACGTAAGCGGCGAGCTTATGGTCCTCCCAGAAGGTCGTGTCGAGCGCGAGGCCTTCCCTGGCGGCGAAAGCCTGGAAACGAGCCATGAAGGCCTGGGTTTGGCCCGGGTCCTTCAGCGTCACGGCGATGCGCGTCACCTTGTCCGTATCCATGAGGCGCTGCATGTCGGCGAGCGCCATGCTCAGCGCGCGCTTGTCGGCCTCGCGAAAGGCGGCGTCGATCATGCCAGAGAGCGGCAGGTCGATGGCGTTGACCTGCGCATTTTCCGTCGTCGCCGAGATGGTGAGGCGCGGCTGTGCGCAGGTGAAGGGGCGGTCGACGGGGACGTAGTTGCCGGCGGGCAGCACGAACTTCTCGGTTTGCGGGACGGCCTCACAGTTCAAGAGGCGCCCCATGCTGCGGCCGATGACGGCCGACGGGATCTTCACTTCGTGCAAGGGTTTGCCCGCGACGGTGTTCCAGGCCCAAAGGTCGCCGCGCACCTGTAGGCCTTCCATCACGTCGTAGCCGTGGCCGACGAAGACGGCGCTGGTATTGCCGGAATAGACGATGCCGCGCCCTTCGAGGAAACGCACGCGCTGGACGAAGTCGGGGTCCTGCTTCAAAAAGAGGTCGATCTGCGCCTGCTGCTTGGCGTCGAGCGAATATTTCCAGGGATCCTCGTCCTCGTAAAGCTGGGCGTCCTTCGCCTCGATGACGACCTGCCCGAGCATGCCGCGCTTGCTGTAGCCGTCGGTGTTGAGGTTGTCGAGCTCGCGCAGGAAGCCGTCGAACAAGGACACCGCCGTGAAGCCCGAGGCGATCGCGAGGATGGTCGCGATGCTGTGGCGCCAGTTGCGCATCACGTTCCGTCGCGCCATGCCGATCATTTTCGCCGCGGCTTCCATCGTGTGCAACCGCTCAGCGTACGAGGTTGTTGACGTTGAACAGGCTTTCCGCGTGCTTTTCCATCTTCGGCGACGTGTAGACGATGGTCGTCGTCAGGGCCGCGTTCAGCGCGTCGGTGATCGTCATCTTGCTGACGAACGGGAACTCCTTGCCGCCGGCGCTCATCTTGTTGCCGTATTCGAAGCTCGCGCGCTTGAAGACCTCGCCACTCACGGTGAGAAACTCGGCCTTGACGCCGAGCTTCTTGTCCTTGGAGATCCAGTAGCGAATGCCGTCGTACGTGACGTTCTTCGCCTTGGCCTTCAGCTCCAGCTTCCAGGTGTCGTCCACGCCGACCTTCTCGGAGCCGGAGACCTTGCCGTCGTAGTCGCGGAAATAGTTGGTCGAGGCGATGTCGCCGTTCGCCGCCTGGCCCATGAGCTTCTGGCGCGCGGAGATGGCGACCGGCTTTTTCAGGCCCGGCTTGAAGAACCACAGATTGCGGTCGTTGAAGAGCATCATCTCGCCCTTGTTCTTGGCGGGCGCGGTGGCCTCGGCCAAGGCGTCGACGCCGCGCACCTTGACGCCGTAGCTGACGTCGGCCTCTTTGCCTTCCTCCACCGTCTTCACCGCGATGTCCCAGGTGATGCCTTCCTCGGCGGCGCCACGCGCGCGGTCGGCATCCTTCAGAAGCTCCTCGGCGGTCGGGTCCGCCGCGAGGGCCAGGGAGGCCGAGGCCAAGGGGGCGAGAGAAAGGCCCGCGGCGAGCATTAAGAACTTCAGCTTCATGGTCTCATCTCCTTGCTAACGATGGCTGCCCATGAGGAGCACGGTGATTTTCTGACGGACGACCGAGCGCACCGCGATCAGGACGGCGGCGCCGGCCAAGACGAAGATCAGGATGGCGGAGCCGAAGATGACGAAGGCGCTGGGATGCAATTCGAGGCGCATGCCGCCGGCGATCCCCGGCGGCGTGAAACGGATGTTCGCCAGGTTGAGGCCGCCGATGCCGACGGCGCCGATGATGCCGCCCGCGATCACGGAGATGAAGGCGAGCGCGAGCATCTCGCGGATGAAGAGGCCCTTCACCGAGCCCTGCGTGAAGCCGACCGAGCGCAGCATGCCGATTTCCTGCCCGCGCTCGATGATGGTCATCGTCGCCGAGTTGAAGATCGAGAAGATGACGACGGTCGACAGGACGAAGCAGATGAAGCCGATCATCACCCCGAGGAACTGCATCGTGCCGGTGTAGAAGGGGCCGATGCGCTCGTCGTTCCAA
>JANOTL010000114.1:0-27921 GCA_031416315.1 Pseudomonadota bacterium
TCTTCGCGCTCGCCGAGATCGTCGCGCACGCGCGGCGCCACTCGGCATATTATCGTAACCTTTACAGTTGTTTACCTCCCGACGTCGGGCAGGTCGCGGCGCTGCCGATCGTCGATCAGAACGAGTTTTGGGCGGCGAATACGTTGGCAGGGAACCAGCTTCTCACCGGACCGCTCGAGGAAGGCATCGTCTTCAAGAGCGGCGGCACGACCGGCGTGCCGAAGTTCTCGGCGTTCACGCGCGAGGAGTGGGACACCTTCACGCGCGCCTTCGGCCGAGGCATGGCCACGCGCGCGCTGCGGGCGAAGGATCGCGTCGCCAATCTGTTTTACGCGGGCGACCTCTACGCCTCGTTTCTCTTCATCATGGATTCGATCGAGCGCGCGCCAGTCGCGGCGCTCCAGCTGCCGATCTCCGGCTCGACGGCGCCGGAGTCGGTGGAGAAGCATCTCAAGGACTTTCGCGTCACCGCGATCGCCGGCGTGCCGACGACCCTGATCAACCTCGCCGAGCGCTTCGCGGCGCAGGGGACGACGTTTCCGCACGTCGAGCGCCTGCTTTATGGGGGCGAAGCGCTTTACCCCGATCAAATGCCGATGCTCAAGGCAGCCTTTCCCGAGGCGGAGCCGCTCTCCATCGGCTATGCCAGCGTCGACGCCGGGCTTCTGGGCTACGCCGACGCCAGCTGCGAGAACGGCGAGCATTTGCCCTTCCTGCCGGAGACCATCCTGGAAATCGTCGACGAGGACACCGGGGCGCCCATCACCAAGCCCGGCGTCACGGGAAAAGTCCTGATCACGAGCCTAACGCGGAAGCTGATGCCGATCCTGCGCTATCCGGCCGGCGACCTCGCCGCTTGGGTCGAGCCGGGCAAACGCTTCAAGATCCTCGGGCGCTCCGAGGAAGGCGCGCGCGTCGGCCCGGTGACCGTCTATGCCGAGGACATCCGCCGCGTCTTGAACGAGGTCGCTCCGAGCGGCACTTTTCATGGCTTCCAAATCGTGCTGACGCACGAGACCGGGCGAGACCGCCTGGAGGTGCGCGCGGCCGTCGGCGGCGCGAGCCGCAGCGGCGACGCGGGCTACGCCCTGGCGCAAGCGGCGCTCGGGAAGCTGCACGAGGCTCGGCCGATGCTCGCGGAGCTGGCGGAGGCCGGCAAGATTCTGCCGACGCGGGTGACGCTCGTCGCGCCCAGCGAGCTCGAGACCAACGCGAGGACGGGAAAAATGAAGCAGGTGCTCGACCGCAGGCGCCCGTCGTGACGGGCGCGACGCGGCCCGCTTTGGTGTGGCGAAACGCGTCCTTTCGTCGCGTGTGGCTCGGACAAGTGGCGAGCCAGGCGGGCTCGCGCATGTGTCAGATCGCGCTCGTCTGGTGGCTGGTCAAGTCGACCGCCGAGGGCGAGAGCGGCACCTACGTCGGCGCCTTCATGCTCCTCTCGGCGCTGCCTTCCATCCTCTTGTTCAAGCCGATCGGGCGGCTCTTGGAGCGCACTTCAAGTAAACTTGTTTTGGTTTATGCGGCGCTCGCCGCCGCGCTCGTGATCGCGGCGCTCGGGGGTGTCCTCCATTTCGGGCTCCTGACGCCGGTCCTGGCCTGCGTCTTCGGCTTCCTGACGGCGACCTGCCAGTCGTTCGTCGACCCGACCTTGCCGAAGAGCGTGCCGGAGCTGGTTCTCCCGGAGGAGGTGGAGGAAGCGGTCGCGTACGAGACGTCGACGCAGTCCCTCGCCAACGCCGGCGGCGCCGTCTTCGGCGCGATGCTCGTGGGAGCCGTCGGCTTCCCCGGAGCGATCGGCTTGAACGTGCTCGGGTACGCGTTCGCGGCGTTGATGACCTCGCGTGCGACCTTCACGCCGACGGTGGCCGAGGCGCCTCGCGCTGAGCCCGAAGGCGCTGCCGCAAAAGCCGCCGACGCCGCCGCCCGTTCCTCCGGCCTCGGCCTCCTCAAAGACCTCCCTCTCGTCCGCAAGCTCCTTTACTCTGCCGCTGCGATCAATTTCTTCGCTGCGCCGACCTTCGTCATCTTGCCGCTTTACGTGAACAACATCCTGAAGTCCGACGCGACGACGCTCGGGGCCCTAGAAGGCGCCCTTTGGCTCGGCCTTCTTGCGGGCGCCTTCGCCTCGCGCCTGGTTCCCGCGCGCTTTGGCGTCGTGGATGTCGTCGCGGCGATGCTCACGATGTTCGCCGCAAGTCTCGTCATTCCCGGCGTGGTGCATGTGAGCTACGCTTACGGAGTCGCGCTCGCGCTCGCTGGCGTCGCGGTCGGCGTGTCGAACGTCAAGCTCGTTGCTCTCTTCCAGAAGCTGGTGCCGGACGAGCGCAAGGGCCGCTTCTTCGCGCTGATGCAGGCGATGATCTCGGCGTCCTTTCCGTTGGCGATGCTGGTCTTCGGGGTCGCGGGGGATCATGTGCCGGCTTGGTCGCTGTGCCTCGCGCAGGCGGCCGGCGTTTTCGCGATCGTCCCTTGGCTCCTCTTATTGCGTCGTTTGGAGCCCCACCGGTCGCCTTAGTCGATTGACTCGACGTTCACGTACATCGATCCATTTATTGCCATCGGCTCCGCTCCCAAGCCGCGGACGCTGCCGTCCCCTCCGAGGGCGATCGGCCGGTTGCTGCCGACCGGCGCGAATCGCTGCAAGAGACTCTTGGCCGCGCCCTTCAAACCGCCTTCGCTGGGGACGCCGCGGAACGCCATGCGCATCGGAATGGCGGCGTTGTAGTGCGACGTGGCCACGTTGTGTAGATACTCGGCCGAGTACCCGACGTTGCCGGTGACGCCGACGGTGTTTATCCCCCAAGTGAAGATCGCCAAGGTTCCATCGTCCGCGATGGTGGAGCTCGTCGCGTCCAGGCCGCAGGCGCCGGGCATGCACTCCGGTCGCGGCCGCAAGGCGTAGAAGAAAGCGCCGTTGTCGACGTGGTCCGCCGCTGGCGGCGCTTCTCCATCGACAGCGTACAGGTAGCTCTTTCCGTCCGCCCGCCGATACTGGCGGATCAAGACCATCGTCTCGCAATTGCCGTTGTTCAGCTTCACTTCGTGCGGCCCGGTGCAGGTCGCCTCGGGGATCACGGCGGTCGATGCCTCGGGGATCACGGCGGTCGATGCATCGGCCTCCACCGCTTCCGCTGCCTCGGCCGCCACGATTTTCCCAAGCTGCTTCGCGCCGCCGTCGAGCTCGACTTCGGCGGACTTCACATCCGCGAGCTCTGCCGTCGACAACGCGGCGACGGTCGAATACCGCGTCTTGCCGCTTGCCGCGACGATCACCGGCTCGAGCACTTTGCCACCGGTCATCGTAAAGCGTAGCTTCGCGAGCTTCCGCGCCGCGCTCTTCGCGCCGCTCGCGTCGAAGCCGCCACAGCCGTACCAGCCGTGACCGCTCGGCGCGACGCCGCCGGCCCCGACGAGCGCCGGCCCGCACTCGACGAGAAAGGCGCCCGAGACGTTCGCCGCGGGCTTCGCCGAGGTGATCGTCTCCGCCGGATCCTCGGCCTCGGACGCCGCCTTTTTCTCGACGGTGGATTTGGCGCCGCCGGCGCTCTTCGCGCCGCCGTCGCCGCCGAGCTCGGTGCCGCCGCCGCAGCTAGGGCAGAGCAGCGCGATCAAAAGAAACTTCGTGAGCTTTTTCATCGAGTCCTCTCGGTCGCTAGGCTGCCGGGCTTGTCGGTCGCTAGGCTGCCGGACTTGAGCAATCAAATTCTGCCGTTGAGTTACTGCCCTAAAGCTTTCGGCGCCCGCGCCGCCCCCACGAAGCCCGCGAGCACGAAGAGCGTCACCAGGTACGGCAGAATCTGGACGAATTGCACCGGCACGGCGAATCCCCCTAGCTCCAAACCCTGAAGCCGGATCTGCGCCGCATCCGTGAACCCGAACAAGACGCAAGCCAAAGCTGCCGGCCAAGGCCGCCACTTCCCGAGGATCAGCGCCGCGAGCGCGATGAAGCCGCGGCCAGCCGTCATGTTCCGCGAGTACGAGGACGACAGAAAGATCGAGAGCGTCGCGCCGCCGAGCCCGGCCATCGCGCCGCTGGCGATCACCGCGGCCCAGCGCACGAGCTTGGGCCTGACGCCCGCGGCGGCCAAGGCCTCCGGATGCTCGCCGGCGAAGGCCAGCCAGAGCCCCGAGCGCGTGCGCGCGAGCCACAGTGCCAAGACGAGAACGAAGCCCCAGGCCAAGACGAGAGGCTCGAACGAGAAGCGCTGATCCATGGGGAGCGCCGGCGTCGAGCCGGTCACGTCATAAAGGATCTTCGCGACGAAGGGCGGAATGCCGTAAGCCAACATGTTGATGCCGGTGCCTGCGACGATCTGGTTGGCCTTGCCCGCCAGCGCGGCCGCGGCATATAGCGCCGCGAGAAGGGCGCCGGCGATCGCGCCGCTGAAAAAACCGAGCCAAGGCGATCCCGTCGCATGCGCGAGCACGGCGGCCGAGAACGCGCCGACGACCATCAAGCCTTCGAGCGCGATGTTGATGACGCCCGAGCGCTCGCTAAGGAGGCCGCCCATCGCCGCGAACACCAAAGGCGTCGCGAGCCGCAGGGTCGACGCGGCGATGTCGGTGAAGTCGTGGAGCTCAAGCATCGAGCGGCTTCCTCCGGCGCCACAGGACGAAGGCGCCCTCCACCGAGACGAAGAGGACGACCACGGCCTGAATGATCGAGGCCAGATCGCGCGTCACGTGCTCGGTCTCGAGGTCGAGCCCCGCCGTGCCTTTCTGCAGCGCGCCGAAGAGCAGCGCGCTGAAGACGACGCCGACGGGATGGCAGCGCGCCAGAAGGGCCACGGGAATGCCGATGAAGCCGTAATCCGGGGAGAAGCCGATGCGAAAGCGCCCGGAGTTGCCGAGCACCTCGGCGACTCCGACGAGTCCGGCGATGCCGCCGGCGAGCGCCATCACCCAGAGCTGCACGCGCTTCGGCTCGATTCCGGCCGTCGCCGAGGCCTCGGGGCCGGCGCCGACGGCGCGCAGCTCGAAGCCGCGCGTCGTCCGCGACAGGAAGACGAGCGCGGCCGCGGCCGTGAGCAGGGCCATGATGGTCGCCGCCGTCACCGGCGCCCCCTCGAAGTAGTCGAAGCGCGTGAGCATCATTTCCGGACCGATGCGACGCGACTCCGGATTCTGCGTGTCGAGGCTCCGCACGACGTAGAGCGCGATCCAGCTGGTCACGCCCGCCGCAATGAAGTTCATCATGATCGTGGTGATGACCTCGTGGCTGCCGCGCTTCGCCTTCAGCCAGCCGGGGATCAGCCCCCAAAAGGCGCCGCCGGCGAACGCGGCCGCGACGCAGAGGGGAATGCCGACCATGCGCGGCAGGTCTTGACCCCAGACGCCCGCGAGCATCGCGGTCGCTGCGCCGAAGGTCAGCTGCCCTTCCCCGCCGATGTTGAAGAGCCCGCCTTGGAACGGCAGGGCGACGGCGAGTCCCGTGAAGATCAGGGGCGTCGCGAAGAAAAGCGTCATGCCGAGGCCGTAAGGCGAGCCGAAGGCCTCGTCCACGATCACCTTCAGAACGAAGAACGGGTTCTCGCCGGCGAAGGCAGTGACCGTGACGCCGAGGAGGAGGCCGATGATGGCGACGAGGACGGGACGGAGGACCGCGCTCACGCAGGCCTCCCGGAAGCGCCGCTCATGTGCCGGCCGAGGGTCGCCTCGTCGGTGCGCCCGCGCTCGGTCTCGTAGACGAAACGGCCGTCGTACATCACGAGGATCCGGTCGGAGAGCGCCAAGATCTCCTCCAGGCTGGACGAGACGAGGAGGACGCCGGCGCCCGCCTCGCGCTGCGCCAGGATCTTCGCGTGGATGAACTCGATCGAGCCGACGTCGACGCCGCGCGTCGGCTGGGCGCAGACGAAGAGCTGCGGCGTGTTGGCGAGCTCGCGCGCGATGACGATCTTCTGCTGGTTGCCGCCCGAGAGCGAGGACGCCAAAAGCTCCGGATCGCGCGGCCTGACGTCGAAATTCTCGGCGGCGTGCGCGTAGAGCGCCCGCGCCCGCTTCGCGCTCAGAAAGCCGCCGCGCGCGACCGAGACCTCACGGTGATGGCCGAGGATGAAGTTGCGCCAAAGCGCGAAGCCGAGGATGAGCCCCTGGCGGTGGCGGTCCTCCGGGACGATCCCGACGCCCAGGCGTCGCACCTCGCGCGTCGTCAGTTGGCGCACGTCCTTGCCGAGGATCTGCAAGGTCCCATGCGCGCCGCCGTGGCGGCGAAAATGCGCGCCCGGGTCGGTGATCAGGGCAAGGAGCTCGCTTTGACCGTTGCCCTCGACGCCCGCAATGCCGACGATCTCGCCCTTTTGCACTTCGAGCGAGAGCTCGGTGAGCGTCGCCTTGGTCGCGCCCTTGCGGGTGAGCGAGAGGCCGGCGAACGTCAACGCCGGCCCGCGGCGCTCGGGCGGCGGCGGCACTTCGGCCGTGAGGCGCACGGCGCGGCCGACCATCAAGGTGGCGAGCTCCGCTTCGCTGGTCTTCGCCACGTCGCGCTCCGCGACCACTTCGCCCTGGCGGAAAATGGTGACGCGGTCCGCAAGCCGCATCACCTCTTTCAGCTTGTGCGTGATGATCAGGATGGTGCGGCCCTCGTCGCGCAGGCGGCGCAGGTTGGCGAAGAGCTCGTCGGTCTCCTGCGGCGTCAAGACGGCGGTGGGCTCGTCGAGAATGAGGATGCGCGCGTCGCGGTAAAGGAGCTTCAGAATCTCGAGGCGCTGCTGCACGCCGACGGGGAGCTCCTCCACCGGACGATCGAGATCGACGGCGAAGCCGTAGGCTTTCGCCAGCGCCTGGAGCTTGGCTCTCGCCGCCCGCCGGTCGATCGGGGCGAAGGCCTTCAGGAACCGCGGCAGTCCGGCGAAGGCGGGCAGCATCGGCTCGACGCCGAGGACGATGTTGTCTAGACCCGACATCGGGCCCGCGAGCATGAAATGCTGGTGCACCATCCCGAGACCGGCGCGGTCGGCGTCGCGCGCCGAGCGGAAGTGGCGGACGACGCCGTGCGTGACGATCTCGCCCTTGTCCGGGCGGACCATGCCGTAAAGCATCTTCATCGCCGTCGACTTGCCGGCGCCGTTCTCGCCGACGACGGCGTGGATCTCGCCCTCGTCGACGCCGAAGCTGATGTCGCGGTTGGCGACGCAGGCTCCGTAGGCTTTGGCGATGCCGCGCAGCTCGACCGCTCGGGCCACCTTATTTCGTGCCTTGCGCGTAGTAGTCGGGCACCTTGATCTTACCGGAGATGATGTCGGCTTTGATCTGGTCGGCCTTGTTCTTGACGGCGTCGAGAAGGATCGCCCTGTTGTTCTCGTCGATGGCGTAGTCGACGCCCTGGGTCGCGAGGCCTTGGCGCACGACGCCACCGGTGAATTTTCCGGTCTTCGCTTCTTCGGTGATCTTGTAGACGGCGATGTCGACGCGTTTCAGCATGCTGGTCAGGATGCGGCCGGGCTTTACCCAGTTCTGGTTGGAGTCGACGCCGATGGCGAGCATCTTCTTCTCTTCCGCGGCGTCGAAGAGCCCCATGCCGGTGGCGCCGGCCGCCGCGAACACGACGTCCGCGCCCTTGCTGAACTGCGCCAGCGCCAGCTCTTTGCCTTTCGGGGGATTATTCCAGGCCTCGCCGGTGACGCCGGCGTAGTTGGAGTACACCTCGGCGTTCTTGTTGATATATTTGGCGCCGGCCTCGAAGCCCATCTGAAAGCGGCGGATCAGCGGGATGTCCATGCCGCCGATGAAGCCGAGCTTGCCCGTCTTGCTGGTCAAGGCGGCGATGGCGCCGACGACGAAGGAGCCTTCGTGCTCCTCGAACATGATCGACTTGACGTTCTTCGCCTCGACGATCGCGTCGACGATGACGAACATCCGGTCGGGGAACATGGCCGCGACCTTCTTGACGGATTCAGCCTGGCTGAAGCCGATGGCGACGATCAGATCGTATTTCTTCTCGGCCAGGGAGCGGAGCATCGGCTCGGAGGAGTTGTCGTCTCGGCCCTCGAGGACCTTGATCTCGACGCCGAGGTCGCGCTCGGCCTGCTGGGCGCCCTTGAAGGCGGCGGCGTTGAACGACTTGTCGTCTTTGCCGCCCTTGTCGAGGACCATGCCGAGCTTGAACTTGGCCGGAGCGTCCGCGGCTTGGGCGGGAGTCGACAGCGGAGCCAGCAGGAAAAGGCTCAGCGTAAGGATCGTCTTCATCGCTCCGGACATGTCGAAGGCCTCGCTCAAGCTGGGGAAGGGACCGGGGCGGGAAACTTACAATATCATTGGTGTTCTGGCAAGTTTTTTGAAAACTTTAGAATCTCTACGGTGTTCACGGCGAGAGGGCCCGTCCAGCTCGCTTTGACGCACGGGCGCAGAGGACCAGCGGCACCCCTGATGTGGGCGGCGATGTGCAAGGCGACGACCGCGCTCCCGGTCGGGCCGGACGGCGTCCGCGGCTAGCGGCGGGGGTCTATTTCGAGACCCAACCCGAGTCGGCGCAGATCCAGAGGAAGCCTGCGTCCGTCTCGATCTTCATACGGCCGCGCTCTGCGGCGCTGTCGCAGTCGGAGGCGGGAGGCGGAGTGGTTACGGTTTGGAGTTGGACGTAGCCGGCGACTTGCAAGGTGCTTTCGGGGGCAGTCGTTCCGATCCCGACATTCCGCGTCGCATGGGCGATCGTCACAGCGGACTGGCCACCAACCGGGTCCATGATTGAGAAGTCACGACTGCCGCTACCTCCCGGACTATCAGTGCCAAGCAGCCAGTTGAGCCCGCTTGGGCCGGCGAATACGACCTGCGCATTGTTGCTGGTTGCGTCAGTGCTGTTGAGCATGAGCGTCGGCGTTTTCACGTTCGCGGCGGAGGCGATTTCGAGGCCGGCCCGAAAACCCGCCGTTGCGAGCGGGGTGGTCGTGCCGATCCCGACGTTGCCGGTCGGGTCGATCGTCATATGAAATGCAGTGCCGCCATTGTCGGCCTTCGTGGCGAAGCGAAGGTCTCCGCCGAGGCCGTTGGGGCCGCCGGTGCCGAGGAGCACCGAAGTGATGATCGCCGAGCGCTTTTCGGCGCCGGCGTTGTTGGCGCTGACGAAGTCGATCATCCCGACATAAGAGGACAAGACCGGCGCCGACTGGATGTTGCCGAGGATGATCCGGCCGAACGAGTCAGGGGCATCGCCACGTCCCGTGACGGCCAATTGCCGCTCAAAGGGCCCGTAGGGCATTCCCAAGTTCGGCGTCGTCGTCCCGATGCCGACGTTGCCGCCTCCTGCTTGGAGCACCAAAGGATAGTTTGCTCCCTGCGTCCCCAAGGCGAGGTACGAGGAATTCAATGTGCCGCCGTCACCCCATTTCAGCAGGCCGTAGCGGCTCCCTTCGTCACCAATCTTCGAAGAGTAACCGTAAAAGCGCACTTCCTGGTTGTTGCCAGCGGTCGCTGAAGAAACCTCATTGAATTTGACCGAGCCGGTCCTCTTGGCGCCGATGTCCAAGCTGTCGTTGTCGCCGCCGGCGGTCTTAATGTAGTTGCCGTTGAGGTTGGTCTCGACATAGCCGAGAGAAATGACGGGGTTCGTCGCCGTTCCCCAGACGATGTTTCCGGTAGCCGCGTCGACGAAAAGGTTGCCGCCCGTGACATGGAGCTTGTGGCCCGGAGCCGAAGTCCCGATCCCGACTTTGCCGTTGGCGTCGGCACCGACTTTCCCCGCGAGTGCTTCGGTAAGACCCGGAATGGAGGCCTGCGTGAGCGCTTGCGGCTTCACGGTGAGGCGCCCTTCTTCATCGAAGTCGACGGTCTCGCCGTCGACCGGGACCTTCAACGCATAGGGCACCGGTGAAAACGCCTGACGCGGATACGTGCGAGCGTGCGTGACGTCGCGAACCTCGACGAAGACAGGTGCTCCGGCCTTCGGAAACACGGTATGGAGCGCCGGCGCGTCGATCGCGAGACGAATCTGGAACACGCCGTCGTCGAGCGCGACGTCGGTGAAAGCGAGCGGCGGCACGGCGATGACGTCGTCGCCCGCAGCGCTCCGATAAAATCGCACCTCGAGCGCCACCGGTCCAGCTACAGGGCTGCCGTCGACCGAGGTCATCCTGCCGACGTAGCTGAGGTCGAGCACGGAGGCGACCGCAACGATGTCGAAGCTCGCGCTCGCGGCAATGACGACGAGAAGAGCGCGGATTGGGTTCATGCGCAGACTCTCACAAATTGATCAAGCTGAACGCGCCCGTCGTCAATCGCGAGCCGTCAGGCGCCACGACTTTTCCCGTCAAAGGCGCGAGCGCGCCCTGAAACCCGTCTTGCACCTGACGCCTCTCCGAGAAGTGCAGCACGGCAGGCTCGAAGAGCGTGAAGTCGCGCAGCACGAAGGCGCTCGAAGTGAGCACCGGCGCTTCGTCGCCTTCAGGCGTGATCGTCAACTGATTGGATCCGTACACCAAGAGTCCGCGCAACGCGGGGCTCGCCGGAAAGAGGCGCAAGGTCGCGGCGGCGAGATCCGTCGGCGTGTAATCGAAGCCAGCGGCGAGCGCGCTGCCGCTTTCGACGTGCGTCAGCGTGAACTTGCCGGGCTCCAGGACCGTATGGTCCGTCAGCGCGAAGCTCACGGTTTGTCGTGTTTGAAAACGGACGCGCGCCTTAGTCGTCGCCGGGGACGCGGGCTCCTCGACCGCCGGCTCTTCCGCCGCCACGGGAGCTGGCTCCGCGACGACCGGCGGCGGCGCCGGCGGCGGGATCAACGGCGTCACTTTCGCTTCGCGCGCCCGGCCTTCCGTCGACGCGCCGAGCTTGCTGCGACAGCCGGCGGCGAGGGAAACTAAAAAAAGGAGCGAAACAATGAGTGGTGTTGAGCGCATGCTCCGGGATCGGCCGGATCCGCCCCACCCTTGAGCCTCGTCGCGGAAAAATCTTACTTCTGCGGCTTAACCTTGTTGAATCGCAAGGCTACCTCTCCCGTGACCACGCGTCTCAGGCCTTCCACCAGGCAGCGCGGCTCGTGCACCCTTTCCCCGGTCTTGACGATCGTCTCCAGCCCCGTCCCCGGCGCCACCACGAACGTGTCCTGATGAATGATCTGATCCCCCGCGTCGAGCTCGGGGACGATGTAGTGCACGGTCGCGCCGTAGCTCAGCATCCGCCGCGCGAACGCGTCGTGATACGGCGTCCGCCCGGGGAATGCCGGCAGCAAGCCGTGATGCAAATTGATGATGCGACCGCCGGCGAACTGCCAACACAAGGCCGCCGGAATCAGGCGCATGTACCGCGCGAGCACGATGTAGTCGACCTCGTAGCGGTCGAAGAGCTCCGCGATCTTCTCGTTGTCCGGCTTGCCGTCCGCATCGCCGACCATGTGCCACGGCAGGCCGTGCGCCTTGGCGAGCGCCTCGCCGTTTGGACGGTTGCCGATCACGGCCGAGACCTCCGCCGGGAGCTTGCCGTCGCGAACGGCCTCGATCACCGCTGTTGGCGTCTCGTGCCGCACGGTCGTCAGCAGCGCCAAGCGGGGCTTCCTCTGGTGCTCAGAGGAGGACCAGACGCGCACCTTCAGCCCCTTCGCCTTGCCGATCGCCTGCATTTCCTGCCGCAACTGGCCGACGGTCGCGGAATTCGGCCAGTCGAGGCGCAGAACCATGGCGAAGATCTTCTCTTCGTCGTGGTCGTACATCTGGATCTCCGCGATGTTGGCGTGCGCGGCGCTGACGTGATGGATGATGGGGTCGGCCAAGCCGACGTTGTCCGGGCCGACGGCCGTGATCGTGACGTGCACCTGTTACTCCGCGTTTCGCTCGCTGAAGACCTTGCCGTCGTCGAGACGCAACGCCGTCAAGGCGTTGCCCCAGATGCAACCGGTGTCGAGGCAGACCGCGCCCGGCATCCGGCGAAAACCGAGCGTCGACCAGTGGCCGAAGATCACCGTCGGCTCGCCGGACTCGGCGGCGACCGGCTCGCGCACGTTGAACCAGGGTACGAGACCAGGCATGGCCTCCTCCGGCGCATCGCTCGAGGTGTAGTCGGGCGTGCCATTCCGGCCGACGAAGCGGATCGCCGTGAAGACGCGGAGCGAAGCGCCGACCCCCGCCTCGCGCGTCGCGAGGAGCGGCCCGATGCCGCGTGTGCGCAGCACGTCCTCGACGGCCCGCGCCTCGCGCCGCACGTCGGCCATCCGCCAATGCGGATGAAACCCGGCGTGCACCATCGCCCAAGCGCCCTCTTCGTGGACGAGCGGCCGTTGCGCCAGCCAACGGAGGAGCTCTTCGCGGTCCGGCGCGGCGAGGACCGGATCCAGCGTGTCACGCCGCTTCGGCGGCGCGATCCCGGCGCCACGCGCCAAGAGGTGAAGGTCATGATTCCCGAGCACGGCGACGACGGCTTCGCCTTGCGCCTTCGCCCAGCGCAGAATCTCGAGCGAGCCGGGACCGCGGTTGACGAGGTCGCCAGCGAGCCAGAGCCGGTCCTTGCCCGCGTCGAAGGCGATCGTACGCAAGAGCGCGTTCAGCGTCTTGAAGCAGCCCTGCAAATCACCGATTGCGTAGGTCGCCATTCCTCGTCCTTCGACCCAAGCCCTCAAAACCATAGGGTAACACAAAACGGCTTGCTCAAGTTCCCAAGGCGCGCGCCGAAGACCGGAGCGGAGGTACGCGGTCATGTGGTCCCAGATTCGTATTCACGTCGCGGTCGTCGTTGCGCTCCTAGCCACAGCCTGCTCGGGCAGCGGCGGATTCGGCGGCAACAGCGGGAAGCAGATCAACGCCAAGCCTTCGACCCCCTCGCCCTTGCCGGCGAAGCCCGCGCCGCAGCCGGCTGCGCCAAAGCCCCCGCCGGCGCCGGTCCCAGGCGATCTCGGCACCAAAGGGGAGACCCCCGCGCCGAATCCGAATCCCAATCCGCAGCCCAATCAAGTCGTGCCGCCGCTCGTCGTGCCGCTGCCGGCGCCGCAACCCGTTCCGCGCCCGCAGCCGCAGCCCTTGCCCCCGCCGACCCCGCTGCCCGAGCCCCAAGCTTTGCCGCAGCTTCCGCCCGCACCCCAAGCGCCGACGCCCGTGACGCCTCCGAGCCCGCCGCCGGCCGGCCCTTCCGGCGAGCCGGAGAAGGGCGCGCTGCAATTCAACGCCGTCCCCTTCGTTAACATGGAGCACCGCGCCCATGCGTCCGAGCCCGGCGCCTTCGCCATCTTGAAGGACGGCGCCGGCAAGGTCCTTGCCGCCGGCCCGATGACGCCCGAGGTCGCCTGCCGCGGCGAGAACCGCGAGAGCATGGCGTACCCGGTCGTCACCCTCAACGTCCCCCTCGTCTACCTCGCGGGCGGCGCCGAGAGCGGCGCCAACGCCAGCGGCAACGGCACGCTCTCGGTTTGTCTCGTCAACGATGCGAGCGCCGCCGGTGACGCGCTCGTCTGCAAGAAGGAAAGCCGCGGCAACGACGGCGATCGTCCCGCCTTCTGGTACGACCGACCGGTCGCCTACACGGTGAGCGCCGGCGCAGTCGTCATCAACAATGCCGCCGGCTATGGCGGCGGCGGCGGCATGCAGCAAGGCGGCGGCGAAGGCTGGGGACTCTACGGAGGCGGCGAGAACGTCGCCGGCGGCCTGAGCTTCGCGCACCCGATCCAGTCGCCGGTCTGCGGCTCGAAGGCCCGTGGCTACGCCGACTACAACTCGCCGCTCGTTCTCGATTTGGACGGCGACGGGCTCGAGCTAACCAGCGTCTGGGCCGGCACTCCTGTGAGCTTCGACGTGCTCGGTGACGGCAATAAGGTCCGCACCGGCTGGGTCTTCGGCGACGACGCCTTGCTGGCGCTCGACGTCGACGGCAACGGCAGGATCGATTCCGGCGCCGAGCTGTTCGGCGAGAACAGCGCGCGCGCCGCGGCCAAGGACAAATGGGCCTTCCGCAATTTCGAGAGCGGCTTCCAAGCCCTCGCCGCGCACGACGCGAACGAGGACGGCGCGGTCGACGCGAAGGATCCCGTGTTCGCGCGCCTCCTTCTTTGGCAGGACGGCAATCAGAACGGCGTCAGCGAGCCTGGGGAGCTGACGCAGCTGGCGCAGAGCCCGGTGCAAAGCTTGAGCCTCGCGTACGCGAAGACCGGAAGCCCGGGCCGTTTCGAGATGGTCGCCATGAACGAGGTGCGCTTGAAGGCGGAGTGGACGGCGAAAGACGGAACGCGGCGCGCCTTGGGCGACGTGTGGTTCGCGGCACGGGGCGCCGAGACGGCGAAGAAGACGGAGGGCTCCAAATGATCCGCACGATTTTCACGCTCGCGACGCTCGGCTCGGCTTCGGTCTTCTTTGCCTGCCAGCCCTTGAGCACCGGACTGAAGGAGTCGCAGGACTTCTCCGGCCTCTATTCTCTGGGCGTCAGCGGCGGCGCTGCGCTCGGGACGCCCGAGGCGATCGCGGCGCTGAACGTGTTCTGCGCGCCCGAGAATCTACCGGGCTATCTCGACAAGATCGCGAAGCGCCTGTCGTTCAATGCGGGTTACTCCGAGCATCCGGGCGCGGGATACGATGCGCCGATCGTGATGCAAAACGGCCCGGACGGGGCGCAGGCGTACTACATCGGCAACGGCCAGATGTTCGACGGCGCCGGGAGCTTCGCGATGTTCCCGCCGACCAACGGCAACATCAGCCGACTCGTCGCCGGCTACTGCGGGGTCGCCTTGGCGTCTTTGGGCGGCGGATCCTCGGGCGGGCTGCCGTCGCGGGCGACGTTTGGCGCGGCCCCGAGCCCGAAGTGCGGGTATCCGACGATCGAGGTGTCGCAAGGCGGCAATGTATCGGGCAGCTCCGCGGCCGGATCGATCAGCTCGGGCGGCTGCGTGATCGCGAAGATGCAGAATGCGGCGATTCGGCACACGACGGAGATCGCTTTTTGTCCGGATGCATTGGGCGGGAATTTCAAGACCAATGGCGACGGGGCCGCGTCGGAGATGTCGATCATCATCCGTGGGGGTGGGTGACTACCGCCGCGGACTGATCGTCTTCTGCTCGCGCACTTCCCTCAACCTCACAAACGCCCGCGATCCGACCACCGCATAAAAGCTGGCCAGCGTAAACGCCCACAACGCCGGCACGCCCGTGCTCACGTCCTGCAGTTTCGACGTCACCCGCGCCGCGAACCCGCCGGTCCGGCGCGGCTCGCGCTTGAACTGCTTCAACGCGACCGCCGACGTCAGCAAGCACCCCATGAAAAAGCTGTCTCGCGCCAGGGTCTTCACCCTCGCCTCTTCGATCGCCGCGTCAAACCGCTTCTTCGCCGACTCGTCGAATCGCAGAAGCTTCGCCTGCTGCTCGGCGAACACGTCGATGAGCGCCTCGGGCTCGATCTTCGCGAGCTTCAAGAGCGAGGCGTTCGCTTTGGTCGCGAGCTCCTCGAGCCGCTTGGCAAGCTCTTGCAGCTCCTCGGGGGTCGGTCCCCCGTCTCGGAACGGCGGGCGCATCTCACTTCTTCCTGAGCAGCGCCGCGCGCTGCGTCGCCGTCTCGACCGCGCTCACCAGCATGGCGCGTAGGCCGCGGCTCTCGAGCTCGTGGATCGCGTGGATGGTGGTGCCACCCGGAGTCGTCACCTGGTCGCGCAGGATGGCGGGGTGGAGGCCGGTCTCTTTCACGAGCATCGCGGAGCCGAGCACGGTCTGGGTCGCGAGCTTCGCGGACAGGACGCGAGGAATACCCATTTTTACGCCGCCATCGGTCAGGGCCTCGATGACCATGTAAAGGTAAGCAGGCCCGCTGCCCGACAGGCCGGTCACGGCATCGAGCAACGACTCCTTCGTCCAGTCCGCCTCGCCGATGGCGCCGAAGATCGCCTCTGCCAGCTGCGCATGCTGCGGGCTCACGGCTTCGTTGGCGCACATCGCGGTGGCCGCCGCGCCGACGGTGGCGGCGATGTTCGGCATGGCGCGCACGACGGCGCCGGCGTGGCCGAAGGCGGCGCACACGTCGTCCATGGTGACTCCGGCCAGAATGGAGACGACGAGCCCGGCCTTCGGGACCTGGCCCTTGAGCTTCTCGCCGACGCCGGCCAGATCCTGCGGCTTGACGCAGACGATTACGGCGTCAAGCGTTGCCAAGAGCGAAGGCTCCAGGGTCGCGACGCCGGACGCGCCCGTCGCGACGGCCAAGGCCGTGAGACGCTCCGCGTGCGCGTCGTGCACATAGACTTCGAAGCGCGCCGCGTGCTCTTTCGCCAGAAGGCCGCGCGCCAGCGCGCCGCCCATGTTGCCGGTGCCGATGATCAAAACGGTCTGTCGCGAGAAGGGCGCCACTTTGAGCACCTCCTCGCGACAGTCTACCAGCTCGAACCTACTTAAGCAGGCACGATCTTATTCGACAGCTCGATCCCAAACTGACGCTCGAGCTGGGAAAGGCAGCCTTCCCATTGCGCGAGATCGGTATTGTCGATCTGCACGATCTGGATGCCCAGCGTCATCGTCTTCCCGGTGTCGTCCTCGTCGTTGGCCTCGCGGCGCACGACTTTGCCGAGGCAGGCCACCGGCTTGTCCAGGCAGTCGCCCTTCGGATCGATGGTGAGCTCGAGGAGCGTGTTGACGATGAACGGCATCTTGGTGTCGCGCTGCCAGGACAAGAGCAGTCCAGAGCGCGAGATGTCGATCGTCGTGAACTTGTACGAGGCGTTGGTGCCGATCGTGCGCGACTCGACCATGAGGTCGACGGGCACGCGCGGCGCGCGGACGCGCATTGAGCTCGGACGGACGAGCCTGGCATTGAGCGACATGAATCTGACTCCTCTAAAGCTGCCGCCGGGTCTTGCGCGGCCTGACTACCTAAGTCTTTCGAGCGTTTCGCGGCTCGCCTTTAGGACAATCTATTTTATCAATGAAGTAGCAGTGTTATGCTACTTGTGCTTGAACACGCGCACGCCGTCCCAGGCCTCGTCGAAAGGTTTCGACTTGTACTGCTCTTCCTCGATGTCTTTCAGATAGAAGTTGGCCGGGCCGTCGTCGGGCTTGATCATCAAACAGGCGATGAAGTGCTTTTCCGCCTTGGGCCAATCTTGCTTGCGGTACGCCTCGCGCCCCGCTTCGAACTCGCCGATCAGATTCTTCAGCGCCGACTCGGACTTCAGGAGATCCGGACGGACGACCTCGAAGACGCGCACGGGCTCGTTCTTGCCCTTCACCTTGATGTCGTCCAGATCGCGCGTGAAGATGTCTTTGCCCGTGATCTTGCGCTTGGTGAACTCGCTGATCATGATCTTGATGCCGTACTTCTTGGTCAGGCCCTCGAGGCGCGCGCCCAAGTTCACCGAGTCGCCCATGACGGTGTAGCAAAAGCGCTCGCCGGAACCCATGTTGCCGACCGACATCAGGCCGGTGTTGAGGCCGATGCCGATGTCGATCACCGGGAAGTCGCGCTTCGGAAGGTCGACTCTCAGCTTGTCGAGAGCGGAGAGCATCGCGATCGCCGAGTAGACGGCGCGGTCCGCGTGGTCTTCGAGCTTGTTCGGCGCGCCCCAGAAGGCCATGATCGCGTCGCCGATGTACTTGTCCAGGACCCCCTGCGAGCGCAGGATGATCGAGGTCATCGGCGTGAAGTACTCGTTCATCAGCTCGCAGAGCTTCTCCGGCGAGAGCGACTCGGAGATCGTGGTGAAGCCACGCACGTCGCTGAAGAAGACCGTGAGCTCCTTCTTCTCGCCGCCGAGCTTCAGACCCTCGGGGTCCTCGAGCACCTGGTCGATGACGTCGGGCGAAAGGTAGTGGCCGAAAGCGCCCTTCACCTTCCTTTTCTCGCGCTCCTCGACCATGTACTTGTAGAGCGTGTTGCCGATGTATAGGGACGTGATCTCGATGAACGGCATGCCCATGTAGACCCACTCGCCCTTGCCGAACCACATGTACTTGTCGAAGTAGTAGTAGCCGACGAGGAAGAGAAGGGCCGCGATGCCCGAGACCGCGGCCTTGCCGATCACCATGATCGGCGCGAAGAAGATGCCGATGCCGAGGACGATCAGGAGCTCGGTGACGTAGATGTTCTCGGTGCGCCGCATGAAGGTCTGGCTGACGATGTTCTCGACGGCGGCGGCGTGGTTCTCGACGCCGTTGATGCCGGCGTCGAAGGGGTTCGCCCTCTGGTCGTTGATGGCGATGGCCGTCGGCCCGAGGATCAGGCTCCTGCCCTTGATCTGGCGCTTCTGCTCCTCGGTGAGCTTGCCGTCGTAGACGTCGGCGAGCGAGTAGTGCGGAATCGTCTTGTCGGGGCCGTAGTGGTTGATCAGGATCCGGCCGTAGCCGGTGTGGTCGACCGGGATCTTGAGCAGGTCGGTATCGTCGTTCGGATTCATCAGCGACACGTCGGTGATGCCGTACTGGTCGAAGAAGATGACCGGCTCGCGGCCCGTGATCTTCGCCGCGAGCTTCATCGACAGGGACGGCATGAGGGTGCCGTCGATGTTGCGCACGAGCGTCACCCAACGCATGATCGCGTCGGCGTCCGACTCGTTGTTGAAGAAGGCGAAGTTTTCAGTATGCGAGGCGATGAAGTCGGTGTTGCCGACGATGCCGAAGGCCTTCAGCGGCTCGTAGTCTTTCAGCTCCTTGCCGTCGGGAAGGATCAGCCCCTGGATGGCCGAGGCCTCCATCGCTTCCTTGCCTTTGAACGGCGTGTCGCCGAGGGCTTTGCCCTCCTCTTTGCTGGCGTAGTAGAAGAAGCCGAGGACGACCTTTTCGTAGTTCTTGATCATGCGGGCGACCGATTGATCGCCGAGGGAGGCTTCCATCACCTTGTCGATCTGGTCGAGGCTCGCCTGCGCTTCGTCCGCGTCCTCGGTCGTCTTCAGCGTCTCGATCTCGGCCTTCACGTCCTCGAGCAAGGGACGCTCGGCCTCGGACCACACGACGTCGAAGCCGACCCATTCGGCACCGAGCGCCTTCAGGTTCGCGAACGCCTTCTCGTACTCCTTGCGCGCGATTGGCCAGCGGCCGAAGCGCTGCAGCGACTTCTCGTCGATCGCGAGGATACCCATCTTGCCGGAGGGCTGGCGCTCGCCGCGGAAGCGGAAACGCAGGTCGAGAAGCGAGTTCTCCATCTTCGTGATCAGGTCGTCGCCGCCGTTGCCGCCCGTCCGGTAGTGATGCCAAAGCATCCCGGTACACGTCCCAACAAGGCCACAGGAGATGAGGAAGGAGACGAGCTTCTTCTTCAACTTGGCGAGAACGCCGGCTTTCTGATCGGACATAGGACGGGCCCTTTCTGTCGGGGACATCGCTTCGTCATCGGTTGCGCCGGCCGCCGCCCTGAGTTACAACCAGGAGGAATCACGCATCTAAAGTGAGTTTTAGGCGATGGCCGAGCTGAGCCGAAACCCCCAAGAACCCGGGTTTGTTCCGTCGTCTCCGTCACCTACGACGGGGGCCGAGACGGCCGCGCCCGCCTCCGCGGCGGGCCCGGACGCCGAGGACGGTCTGCCGCTCGAGGAGTTCGCCAGGAAGGCGGGCCTCGCCGAGGCGGAGGTCTGGAAACGATTGCGGCGCGGCGAGCTCGTCGGCCGCACCGAGCGCGGCCGCCTTTTCGTCTACGCGACCGGCGCCGCCGCCGAATCGGCGCAAGCGACTTTCGGCTCTTGGCTGGAGAAGGCGGGCACCGAGCTGCCGCCACTCCCTGGAACGAACGGCGCGACGGCGGCGGGCGGCGACAAAGAAGGCGGATTCCTGTCGCTCGCGGGCGAGCGCACCGGCGCGCCGGAGCTGGCGCTTCTCCTCGATCACCTCAGCTTGGCCAAGGAAGAGAACCGCGAGATCCTGCGGCTGACGCAGGAGTCGATCCGCAAAGTCACCGAGCTCACCGACAAGATCGTCGTGATGAAAGATCAGGTCATCGACGCCAAGGAAGCGCAGATCATGGCGCTCCAGCAGCAGCTCGCGGCAAAGGGCGAAGAGCTGCGCCGCACGGCGCAGGCGAACGAGGACCTGGAGATGTTGGCGCGCACGATGGCCGAAAGGCTGTGAACCCCGCGCACTCGCAGATCGCGGACTACGTCGCGAAGGCCTTCGGCGCGGGCAAGGCCGTGACCAAGACGCACCGTCACGAGGAGCAGAAGGTCGCGGTCGACATCATGTGTGTCGAAGAATGTCCGGACGAGGGCATCACCTCCGCATCGACGATCGGCCTGTCCGACGCCGTGATGCGCGAAGAGGACGGCGAGGAATTTCCCGTCCGCCTCGAGCTCTGCGCCGCGTTCCCGACCAGCGCGCCGGAGTTTCCGAGCATCCTGGCGCAGCTTTCGTACCTGGTGAAGAAGACGGGTCAGCTCCTAGCGCCGGGCACCCTGGTCGAGAACGCGATCTCGGAGCTCTTCCCCGACGCGACCGTGCCGCACGCCTACCTGACGACCCCTTTCCCGTGGGGCGAAGACAACCTCGAGTCTTTGACCGTGATGGGCAAGACGATCGCTTGGCTCTGCGTGATCCCGGTGTCCGAGAAAGAGCGGATCTTCCTCGAGGAGAAGGGCGACGAGGCCCTGGAGGATGCGTTGGAGGATGGGGAGGTCGATATCTACGACCTGGAGCGCGAAAGCTCGGTCTAGAACGTCGTCGTCGTCATCAAGGTCGCCGCATACCGCCGGTCCTTACGCTGGCCCGGATACTCCCCGAGCTCGACCGCATAGTAAGACACGTTCAGCCGCGCGATGAAGACGTCGGCGTAAATGCCGCTGGTGAAATACCCCTCGTTGACGCCGGCGAGCAGGCCGAAGTCGAGATCGCGGCTGACGTAGCTCCGTCCGAGCTCCGTGCCGAAATGCAGCAAGCGGAGCAGGTGATACTCCTCCGGATTGATCAGGTCCTGGACGTCGATGTTCAGGTCCCAGGCCCAAGGCTTGAAGTCGTAGCGATAGCTCATGCCGACATCCACGCGCATCGGCGTCGGCTGCGGCGGCGCTTTGAAGGTGCCGACCTCGCCGGCATAGCCGACGTTCTCGATGACGAGGCCGAAGCGCCACTGCTTGCCGGGACGCCAAATGGCGCCGACGTCGCCGCCGAGCTGCATGCCTTCGCGCTTGTCGACCAGGTCGGACAGCTCGAGCGCGTCGCTGTCGATGAAGTCGATCACGTCCGCGAACTGCAGCGTGCCGGAGTAGATGGTGTGATACAGCGGCCGGAGGTTCAGGCCGACGGAAAGCTCCTTGCCGATCGGCAGGCCGAAGGCCAGGTTCATCCCCATGTACGAGTCGCTGGCAAAGGTGATCTCGGGCGTGGTCGGCACGCGGAAGTCGAGGAAGTTCGTCGAGCCGGCGACGGGCGACAGCTCGAACCAGAGGATGCGCACGCCGACGGGCGCGATCTGCACGCGCGCGAACTGCCGCTTGCCGAACTTGTCCTCCGCCGTCTCGAGCATGCTGACGGCGTTCGCCTCGGCGTCGAAGTTCGCGATATCGGTGATCGTGTTCACCGTGTTCTCGCCGACCATCGCGTCGAGTTGCAGCCAGCGCACCTGGAAGCGGATCTTCGTCTCGGAGAGGGTGGCCGGGTTCTGCCGCGTCGCCTCGTCGGAGTCGTTGACGGCGACGAAGGTGTTGCCGCGGCCGAGGGCTCGCGGTGACTCGAGCGAGCGGCGCTGCTCCTCGCCGAGCGCGGACGATGAGAGCAAGGCCGTCGCCGCGTAGAGCAACGTACGGATGGGTGAGACGCGCACGGTGTCCCCTTCATCGATTCGCGGAGTTATTTGCATTATAATGGGAGATAGCCTTCCCACGCTAGCCTGCCCCTCAATTTCATTGGCTTTTTTCGAAATACATCATCCTTTGACCTCAGCCTTTCGATAGAGAGAGGGCCATGCGTACGGGACCCCTCATCCACCTCGCCATCTTGGTCGCCGCGGCGGCCGGCACGGCGGCGCGTGCGGAGGAGATCCCCGAGCCCTTCACGCCGGTCCGACCGATCGGCATGGGCGGCGCCTTTACCGCCGTCGCCAACGACGAGAGCTCGGTGTGGACGAACCCCGCCGGCATCGCCCGCTCGCGCAAGGCACGCTCGCGCGACGTCGCCAACCTGATCAAGGTGCCGAACCTGGTCGCGGGCGCCAATACCGAGGCCCGCTCCTTCTACGAGGGCTACAAAGGCTCCGGCGATCAAAGCGTCGAAGGCGTGATCGCAAGCATCGACGAGCTGGGCGACAAGCCCTTCTGGGCGCGCGCCGCGGCGTTTCCCGTGGGCATCTTCAACGTGTCGCGCACGACGCCCATGGCGCTCGGCGCGTTCAGTAACACGACGGTGAAGGCGGTCATCCCGCACGAGGATCCGACGCAGGCGCGCGTCGAGGCGATCTCCGACGTCGGCGGCGTCGTCTCCTTCGCCTTCACCAACGACTCGAACCGCTTCGCGGTCGGCGTCTCGGCGCGGCCGACCAAGCGCTTCGCCTATGAGGACAATATCCCCTCCGACGCGCTTCTCGACAAGGCCGGGATGCAGGCGCGCCTCGCCGCGGATTCGAACAGCTCGCAAGGCGTCGGCGTCGACTTCGGCACGCTCTTCACCATCGCCGATTTCTGGTACCCGACCTTCGGCTTCTCGGTCTTGAACTTGCCGACCGGCTGTCGCAAGGACTACCTGAACCCGTTCACCGAGAAGCGCGAGACCGTCTGCGGCAACGTCTATTCGGGCGACTTCGCCAACGAAGACGCCCTGTCCACCGTCGACCCCACCGACGTGCGCGCCGGCATCTCGATCACCCCGCGTTTGAGCCGTAAGCTGTCGGCGCGCCTTGCGCTCGACGTGCACCAGATCCCGATCTCGACCGGCGACATGAACTACGGTTTGAAGGGGATCGACGCGGCGAAGCTCCTGCACGCCGGCATCGAGATCTTCGCGGGCAACCCGCTTCTCATCTCCGACTATTCTGTGCGCGCCGGCTACAGCCAGGGCTTCATGACCTTCGGCGCCTCGGTGAACTTCGGCTATTTCGAGATCCAGTTCGCGACCTACGGCAGGGACGTCTCGTCTTCGGCGAAGCCGATCGAGGACCGCCGCGTCATGGGCTCGTTGACGTTCGACTTCTAGAGTTGTTTCAACATCTTAGCCTCAACCTACGCGTCGCTTCGCGATTCCCTAACCCGGGTCGCGTGTGGTAATCGTGGCATCTGTCTCGTCATCGGCTCTATTCGGAGACCCCATGCGCCTCGCCGCCCCGATCCTCGTCTCTTTCGCCGCCGCCACCTTTTCCGGCTGCATCACGCCCCGCTCGCAGCAGCCGCATCCGGGTGGCGTCACCGCAGCGCAGCCGGCGGAGAAGGCGGGCTCGAAGTCGGACGCCGCGACGCCGAACGCGCCGGCGACGCCGGACGCTACACCCGCGTCGCCCGCCGCGACGGCTGATGCGCCGCCGAAGCTCTTCACGCACGAAGAGCTCATGACCTTCATCAAACGCCAGGTGCAGCCGGAGCAAGGCTTCAACCCAGGCGATCGCGAGCTCGTGGGCTCCCTGCCGAAAAGTCCGGCGTCCGGCAGCGTCGAGGAAGCGGCGCTCGCCCTGGGCTTGGTGAAATCGGCGCTTTATCCCGTCGGCCAAGACGGCAAGACCTTCATCGAGTCCGACACGAGCGGAGCGCCGCGCACCGTGCCGTTGGCGAAAGATGCGAACGCCCTCGAGCATCTCTGTAAAGAGCGGGACATGAATCTCGCCGACGCGCTCATTCAGAATCCGATGCTGCAATCGTACGGCGTCGCACGCCAGGTCTACCTAGCGCTATCAAGGCCGGGAAATTCGAAAGGCTTCCGCGGCGAGATCGTCAACGCGCTGCGTGGCCGTGCCGGCCAATGGGCTGTGCTCGCCGGCGACCTCGACCAGCCGATCACCGATGCCGAGACGGGGCTGCCGCCGGTAGCGAACGCCACGCCGAGCGCTCCGCCCAGCGCGGAGAGCGCCGGCGAGGACCTGCCGCCGGATCCGGCCGCCATGCGCGGCGACGACTCTGTCCTGGCCGAAGCGCAAGCGCTCGCCGACCGCGGCGACTTCAAGGCGGCGATCAAGAAGACCGACACCATCGGCCGCTCGAGCCCGCTCTACGCCGCCGCCCAGGACAAAGCGCGCGACTTCGCCAACCGCGGCGTGCAGGACCTCCGCAAAAAGGCCGCCGCCGCCTTCCAAAGCGCGATGCCGATCTCCGAGCGCAAGACGCGGGCGCAGTATCTGCAGCAAGCGAAGACCTACCTCGAAGAGGCGATCACCAACTACCCGCAGGCGACGCAGCTGCCGACCGTGCGCGATAATTTGCGCGTGATTAGTAAGGACCTGGAGAGGCTGCAGACGGAAGGCTGAGACTGGGGCATGTCCGGCAAGTGCCGACGTCCGCCTCGGACGTGCGATGTCACTGGCCCGCGGCTCTTTGCTGTCGTAGACCTCATCGTATGCATTGGCCTATCGCTTGTGCGTGCGCGTGCGCCCGCCCCTATGGGTAGCCCGTTTCCCCTCACGTCGCCTTTGAGGTCCACCTCTGCGACAGCTCAGCCACGAAAAGCTCGAAGTTCATCCCATCGCCGAAACCGCTCATAGACCGTCTTCCATGGTTGGAAACGCTCTGGGAGATCGCGCCACGGCGAGCCCTTGCGAAGGAGCCACAAAATGCCGTCGACGACGCGGCGGTGATCTTTCCATGGCCTGCCGCAGCGGCCGTTTACCGGTAGCAGTTCCTTGATTAATTTCCACTGCCGATCAGATAACGCATGCCGCGCTGTCGCTCGATCCATGAGCTTCACCCTCTGCCGTGCCCCCTTCTGTTCATCCAGCGCCGCGGACGATGAAGCAGACGTGAGGGTAAACGGGCTAGCCACAGGGTGGGGCGCAGGCGCACGCACAAGCAAAAAGCACATGCGCATGGCGAGGAAAACGTCGACGGTGCGCCTTACGGCGCGTCCAGCATTACCGGACACACCCTAGATCATTTCGCGCGCGTGTACAGGATGCCTGCGCCCGCCTCGCCTTCGAGAGCGATCGTCCCACCCTGCAAATCCAGGTCGTGCACCGCCGTCGCGGCCTTCGTCTTGCGCCCGAGGTCGCAGAAAAGCTCGGCGTAGCTTTGCTGACGTCCCGAGGTCGTCGCGCGTACGTAGCGAATGTCGCCGTTGCGATGGATGGTCGCGTCGTAGCTGCCTTCCCAGAGCCAGCCCGAATCGTCGCGACGCATAGTGAACGGCGCGCGGTCGATGATCTCCTCGTGGCCGCGGGCCTCGTCGACGTAAGTCGACGCGTCGTATGCGAGCTCGACGCCGCCCTCGTCCAGGCGCCGCGCGAGCTCCGTCAGGGTGAGCGCCTTCGCGGTCTCGAGCCTGAGGCGGAATTCGCCGCCGCCGGCTTCGACGAAGCTCGTCTCGGCCACAAGCTCGAAGCGCACGAGCCCGCTTCGCAGCATGAAACGATAATCCTCGGTGCTGCCGCCGCCGAACTCGACCTCGCCGTCGATCAGCTCGAAGAGCGGGCCGGCGTCGTAGTCGACCTCGCCTTTCGCGCCCTTTTTCACGCCGCGCAGATAACTTTCGCGCGCGAAGAAGTTCACAGGCAGCTTCTCGCCGGCCTTGAGCGCGCCGAGGCTCTCTGCGAGGCTCAGCGTGAACGCGAGCGTGCCGCCGTCGCCGGTCGTCAGGACGTATTCGTTCGACTCCGCGCGAAACGCGATGCGATGGCTCGAGATCTTGGCGAAGTCGAGGCCGCGCGTCGTCAGGTTGTGCATGAGACCGAGCACGAGCTCCGCGGCGTTCGCACCGTAATTGCGCATCGCATGCGCAGTCGCGAGGTCGCCGGCCGCGACGTCGGCGAGCTCTTTCGCGCTCGTCGTGCGGCCGCAGAACGAGGCGCCTGCGCGCGCCGCCGGCGTCTCTTCGGCGAAGAAGGCGGCCTCGCTCGCGGCCGCGTCGGTGGCCGCGTCGTCTATGCCCGGCTTCGGGTCGGCGCACGCGGTCGCGAGCAAGAGCGCTGGGGCGATGCCCAGGACTTTCCACGAAACCATGGCCTATCCTCCAAAAGGGGAAAGCTCCCCTCCCAAAGGATCGGCCCGAGTCCCCCTTTTCCTTAGGAGACCAGGTGGCGACTAGAAGTCCCGGCTCAATCGACCGCTTCGGCTTCCGAAACCGGGTCGTCGATCGTCAGGGCGATCCGCGGCCGGCTGGACGCGATCGGCGTGCCGAAGTCGACGCCGTCCAGGGACACCTTGGTGATTCCCGGGTAACGTTTCTCCAGCGCCGCCACCGCCTCTTCCGGCGTCACGAAGATCGGCGAGCGCGCGGTGAAG
The DNA here is from genome assembly GCA_031416315.1 of Pseudomonadota bacterium. Classification (GTDB taxonomy): domain Bacteria; phylum Bdellovibrionota_B; class Oligoflexia; order Oligoflexales; family CAIYRB01; genus JANOTL01. The sequence goes on from JANOTL010000114.1 coordinate 26,213, forward strand.
TCGTAAGCTTCGAGTAGGCGTCGCGGCTTCTCCATCACGCCGGCGAAGACGAACGGATATTTGAGGCGTTTGGAAAGCTGCAACAGCTCCTCCAGGAACGCCGGACAGATCTCTTTTTCGTCCTGCAAATCGATGACGACGTACTTCACTTCCGTCGCCATCAACCAGTTGTGCACTGCGACGGCGAAGTCCGTGCAGTTGCCGCAAACCGCGCGATTCGCGCAGCAGGAGTTGATGACGTTGAAGACGACCGTGCCGTGCAGGTTCTCAGGGACCAGATCCATGCGGTTTTGTCCACAAATCCGGAGGTTTCGACCGGCGCGCCAGCCGCTGTAAATGAGACGTATGGGCAGTCTTATTAAAGACGCGGCGCACGGGTCAAGGGAATTGGGTCCCACCGAAGCGACCACGTTGGTCGATCCAGCGCCCGATGAGCTCTCTTTTGATTGATATCAGGGACTTCCCTGCGATCTCAGCGCGGAGCTTTGGCACCGCCTCCGCGAACATGAGACGCAACTCTTCCTCCGAGGGCGCGGTCACAAGGCGCGGCTTCATCCGCAAGGGGACCATTTCTTCGCCGACGAGCTCGAGGAGGCGGGCGTCCTTCTTAGCGTCCAACACGCCACTGCGTACGAGCTCGGCGTAGCCGACGTCGACCGCGAGGTCGAGGCGCACCTGCCACAAGACCTTGTTCGCGTCGCCGGGCGCGGGAATATGCGTGACTTCCAGCGCCAAACGCCAGTCCAGGCCGTCGCCGTCGCGCACGGAATCGTAGCGATTCTCGCTGAGCCAACGCTCGACCGCCGCTAGCGCGCTCGCGAGCGATGCGACCGCGGGGCGCGATGGCCGGCGCGACGGATCCATGATATCGCTGGGAGCCATGAGCAAGGTGTCCTTTTTACGCATCCTACCGCAGCTTGCGCCGCTCGTCTTCACGACTGGCTGCGTCTATCGTTTCACCAACGACCACGTCCGGCGCCCCGAGGGCATCCGGACCATCGCCATCGAGGCGGTTTACGACACCACCCGCGAGGTCGTGCCCCACGAGCTCCTGTGGGCGAGCCTGCAGGAAGCCTTCGCCACCGACGGGCACTTGACCCTCGTGCCCCAGTCCGAGGCGGACGCCCTCGTGCGCGCCCATCTGAAGGACGCCTCGGTCGGCGCCTCGGGTTCGGTCTCGCCGAACTCGAACCTCAAGGACCCGGTGACCGACATCACGGCGCCGGACCTGGGGGCGCCGCCGTCCCCGAGGAAGTGGCGGAAGCTGACGCAGGCGGGCGAGATCAAGGACCGGGGCGCCGTCGCCTTCGCGGTCGACGTCGAGGTCTGGAGCTTGCGCACGCGCGCTTTGCTGATGCGCCAGACCTATGCGCTGAGCGGCGGCTTTTTCGCCGTGCACTCCAACGGCTCCGGCAACCCGGACACCTCGGTCACGACGCGCGCCAACGACTACCTGCGCTACGAGGAGAGCATGGAGGCTCGCTTCAAGCAGCTCTCGGGCGACTTGGCCCAGCGTGTCGTAAAAGACCTGCTGGTCCAGTAACTAGACCCTGGCGCGAAAGCGCCAGGGTCTATCCCGAGCGGAGCGAGGGATCTCGGCGATTACACCTGCGCCGCCGCTTCCCGGCACCATCATGGGGGGGGCAGCTCGGAAGAAGTCGCATGAAGAGCGACGCGGCAACACTGGCCGCCGGGTACGCCTCTGTCCT
>JANOTL010000115.1:0-64151 GCA_031416315.1 Pseudomonadota bacterium
CCGACGCCGGATCCGGCTCCCGATGCGGTCTCTGGCGTCGGATCGCGGGTCGCGGCTATCGGTTTCGGATGGCGGCCGTATAAGAAGGGCGCGGACGACGGCAGCTGGCGCTGCGAGGCCGTGACTCAATCCAAAACCACCACATCCCTCTGCACCCCAAGCTTCTTCATCAACCGGTGCAGATACGCACGCTCCAGACAAAGCAGACGCGCCGCCTCCGACACGTTCCCGCCGGCCTTGCGCAGCACGAATTTCAAGTACGACTTCCCGGCCGTCTCGTGAAACTCCTGCCAACTCGTCACGTTGCTTCCGAAGGCAAATTCCCCCGCGACCGTCGTGCCAGCGCCGGCGCCCACGCTCCCGCCGACTCGCCCCTCGAACCCAGCCTCAGCCGCCGCCAAGCTCGCCGTCGCCGCGACCGCTCCGGTCGCGCCCGCGCCACTCGCGCTTACGGTCGGCAGATCGTCGATGACGTCGATGTCCCCCTCTTCGCTGAGGATCGCCGTCCGCTCGACCAGGTTGCGAAGCTCTCGGATATTGCCGGGCCAATGGTGCGCCTCGAGCTGCTTCATCGCCACGGGCCCAAAGAACTTCTCGCCCAGCGAATGCTCCTGACAAGCCTCGGCGAGAAACACCTTGGCGAGAGCATTGACGTCGGTCTTGCGCTCGCGCAAAGGCGGAAGCTGCAGGGTCACCACGTTCAGCCGGTAGAAGAGGTCTTCGCGAAACTCCCCCGTCTGGCACATCTCGGCCAGATCGCGGTTGGTCGCCGCGATTAGGCGTACGTCGACGTTGGTTATGACCTCGCCGCCGACCCGCTGGATCTCGCCGTTCTGGAGCGCGCGCAAGAGCTTCGCCTGCACGTCGAGCGTCAGCTCGCCGATCTCGTCGAGAAAGAGCGTGGCCTTGTCGGCACGCTCGAAGACGCCTTTCCTTTGCTTCACCGCGCCGGTGAACGAGCCCTTCTCGTGCCCGAAGAGCTCGCTCTCGATTAGGGTCGCCGGAATCGCCGCGCAGTTTACCTTGATCAAGGGCCGGTCCGACCGCGAGCTCTCCCGATGGATCGCGCGCGCGACGAGCTCTTTGCCCGTGCCGCTTTCGCCGGTCACCAGGACGCGCCCGTTCGTCGGCGCGACGCGCCGAATGAGCTTCAGCACTTCCTGGATCTTCGGGTGCTCGCCCTGGATCTCCTGAGAGCGCAGCCGGATCTCCAGCTTTTCCTTGTCCGACTGGATGCGGTTGAACGCCAGGCAGCGCGCCACGCTGACGATGATCCGCTCTTCGCCGAACGGCTTTTCGATGTAGTCGAAGGCGCCCATCTGCGTCGCGCGGAAGGCGTCCGTCACCGTGCCCTCGCCGGAGATCATGATGACCCGCGAGGCCAAGCCGGCGTCCGACAGGGTCTTCAAGACGTCCAGGCCGCTGCCGTCCGGCATCCGGATGTCCAAAAGCACGCATTCGTATGCGAACTCCGCCGGCCCGCGCCCGATGTGCCCGAGCTTCGCCAGAGCGTCCTTGCACGTCTCCGCCTCGAAGATCTTCGCGCCTTCGCCTTCGAGCGTCATCCTGAGGCTGACGCGGATGTTCCGATGGTCGTCGACCACCAGGATCCGGCGGTTGCGAATCAAATCCGAGCGCGCGCTCGCTTCTGCGTCCGTACCTTGTTCCATCGCCAATCCCTCAATGCGCCGACGCGTCTTTGCGCTTCTTCGGCAGCCGAATCGTAAATACGGTCTCGCCCGGCTTGCTGCGCACTTGCAGCTTCCCGCCGTGGTCGATGACGATCTTCTGGCACACCGCGAGCCCAAGCCCCATGCCGGGGTTCGGTCCCGTGTGCTTTGTCGTAAAATAGGCCTCGAAAACCCGCTCGACGTGCTCCTTCGGGATCCCCGGGCCGTCGTCGGTGACCGTGATCAGCCACTCGCTCACCGTCTCCTCGAGCCCGACCATGATGGTCGCCGGTTTCTCCGAGCAAGCCTCGCCGGCGTTCTTCACCAGGTTGATCAGGACCTGCCGCAAGAGGTCCTCGTCGGCGTTCGCGACCGCCTTGCCGGCTTGCGCGCGCAGGTCGATCGTGTGCTGGGGGAACATGTTCTTCTCGAGCTCGACGACGTGGCGGCACAAGCTCGCCAGATCCGTCGGCTTCGGCTCCGGCTGCGGCAGGCGCGCGAAGTTGCTGAAGTTGTCGACCATCCGCCGGAGCCCGGAGACCTCCTCCGTGATGATCGATTGCGCGTTGTCGAGGAGCTTGGCGAAGTCCTTGTCCTCGCCCCGATACTTCCGCTTCAGCTGCGACACCATCATTTGGATCGGCGTCAAAGGATTCTTGATCTCGTGCGCCAGCTTCCGCGCGATGATCTGCCACGAGGCGATCTTCTCGAGGTAAAGGCTCCGCTGCCGGTTCGCCTCGACCTCGTCCGCCATCGCGTTGAACTGCACGGTGATCAGCTTCAGCTCGCCGCGGTAAAGATCGTCGAAGCGAAAGTTCGCGTCCCGCTCCGACCACAGCGCAAAGCCTTCGATCACGTCGCCGATGCGTTTCTTGAAACGCTGCGCATAGACGATGAAGATCGAGGCGAGCAAGACGAAGCTCGCGACCAGGACGACGATGCTCGCGCGCAGCAAAGTCGGCAAGATGTTCTCGTTCAGCTTGACGCCCACCAGCTGATAGCGCTGCTTCACGTCCTCGGCGACCTTGAAGGCGTCGTACACCTCGCCTTTCGGGAACTCGACGATGCGCCCTAAGACCTTGAGGCTGTCGCGGTCGATCCATCTCAGCGCCGCCTCTTGCGCCTCGCCTTCGACGCGACCCGCAGCGTCGGTCACCCGCAACTCCGCTGCCGCCGTGCCGAGGTCGGCCGTCGCCGTCGCGAGCCAGGTCCGCATCGTCTTCTCGTCGACGGCCGCACTCGGCCCGCCGGCCGCAAGCGTCGGCGCGACGAGGACCCTGAGCCTTTCGACCACAAGCTGCTGCCGGAGATCCTGGATCTTCTTCAGATCCGTGAGCCGCGCCGATAGACTCGCCTGGATTTCATCGTCGTGCGCCAGCTTCGCGATCGAGTCGATGCTCTCGTAGGTAAAGATCGCGCTGGTCGCGAAGCCCAAGAACAAGATGAACGAGGCGAGCCCGGCCGCGCGGATGATCCAAGACTCCGACCAATGCACCTTCAGGACGGGCATCGCCGTCCTCTTGGTCGAGCCGTCGCCCGCGCGCCCGCCGGTGGCCAAAGCCTTCGGCTGAGCCGGCGGCGCTCCTCGGCCATCCTCATCCCTTGCGTTTGGCATCATCGGGCGCTTGCACCCTCTCCACGACTTCGGGTTTCGGCGGCACGCTGACGCGGACGCTCGCCGTTTGATTCAAGGTGAGCTCGCCCAGCATGTGTGAGAAGAGGCTCTGCATGACGCCCGACTGCTGCTGGATCAGCCAGTCTTTGATCTTCTCCGCCTCTTCCGTCGAGGTTTGCTTCACCACGAGCTTGGCGAAAATCGTGCCGCCGCGCGCGGCGAGCTTGTCGACCAGCTCCGGCTTTTCCAGCTCGGCTTTGAGGCACATCTCGCCGTAGTCGCCGAAAGTCTTGACGGTGCCGGCTCGCGGCCTTTCGTCGTCCAGGCGCGCCACGTCGTAAACTTCTTCCCATGCGTCGAACTTGACGCTGCAGCGCACGCCGTAGAACACGGGAAGGTCGTTGTCGTCCTCGTCCTTCGCGCCGGTTGCGAGCTTCAAGCTGAGCTGGCTCAGGGTCGTGAACCCGCCGTCGATCATGTCCCGCTGCTTTTGCGTTAAAGCGCCCGAAAGCGCGATGACGACGGTGAGCTTATCGCCTTTCTTCTGCCATTTTGCCGTCGCCACGAGCTCTGCATCGGCAGCATGGGCCGCGCTCGCCGCGAGCCAGAAGCTCGCCGCCGCTAGGAGCCGGCCCCCCCACCCGGCGCTCACGGCTCGGACCCGGCGTTCGCCGGTCCCGTGATCTTGCGGGTTTTCGGCACCAGCTCTTCCGGCGAGCGCGTCACTTTCAGCGCCAGCTCCGCGATGAAGCCCGAGCTGTGGTAGCGCACGCCGATGATGGCGCTCGAGCCGACCAGGTTGGTGTCTCCCATCACGTCGTGGCCGCCGCGGAAGCGCAGGAAGAGCTCCGCCTGGTCCTCGTTCGGATCCTGGCTGCCGATCGGCACGTCGAAGCGGCTTTCCCCGCGCAAGGAATACCCGTCGACCCCGACCGTCAGCATGCGCGTGTCGAAGGTAAGATACGCGAGCTGGCCGAAAGAGAAGGTCTTCGCCAGATTCAACTCGAAGACGGAGTTCTCGGTGTCGGTCGGCGCGAACAGGATCGCGGCCCCGATCTGGTGGCCCGAGCCCGGAAAGAAACCGCGTAGGCGCGTCTCTTTATAATAGGCGAACTTGGGCCCTGCGACCGAGCGCGGAAAGCCGTTCAGCGCGAATTCAGGCCCTTTGTTGACGTACATCGCGGCGCCGTATTGCACTTCGCCGAGCCCTGAGACGCTGCGCGCCCAGAGCCCTTGCCCACGCCCGCCGAAGCCGAGCGCGTCGAGATAGCGATGCCGCACGTTCACGCCGGCGACCTCGGCGTCGAACTGCACGTCTTCCAGCGCGAAGCGCGGAAAGCCGTAGGCGAGCTGCCCCTGCGTGAACTTGCCCTTGCTGTCCAGGTCGACGAAGAGCGAGCCGCGGTGCATGTCTTGAAAGAGGTTCCGCGCCACGAGCCCGAGCCGGTAGTCCATCGGCGCCGACTCGGGATCCGCCGTCGACGCCGAGCTCTCGGTCAAGCTCACGCCGAGCTCGCCGCCCAGGGCCCAGTCGGTCAAGACGCCCTCGTCGTCCTCGAGCTCGAAGATCAGCTTCGCGTAGCCGGGCTGCGTGCCCTTGCGCATGATCAGGATCGCGGATTTGAAGAGACCCAAGCCGAGAAGCTTAGACCGCGTCGTCATCACCAAGTTGTCGTCGAGCGGGGTGCCGCGCACCAGGCCGAGCTCTCGCGCCAGGTCGTCCGCCGCGATCCGTGTCGAGCCGCGGATCTCCACCGTCTCCAACCGGTAGACCTGGACCTTCCGGTCCGGCCCGATGGCGATGCCGTCCGCCAGCGCGCGGTCGGGCGCCGCCCAAGCCGCGAAAGCGAAGACGGCGAGCACTAGAAAAGCGCGCCAAACCCGCATGTTTCGCGCTGAAGCCATCGGCGTCAGTACCGGAAGTGCTTGATCGGCTCGCCCTGCGCGCCGATCTCGGTCATCGCCCGGATACCGATCTCCAGGTGCAGGTCGACGTATTTTTCGCTGACCTTCTTGTCGCTCGTCTCGGTCTTCACGCCTTCCGGCGTCATCGGCATGTCGGAGACGAGGAGGAGCGCCCCACGCGAGATCTCGTTCGCCACGCCGACGGTGAACACGGTCGCCGTCTCCATGTCGATGGCGATCACGCGCAGCTTTTTGAGCCGTTCCTTAAAGGCCTCGTCGTGTTCCCAGACGCGGCGGTTGGTCGTGTAGACGACGCCGGTCCGGTAATCCATCTTCGCCTCGACGATCTTGTCGCTGACGAACTTGTGCAGCTTGAAGGAGGGCATCGCCGGCACCTCCGGCGGCAGGTAGTCGTTCGACGTGCCTTCGCCGCGCACGGCTGCGATCGGCAGGATGAAGTGGCCGATTTCGGCGGCGTGCTTGATGCCGCCGCACTTGCCGAGGAAGAGCACCGCCTCCGGCTCGACCGCTTGCAGGAGGTCCATGATCGTCGCCGCCATGGCGGAGCCGATGCCGAAATTGATGATCGTGAGGTTGGAGGCCTTGTGCGTCGCCGTCTGCATCGGCCGGCCCTCACCGCGCACGGGGACGCCGTAGGTCTCGGCGAAGCGCCGCACGTAGTCCGTGAAGTTCGTGAGAAGGATGTACTTCCCGAACTCCTCGATCGGCGTTCCGGTGTAGCGCGGCAGCCAATTGCGGACGATCTCGGCTTTGGTCTTCACGGCCGTCCTTCAGCGGGTAGATAAGTAGGGACCATGGTAAGCGAAAAGGCCGACTTTCCCTAAGAGATTTTGTGCTAGCCTAAGGACATGGCGAAGCTACGGGAAAGGTTGATGAGAGGCGGCGTGAGCCGCCGGTCGGCGGGCGGCGTCTTCGCGTTGCCGCGCGAGGCGGCGCACGTGACCAAGGCGCTCGTCAAGCACGGCGTCTTCGGGCTCCCGTGGCGCGTCGGTCGCGCCCTGGCGAAGGAGCCCGGACTGCCACGCGCTTTCCCGAGTCAGGAAAGGCTCTGCGAGCTTTTCGGCGAGAACGCCGTCTCGCTCTTCGACGACCTCGGCCCGATCTACGGCAAAGCCGGCCAGATCCTCCTTTCCCGCCTGACGCCCGAGCTGCACGCCATCGCCGCGACGCTCCGCCTCACGCGCCTCTACAAAGACTGGCCGCCGCTTTCGTTCTCGGCCGTGGAGAAGATCCTCGACCGTGAGGTCCCGCGTTGGCGCACCGAGCTCTCGCTCGAGTCTTTTCCCTTGGGCGTCGCCTCGATTGCTCAGGTTCACGCCGCCGTCGACGCTGAAGGCCGAGAGTGGGTGGTGAAGATCGTGAAGCCCGCGGCCCGCGCCCGCCTCCTCGACACCGTGCACGCGCTCGAGGAGCTGGCCACGCGCCTGACCCCGCTTGCCGTCACCTTCACCTCTCGCCGCATGCTGAAGGAGACGCGCGAGCTCTGCCTCGGATTCCGCCGCGAGATCGATCTCTCGCGCGAGCGCGAGACGATCTCCCGCGTGCACGACAAGCTGCGCGCCCGCCGGCAAAAGACGCTGGTGATCCCCGACGTGCACCCCGACCTCGGCAGCGAAAGCGTGCTGATCGTCGAGCGCTTCCGCGGCGTCTCCCTCGCCGACGTCGCCTCCGGTCATGTCGAGCTCCCCGCCGCAGCGCGGCAGAAACTCGCCAAGACCATGCTCTCCGAGCTCCTCGTCTAGGTGTTCGAGCTCGGCCTCTTTCACGCCGACCCGCATGCCGGCAACCTGATCCTCCTCGAGGACGGCTCCGTCGGCCTTTTCGACTGGGGCTTGGCGGGCGAGCTCCTCGAGTCCGATCGCCGTCACATCGCCTCGATCCTGAAGGCGGTGATCGCGCTCGACGCCGATCAGCTCATCGACGCGCTCGGCGAGATGGCGGAAGACGGCGGCGCCTCCGGCATAAGCCGCGAGGCCATCCGCACCGAGCTGAAACAGGTCGTCGCCCTGATCAAGCGCGGCAAGAGCGATCCGAAATGGAAGCCGTCGATGCAGCAGCTCTTCGAAGCCTGCTTGAAAGGCGCCGCGCGCCTCGGCATCGCGGTTCCGGACGGCCTGATCATGATGGTGAAGGCGCTCGTCACCATCGAAGGCTTGGCCAAAGGCATCGACCCGAAAGTCTCGATGGGCCGCATCGCCGGACCCGTGCTCTTCCGCGCGGCGCGCCCGGGCGTGAAGGATTTCCTGGCGCTGGGCATGCGGCTGCCGCAGCTCGCGAAGCAGATTTTCACCGCGTGAGCCTCGCCGCGACACTCGCCGCCACTCTCGTCGCCACGGCCGCGTCGCTCATCGCCCTGCAGACCGCAGCGGCCGCCCCTACGCCAACGATCAAGGTCGCGATCCTGGGAGACAGCCTCGCCACCGGCGCGGCGACGCACCCCGCACTGACCTTCGATGCGGGCGAGCTCTGGTCGGTGTTTACCGGCAAGGTCGACCTCAAAGTGCCGAAGACGGCGCCGCGTCGCCTCTGGCCGGCGTCGCGCGAGTTTTTCGGCGGCTCCGACTGGGTCTTTCGCAATCTGATCCAGACGCTCTCGCGTCAGTATCTCGACACCGAGGAATACTCCTGGGGCTATCAGCTCGCTGAGCAGCTCCAACTTCCCGTCCAGGATTTGGCCATCGCCGCCGAGGACGGCGCCCGCATGCAGGACGTCGGCCGCCAGCTCGAGCGCGTCCTCGCCGCCAACGGCAATGTCGTCCCCGAAAAAATTTTCCTCCTCTACACCGGCAACGACCTCTGCGCGCCGAACGTTCCGTCGACGACTCCGGTCTCCGAATTCCGCCACGGCCTGCGCGAAGGCCTAGCATCGCTTCTCGAGGGCGGCCGCACGTTTCCCGCCGGTGGCACCGACGTCTACGTCGTCGGCTATCTCGGCATCCTGCAGCTGATGGACTCCGACGAGATCTTGGCGAAGCGGGTGAGGGCCTTCGGCAAGGAGCTCAACTGCCGCGAGCTCCGCGCGCAGGGCTTCCGCGCCAAAGCGCCCGAAGAGGCGACGCGTGGCCTGCCGGAAGACGCTTGGTACTTCGCGATGGTGATGCCGCCGAACCCCGCGGGCTATTGCCCGACGCTCTTCGGTCCCGCTCTGGACCGTGCCTCCGCGTCGCCGAGCGCGCTCGCCGCCGAGGACGCGATGCATCAGCTCGCCAACAAGATCAGAGATTTCCGCGACGCCAGCGCGAAGACGGTGCAAGAGCTAACCGAGCTCGTGGCAAAGGCGCCGGCGAAGCCGGCGCTCCGCTTCCACTACCTAGCGGGCACCGAGACCGTGGGCTTCGGCGCCGAAGACATCGCGGGCGACTGCTTTCACCTGTCCCGCGAGGGCCATGCGAAAATCGCTACGGCGATTGCTGCGTCGATTCCGCGCTGAAGGAGACTTCGATGTCGAGCTTCGCGACGGCGCGATGCAGCGCCTCGAGCCGTTGCAGGTTGTCGAGCACGCGCAAGCCGATCTGAAAGCCGCCGCCGTCGTCGTTGATCGCTTTACACCATTTGACTTCGCAGCTGAGGACCAAGAGAAATGGCTTCGCGATGGTGAGCTTGACGATCTCGTTGCGCGCAATCCGCTCGGCGGCCCAGATGCGCACGCCGCGGTCGGAGATGTCCCAGAGCATGAACGGGCCGTGCCCATCCGCGCCGCGCGTCGCGATGCCGCGGATCTCGCTCAGCGCAACCTCGGAGCGCAGGTCGGCGCGGCGTAGCGGGCTCATCGATTTGGCAGGCGTCATGGCGCATCCCCTTGCGTGGATCACGAACTTGGGAACCGATTTCTGGAACGATCCCTCTTTCGCCCTTCGGCCACAAAGGCTTGATGCATCGCCGTTACACCATTGATTTCAGGGACTTCAAGGCTTCCATTCCGCGCCCCCTCGCACGCTCGGCGCCACGGCGATAAGCTGAGAGAGGAGGCAAGTTCCACCTGGGCTACCTAACCACTCGCATTTTCGGTATTTTCGGCCTCATGGCTCTGGCTCTGGTCATCGGCCTGGGCTCGCCGGCGAGCGTCGGCGTGCTCGACGGTGAGGGCCTCGCGATCTCTGCCGAGACGGAGCCTCCGGAGGCCCAGGACCGACCGGGAGCCCTGACGCCCTCGACGCAGCTAAGACTCCCAGCGGGAGGCTGGTTCTTTCTGCCTGCGGAGCGGGAGCAAAGCGTCCGGCACGGCGACGTCGCGCGCTACCGTTTGGCGAGCGCCTGGCTCCTCTGAGCCCGCGACGCCTCACGACGTTCGCTCAAAATGTTAGATCCAAACTCCACAGCGAGGGATTTCCGATGGCGATGCCCGGCATGCCCGAGATGCTGCTCATTCTCGGCGTCATGGTGCTCCTGTTCGGCGGCAAGAAGCTGCCCGAGATCGGCTCTGCGCTCGGCGAGAGCATCAAGAACTTCAAGAAGGGCGTCGCGCCCGAAGATGGCGCGGGAAAGGCAGGAGACGATGAGCGACCGAAGCCCGAGTGAAGCGAAGCCGCGCCTGCGCGGCACCGGCTGGCTGGTGGCGCTCGCCCTGTTCTTTCTCGCGCTCGGCGCATACTCGATCGGCGCTTACGTCGTTTTCGAGCGCGAGGCCGTGCACGTCCCCGGCACGGTGAGGTCGGTCGAGCGCCACCAGCATCGCACCGGCCGGCGAGGCGGCAAGGTCAGCACGGTGCGGCCACGCGTCGAGTTCACCCCATCCGGTTCGGGGGTCCCGGTGGCCTACGCGACGGCGACCGATCATCGCGACGAGTTCGAGGTCGGTCAGGCGATTGACGTGGAGTACGCGCCCGGCCGCGTCGAGCAGACGGTCCGCATCGCCACCGGCTTGCCGATGCTCGACCTCCTGGTGTCCGTCCTTGGACTCTTCCTGCTGGCCTACGCGATCCTTCGTGAGCAGCGGGCTCGGCACGCGCGCTTACGGCAAAGGACCACCCACCCTTCGGGATCCAGTGGACAGCTCGGTCAAGCGCCGTTAAAAGAGTAGCTCGGCTTTGCGCCCGTGCCGGCGTGATGAAATGGTAGACATGCGAGACTCAAAATCTCGTGCCCGCAAGGACATGTCGGTTCGAGTCCGACCGCCGGCACCAATCGTTCCCAAAGCGAAGAGCCGCGCAACCCAAGTTGCGCGGCTCTTCTGCCGACCGTGTTCCGGGCACGCGCTTAGTGGGCCGATTTCTTCTTTTTCTTCGTCGGGGCGCGCTTGGCGACGGTCGAGCCCCGCTCGACGCGCGCGATCTGCTGCGTCGTCAGGCCGAGCTGTTGCATGAACTCACGGCTGGTGAGGCAGGGCTGACCGACGGCGGCGGCGCTCTTGTCGATGACTTTGAAGCTGCAATCCGGGGCGATTTCGGCCACTGGCGCGTCGATTGTGACCGTCTCTCCCGTCGTCGCGGCGGCGGCGTCCGCGGCCAGCTCGCCGCGGGAGACCAGACCGACGGGCGCGATCTTGAAGGCGCCCTCCTCGTCGATCGTCTCGGTCTTGGGATCGAGGGGGGCCGAAGCCTGATCATTAGTTACGCAGCCAACGAGGGCAGCGAGGGCGAAAACGGCGGCGAGGACGGTTTGGAGTTTCATGAGTAAGGCCTTACTTTCCCTAAAGGGGTTCGTCGATTAGGGGGCCCTTCTAATGTCCGCACGGAGTCCGTGTCAAGCGAGGCGCCGGATCAGGAAAAGAGTATGACGGAAATGGACTATTTACGCCCATCCCACGCCTCAGGTATTCGTCGCCAATTGGTGGAACTCCCGGGTCTCTCGACCCACCCCCCCCGAGCTCGAGGGGACCAGGCGCCGTCCGGGCCCCTTGGTTCTGATCGCTGCTCGCTTCGGAGCGCCTCGTTCGATGACTCAGCCATCCCTCACGTTACCCCGACCCGCTGGCCGCGCTTCCGGCGTCAAGCTGCGGCACGTGGTCCTCGGAGCGACCGTCGTCCTAATGGTGCTTAAGCTGATGACGCAGCACCACGTCGGTGGCCTCGGCGCTCTGCCCGAGCCGAGCGACACCTACATCAGCGACGCGGAGCCCGCGGAGCTCGACATGTCGAGCGTCGAGGAGCAGGGCGAGTAAAGCTACGGTCCGAGATGCTTCTTGATGAGCTGGTCGGCATAAGCCGCCGTCGCGCATCCCGGAGCCTCCCCGGACGTCGCAGCCGCTGGCTTGGCCGAAGGCCCGCAGCCGCAGCCGGTGCCGTGAACATGGTCCGCCTTAGGCCGCGAGGCCGCGCTCGCGCCCCCGACGCCTGGGCTCCTGTTCACCAGGGGCGCCGCCGCGAACCCGGTGAAGGCGAAAGGCGCCACCTGCTTAGCCAGGCTCGACGCCCGGCACGTAGGGCAAGCCGGGGTCGGTCCGTCGAGCTTCACGAGCAGAGTGCAGCTCGCCCCACACCCTTCGCACACGTAGTCGTAAAGCGGCATCATCCCTCCAGTCATAGCCTTTCCATTGTAATTCACTCTCGCGGCGATTGTCGGAACGCGCCTCAAGTCGTGGCATCCCCTGCCGATCCTCCTGATCATGCAACGCTTTTGGCAAAAAATCGCGGACCCCGACGCGAGGGCCTTCACCGCCTCCTGGCTCGTCGTGCGCGACGAGACGATGGGGATGCTGACCTACGTCGGCGGCCTCGCGTTTCACCTCGGCGCGCTCGCGGTGGAGCCTTTCGTCGCGCACGAAAGCTATGTCGAGCCGCTGCGCTGGATGCACCTTGGCGTCATCGTCGTGAATCTAGTTTGGCTCTTCGCCCTCAGGCCGCGGCGCGTGCCCGGTCGGCACTTCGCCATGCTCTGTCACTTGGTCGTCGCCTTCACCTACGCGGCGATCGCACGCCATTGCCACGCCGCCGACGCGTGCCGCCCGACGCACTTTGCAGCCGGGACGATGTGCTTCGTCACCATCGCGACGGCGCTGCTGATCATCCTGCCGTTCCACCGGCCGGCCGCGATCGTCGCCGTTTTCGCCGCCTATTGCGGCCTCGGCGCTTGGATCCTGCTGGGTAGCGACCAATTCGCGACGGCGTTCCCGATCGTCGTGGTCGGCTGTGCCTCCGGCGCGGTCATGCGCGCCGCGTTCACCGTCTGGACCCGGATCGAGGCGCAGCGCGAGTTCAAGATCCGCCGGCAGATCGCGCCGCTCACGGTCGTGCGCCGCTCGACCGAGGACCCGCGCCCGATCGACGAGGTCTTCGCGCCCGCGATGCGCCCGACAGTTTGCGTGTCGAGCGACTGGCGCAATTACCAGAGCCTCAGCTCGACCTTGACGCCGGAAGCGCTGGCCGCTGCCTTGAACGCTTATTACGAGATGTGCGAGCGCGTCCTCGCCGAGGTCGCGCCGAACGGCGACTACTACTCGGACTGGATCGCTGACGAGCTTTTCATCGTCTTTTTCGCGGAAGCGGGCTTCGCCCACGCGGAGATCGTGTGTGAGGCGCTCCGCTTCGCGGAAAGACTGCTCGAGGAGAAGGCCCGGTTCGTCGTCGAGCACCAGCACCCGCGCGCCATCGACATCGGCGTCGCCGCCGGCGCCGCCCTCGTCGGCATGATGGGGCCAGAGGCGCATCGCAAGGCGACGGCCCTCGGCGAGGTCCCCGGCCGGGCGCGCCGCTTGCAAATCGTCGGGAAGAAGCTGCGCGCCGACTTCGGCGAGCGCGACCGCGTGATCTTCGGCAAGGAGGTGCTGGCGCTCGTCGGCAACGCGTGGCCCGGGGTCTCGAGCTTCGAGCTGCCCCCAGGGCAAAAGCTTCGCGACCTGGACGACGGCGAGATCTTCTTCCTCGGCGGCAAGGACCCCGCCAATGGGGCGGCAAATCCCGAGGTCGCTTGACCTTTCCCGGCTTTCGCGGGGGGCTGCCGACCCGACGGCCGCGATCGGACCGAGCTTCTGATAAGCTCTTGCCGGGGCGTCTTTCCCTTTGGTAAGGTCGCCGCTCAGAATTTTGAGCGAAGCCGTGACGTTACGAAAGGAAGATCATGCCAGGGATCAAGGTACGGGAAGGCGAGCCGATCGACAAGGTGCTGCGCATCTTCAAGAAGCAGGTCGAGAAGGCCGGCGTCATCGGTGATCTTAAGAAGAATCAGCACTACGAGAAGCCGTCGGTGAAGCGCAAGAAGAAGGCGATCGCCGCGCGCAAGCGCCGCATCAAGCAGCTTCGCAAGATGGGCCGCGCCTAAGGCCTCTTTGCTGTTGAGCTCCGCTGGATAACGTCACGCATAGCTTGTTCGGCGCCGCCGTCGCCGAAGCCGCGATTCAAATGCGCGCGGCTTTGGCGAGGCGGCGTTCTTCGTCCGGGGACGGCGCAACGCGACCGGACGCCGCGGGCGTCAGCTTGCACGCGCAGACGGCGCCGAGCCTGTCGCACCGGGCCGCGCTCTATCTCACCTCGATCGTCGCGAGCAACGTCCCCGACCTCGATCTGGTGCTGTCGCCCCTGATCCCCGGAAAACTCGGGTATCTGCTGCATCACCGCGGCCACACGCACACGCTGGTCTTCGCCATTCCGCTCGCTCTGCTGTGCCTCGCAGTCCCCTGGTTCTACTCGCGGCGGCGGGCGCACCTTTGGAATCGCGGCGATTGGGGCTGGCTCGTCGCGGTGGCGATTCTCGGACCGGTCGTCCACTTGGGGCTCGATTTCGGGAACAGCTACGGCGTCCACCCATTCTGGCCTTTCGATGCGCGCTGGTATTTCGGCGACCGTGTCTTCATCGTCGAGCCGAGCTTCTGGCTCGCGCTTTGCCCCGCGCTTTTCCTCGCGTCGCGACGCGGCGGACCGCGCCTTCTTTGGGGCGCGATCTTTCTTGCGGCCTTGGGGCTCGAGCTCTTCAGCGGCTTCGTGCCCTTACCCCTCGGCACCGCGTTCGCGGTGATGGGCGTCGGCCTCGTCGTGGTCTTGGCGTGGATGGGACCGGGGTGGCGCATCGCCGGCTCGGGCTTTGCGGCGCTCACGATCATGGCGCTCTACTACGGCGCCGGCGCTCTGGCGAAGGGGCGGGTCGAAACGATGCTCGCGAGCGCCTATCCGGAATGGCGCTCGCTCGACAACGTCATGGCGCCGATGCCGTCGAATCCTTTGTGCTACTCGCTGATCGCGCTGCAAGTGCGGGGCGAGACGTTGACGCTCCGTCGGGGCGCGTTCGAGGTCTTCCCGTCTTTCCTGCCGAAGGTGGCTTGCCCCGAGATCTCGAGGATGGGAACGATGCCTCTGGCCTCGGCCGGCGCGAGCGAGACGCAGATGGGCGCGACCAAGATCGCCTGGATCGGCGCGGCCGAGGTGTCGATCCCGGAGCTGCGGCGCTTGCATCGTGAGCGTTGCGACGTCGCGGCATTCTTGCGGTTCGCGCGCGTACCGTACGTGACGACTTCGGCCGAAGGTCTGATCGTCGGAGATTTGCGCTTCGATCGGGCGAAGGGCGCCGACGATTTCGCCGATCTCGTGTTGGAGCCGGTGGCGGCGCCTTGTCCGGAGCGCGTGCCTGAGTGGGCGCCGCCGCGGGCGGACGTGCTTTCGGATTGATCCGCCGCTGCCTATTTCAACTCAGGTAAAGCGCGACCAGCCTGGCCACGGAAACTGCGAGGTAGATCCCGAGAAATCCGCCGGCGACGCGCGATCCCGAGCGCGCCGCCAAGGTCGTCCCTCCGAGGATCACGAGCAAGCTCGCCGCGCTTGGAATCGTGTAGGTCAGCGCCGGCGTGTAATGCGGATAGCTCGCGACGATGATCACGAGGGCCGTCGCGAGTCCCAGCGTCAACCAGCCGAGCGGAACCTTGATCCCCTTCGGTCTTGCGAATGCCAAGAGCGCCGTCGCCAAAAACGGCGCGTAACAGATCGCAGCGTACCCGTGCTCCGCATCGTGCCAGAAGCGAAGGGCGAACGCGTAACGTCCGGCCTGCAGGTGGTCGATCAGCTCGCCCCATAGCGGCAGCTGCAGCCCTTCCTGAAGCTGAAAGGTCCGCTTCGGGATCTGCTCGGCGACGAAGGGATGTTCCGCGAAAAATGCCGCGATCGTCGCGCCGAGGCCAGCCTTGGGGTAGGGGAGCTTCTGCCCCGCGAGGAAGAACTCGCGCAGAAGCACGTAGTTCTCTTCGAGCCAAAGGCGCTTGACGAGACTCCAGGGCAAAGAGAAGCCAAAAACCATCGCCGTGACGACCGTCGCGGGACGAAGGCCGCTCCTGACCATTGCGACCATGACGGCGATTGGAAAAAGTAGGGCGGCGCTCAAATGAAAATTGATCGCAACGCCCCAACACGTGCCGACGAGCACCGCGTCCAAGAGCCGTCGTTCTCGTGACCGCCAAAGATAAATGCCGCTGAGGGTGCACGAAGCGCCCGCGAGCTTGAACCACGTATAGATGCTGTTCAGCAGTCCAAAGGGCGTGAGAAACGGCACAAGCGCCACCCAGGGAGCCCAAGGGCGAGGCACGGCCAAGCTCGCCAACGCGCACAGTGGCACGTAGGCCGTGACGTTGAAGACAAGTCCCAGAAGCGTGTACGCAAAGAAGCTGTCGGCTAAACGCGGCGAGAGCGCTTCGATCATGCGTCGCAAGACCGAGAGCACGACCCCGGCGCCCATCTCGCGATCCTGGACCTGATAGATCAGGGCGTTGGCACCGTAGTACTTCGAAAAGGGCTCGTGCTCGGCGATGGCCTTCGCGTTGAAGCTTTGGAAGGTGTTGTCGTGCGCCCGCCAGGCGCCCTTCATTTGTGTTACGACGCTCGGTTGATCGAAGTCAGAGATCGGCCGCGTCGTCGGCAGGAACAGATACGCATAGCTCGCGCAAAGGACGACCGTCAGTCCCGCCAAGGGACTGGGCGCTCGTCTCGAGCCGAGCACCACCCGTAGAAGTCGCCTGCGGTAGCGCCGCGCTGCAAAGAGGCACGCGCCACTCTGCGCCAAAAAGCTGCCGAGAAACACGGCGCTCGGCAGCCGCACGTCGAATCCGCCCTCGATCGCGACGTTCAAGAGCAGGTAGAGCGGCAGATAGCTGAAGATCGACACGGGAAACGCCAGGCACCACCAGCGCCGAGACGAGCCGAGCCGTCGGCGCACGGCCGGCACGGCGCCCAAGACGAGAAATCCCGGCGCGAGCGCCAGCGCTGGGGCAAAGACCGCTAGCGCCAGCGCCATCCGTGGCTCTGGGTTGCGCGCTGCGGTGAGCGCTTGGACGCAGAGCGCAAGAAATCCGGCGGCGGCGACGAGCCAAAGCCAGAATCCAGGGGATTTCGCCCGCGCGTGAACGACTCAACCGGCCGCGACGGCACGCGGCGCGGCGATGCGCGCGGTGCGCACCGAGATGCCGACCAGAATCACCGCAACGAGCGCCGCGAACGCTTGGGCCCCCATCGACTCCACGTAGTGATACATGCCGAGCGCGTCGATCGTCGGCGCCCACGGCAAGGTCGTCGGCGTCACATAGCCTGCTTCGATCAGCTCCTTCACGGCCTTGCCGGCGAGAACGATCGAGATGACGATCATCAGGCTCGAGGTCACGAGGAAGAACTGGCGCAGCGGCAAACGCACGCCCAGCTTCATGATCGCCCAGCAAAGGACGAAGAGCACCAGGCTTCCGGCGACGAAGCCCGCGCCCACGGCGCTCACGGAGGCGGCGCTGCTCGTCAGCGCGGCGTAAAAGAGCACGGTCTCCGCGGCTTCGCGGTAAACGGCGATGAAGGCGAGAAAGAAGAGCGCGACGGTCCTAGTCTCGCCCGCTCCGGCGAGGCTCTTGCCGCTGCGCTTCAAGAAACCGTCCCAGCGGCTGCGCTCCGCTTGATTGAGGAGCCAGAAGCTGACGTAAAACAGGACGACGGCCGCGATGCCGGTCGAGACCGCCTCGACCGTCTCGCGCGTGGCGCCGGTGATGCTCATCGCCTTGATGAAGATGAAGTAGGTGGCGAAGCCGGCGACCACGGCGCTGATCCAGCCGACGTGGATCCAGCGCTTGCGCTCGCCGACGCCGGATTTGGTGAGCAAGGTGAGGATGGCGCCGACGATCAGAAAGGCCTCGAAGCCTTCGCGCAGGATGATGACGAACGACGTGAAGAAGTCGCCGGTGCCGCCTTCGACCGAAGGCGCGCCGCTTTTTGGCGCCAAGAGCGTCGCGGCGTGCACGAGCT
The DNA here is from genome assembly GCA_031416315.1 of Pseudomonadota bacterium. GTDB lineage: Bacteria > Bdellovibrionota_B > Oligoflexia > Oligoflexales > CAIYRB01 > JANOTL01. The sequence goes on from JANOTL010000115.1 coordinate 17,346, forward strand.
CGAGGTCGAGCTTGGCCATCGCCTGGGCGAAGCCCTCTTTCTGATCGTTTCGCGCCTGCTCGCGCGCCGCGATGAAGTCCTGCTCGGCACGCGTGACGTGCGCCGAGTCCTTGATCCTCAGCGTCGTCTCCAGCTTCTCGTAGCCATTGAGGTAGGCGTCGAAGAGCGCATTCTCCGCGCCGGCGGCGTCGCCCGCCGCAAATTTCGTCCGGGCGGCGGCGACCAGCTCCGTCGTCCGCGCCAACGCGGAGGCGAGCTCATTCGGCTCGGGCGCCTCGTCGACTTTCGGGGGCACGACCTGCGCCGGCGTCTCGAGGCTCGCCGTCTTCGGCGTCTCTTTCAAGAATGGCGCCGCCGCGCGCAGGAGGTGCGTCGTGCGCTTGATCGCTTTGGCGTCGAGCCTCTCCGAGGCGAGCGTCGTGCGCGTCCAGGCCTCGAGCTCCCCGAAATTCATGCGCGACAAGAGGGCCAAGCTAAGGCCGCCTTTCGTCAGCGCCGCGCGCGTCGGCGCGGGGAGTTTCGCCCACAGCGCGGCGGGCGGCAGCGCGGCGTCACCTTCGAGCGCGGCGCGCGAGGGAAAGGCGATCGCTTGGAACGCGAGGCTCCAAAGCGCCGCGTCGTCGAGCGCCTTGGCGTAGGAGATCATCCCGGTGCCTTCGACGCCGGTCAAAAGCGTGTTGTAAAACTTGAACGGCGAGGCCGACTCGACGACGCCGTCCTCGTGGAAGTTGCGCGGCAGGGGCTCGAGGCCTTTGCCGCCCGGGCCGTCGCCCTTGCCGGCGGCGCCGTGGCAGTTGGCGCAGGTGGTGCCGTAGGTCTTCTCCGCGATCCCGAGATCGGGCACGGCGGTGGGGGCCGTGTCGACCTTGAGCTCGTCGAGGATCCGGTTCCGGATCGAGCGCGCCTGCGCGCCGACGGCCGTAGCGTCGGCCTTCGCGCCGATCAGGCTTTCGAGCAGCTTGACGTTGGCCTCGAGGGCGCCGCCCGTCTCCGCGGCGAAGCGCGACTTCAGCGGCGCGAACGCGCGCACGACCTTGGCCGAGAACTCGGTCATCTCCTGGTACTCAGCCTGGCTGACGACCTTGCCGCCCTCGACCGCGCCGCCGTAGTCGCCGCCGATGTACTCGACGAGCGCGATCAGGCGCTGCACGTCGTCCTGTGGCGCGGGTGCGGCGGCGGCGATGAGGGGAATGAGGCAGAGGACGAGCGAGCGAAGCATGGAGACCTCAACGAAGGCGCGAGCGGCAGTGCGTCGTTGATAATGGATCTCAAAATCAAACTCAAGACAAAAGAATAGCCAGCGATGCCGCTGGCTTTTTCGGCGCGTCAAGGCGGCTCAGTAGCGAACGCCGAGCTTCTCCAAGGTCGCGACGTCGGCTTGGCCGGTGACCGCCAGACCGTGCTTTTTCTGAAAGGCACTGAGCGCGGTGCGCGTGTCCTTGCCCATGATGCCGTCGACGTCGACCGTGACGCCGGCTTCCGCCAGCGCCGACTGCATGGCGGTGACCGCGGCCTTCGCCAGCTTCGGCGCCTTCGGGGTCTCGGTGACTGTCAGAGCCGGCGCCGTGCCCTCGTCGCCGGAGCGCTGAGCCGCGACGACCTCCGCCTTCGGATTCGGGGCGGCATGCGCCTCCGGATTCGGCGTCGAGGCGAAGCTCGTCCGAGGCGCGGCGGCGAGCGAGGTCTCGGGATCCATCACGTTCTTTGCCCCGGCGTCATCACCGGTGACCGCGTCATTCGTAGTCGTTGTCGCAGTCGCGCTCGCGTTCGCGCCCGAACCCGCCCCCAAAACCTCCCCCCCCGTCCCCGGAACCACCCCCTCCACCCCACCGGCCTTGGCACTAGCCGTTGCAAAATCATCGGCCAAGCTCCCAAGCTCCGCGTCGGTCGGCGTGCCGGAGCGCGCCGTCGTCGGATCGACTTCGAAGACTTCGTCGTCGAACGAATCTTCCTCGTCGTCCTCCGCGAAGTCCTCGTCGTCGTCCTCCTCGCCCTCAGCGGCGGTCTCGTCGTCGAGCGAGAACTCGCCCTCGCTCACCTGGTTCTTCGCGTCGACCGTCGGCTCGTCTTCGGTCTCGGACGCCGTCGCGTCGGCCGAAGCCTTCGCGGTCGCGGCAGGCTTCGCCTCGTCGATCGGCGCGGTCTTGTAGCTCGGCACTTGCTCGGCGGCGGCGCTTTGCGCCAAGAAGGCGCAGAGCGCGACGGCAAAGAGGGGAGCGGACGGGCGACTCATGGGCGACTCCTACTAGCGGCCGAAACCGTATTGATGCGTTTAGTTTCGAACCGGAACCGCGCGTCGGTCAAGGCTTTGATGCCTTCGCCGGCGCGCCTTCGGCCGCCTCGATCGTGCCGTTCTCGTCGTCCATGGCAGCCGGAACGTCGACGACGACGCCGTTCTCCTCGTCGTCCTCGATCGTTTCGACCGTGCTGCCGCTGCCTTGCGGCGCGAGCGGCGGCCTTTGCGCGATCTTGGCCGTCGGCGGCTGCGGCAGCTCGTCGTCCTCTTTCGCGTCGCTTTCGGCCTCGAGCTCGTCCGTGTCGTGCACGCTACTCGACGGGCCGGCGCCGGCGGCGCCGCCGTCCCGATAGCCCTGCCGGGTCAAGAGCGAGTAACAGATGCCCAGGACCGCCACGAAGACGACGAGGGCGAAAAGCGGCCATTTGCTCACCGAAAGCTCCAGGATGGATCCGCGAGTCTTCGCGCTTCAGCTTTTCCGAATCGTATCATAAAGTGCCGTTTTCGTCGGGGGTTTCGCGATGGGCGACAAGCCGGTCTTCTCCACCTCGAAGGGCGTTCCGGTCACGGGCAAGAAGGGCGAGCGGCAAAAGCCGGGTTGGGCGCGCGGTCAAGGCCCGGCCAAGATGCGCCTCGAGACCAAAGGTCGCGGCGGCAAGGCCGTGACCGTGCTCTTCAATTTGCCTTTCGCCGAGGACGAGGCCGATGCCATGCGCCGAGAGATGCAAGCGGCCTTCGGCTGCGGTGGCACGCTCGGCGAAGGCACCATCGAGCTCGCCGGCGACCTCCGCGACAAGATCGAGGCGCATCTCGCTAAGCGCGGGCACAAGCTCGTGCGCGCCGGAGGCTGAGCGATGCGCATCCTGATTCTCGGCGGCACGTCCTTCCTCGGCCGGCACGCGGCGGAAGAGGCTCTGCTCCGCGGCTATCATGTGACCCTCCTCAACCGGGGGAAGACGGGTCCCGAGCTTTTCGCCAAAGCGGAGGCGGAGGGCCGCGTGACGCGGGTGAAGGGCGACCGAGCCCGCCTCGCGGAGCCGGGAAATCCAGCAGCGGAGGCCTTGCGCGGGCAGCATTTCGACGCCGTGATCGACACCTCGGGCTATCAGGCGGAGGTCGTGCGCCAAAGCGCCGAGCTCCTTGCGGCGGCGACGGGGACCTATCTCTTCGTCTCGTCGATCTCGGTTTATGCCGCGTTCACGGCGCCGAACGTCGAGAAGAAGACCGAGGTCTCGACGGTGGGGGAGGGCTACGGCCCGCAAAAGGCCGCGTGCGAAGACGAGGTGCGCCGCGCCTTCGGGCCCCGCGCCCTCATCTCACGCCCCGGTCTCATCGTCGGTCCGTACGATCCGACCGATCGGTTTACTTATTGGGTGCGGCGGCTGGCGCACGGCGGCGTCGCGGTCGCGCCGGGGGACGGGTCGCGCCTCGTGCAATTCATCGACGGGCGCGATTTGGCGATGCTCTACCTCGATCAATGCGAGCGCCAAGAATCCGGCAGCTTCAACGCCACGGGGCGCCCGCTCACGATGCGGACGTTTCTCGAGACCGCCCGGGCGGCGCTCGGCCCAGGCGCGGCGGAGCTTCGCTGGTTGGACGAGGCCTTCCTCACGCAGCACGACGTGAAGCCCTGGATGGAGATGACGACCTGGCTCCCCGAAGATCAAACGATCGACTGCACGGCGGCGCTCGACGCCGGGCTCGCGTTTCGCGCGCTGGAGGACACGGTGCGCGCGACGCGGGCCTTCGACCTCGCTCGCGGCGAGCCGACGCCGATGCGAGCGGGGCTCACGGCGGAGCGCGAGAAAGCCCTACTTACAGCGGCTTCCCAGTCGAGATGAAAGGCCTCGGCAGCTCGGCGACGTCGTCGAGCTCCGAAAGCTTCAGTCCGCGACCCTCCGGCGCCTGCGGTGAAAGCAGATACGTCGTCATCGCCCGAATGTGGTGCGCCACGTAGTCGATGCGCACCGAAGCTTTGCGCGGATCGTCGGCGAGCCCGCCAGTGAGGCCGAAGAGCTGCGCCGTGCGCGACAGGACGGGATCGGCTTCGTAAATGTTGCCGGGTAATCCGTATTGGAATTGTAGGGCGAAGGCCACGTGCTCTTTGGCACGCGCCCACAAATGCCGCGCGTCGCGGTCGCGGCCGAGGAGGCGCGCGAGCTCGACGCCGGCGAGGAGTCCTTCGTTACGGGCGGTCGCATTACAAGAGTAGAGCTTGCCCTTGCGCGAGCCGACGTAGCGGCTCGTGCCGTCGAGCTCCTCGTCCTCGTCGCCTTGCACGGCGCTTCGCGCTTGCGCCAAGGCGGAATCGACGGCGCGGCTCAGGACGCGACGTGACAGGCTGGCGCCTTCGCCAGCGAGCCAGCTCGCGGCTTGGATGTGCCAGTGCGAGGTCTTGCCGGCGGCGGTCGCCGACTCCAGCCAGCGCGCCGCGGCGACGAGGCTCGCGGAGTCTTTCTTCACGAGCTTGTTGTAGTGCACGATCCCGATGACGGCCTGCGACTCGGCCCAGCCTTCTTTCGTCGCCAGCGGGCCATTGAAGGCCAAGGCTTCGGTGAGAAAGCCGTTCAGATCCTCGGCCAGGGAGGCGTACGGGCCCTTGCCCGGCTTATGGCCCGTGAGCTTGTCGTAGAGTGCGACGTCGATCAGGAGGAAGCCGTTCTCGCCGAGGCTGAGACTGCCGTTCATGCTCTTCATGACGCGCTTGTGCGCGCCGTAGCTGTCGATGAAGGTCTGCGCGAAATCGAGGCTCTTCTTCGCCGCGGTGAGGTACTCGGGAAACGGGCTCACCTCGTACGCGCGCAAGAGCGCATAGATCGCGCCGAGGTGACGGATCATGCTGTACTTGTCGGCCTTCTTCAGGCAACAGCGACCGAGCGGGTCGTTGATGTAAAGAAAGCGGCCGTCGGCGAGCTGATTGCGCATCAGGTACTCGGCCGAAGCGGACAGCGCGGGCAAGAGCTCTTCGCGTGTGAGCTCGAGGCTCTGCCACGGATTGGGCCCTTTGCCGAAGTCGACTTTGGCAGGCGACTTCGCGGACGCGGCGAGCGCGGACGGAGTCGTGAACGCGAGACTCAACAAGAGAGATGCGAGGCGATGTTTCATGCCGAACGATTCGGCACGACGCGAACGCCGATTCACTGGGCAGAAATTACCATCAATTAAACTCAGTACTTAGAAGCGCGCGGCAAGAGATCGCGATCGCCTTCGTACTCCATCGGGCGCGGGGCGGCGGAGACGATGCACCCGTTGTCGAGCACGGGCTTGCCGTAAGGGAGGCTCGTAAGCCCGTAGCCGTTGATGTAGACGCGGCGCGGACCGGGCGAGAGATTCGGCGTCGAGCCGTGAATCACGTAAGGATTGAAGAGGATCGCGTCGCCGGGGCGCATCTCCGGCTGAACGGCGGCGTTCGCGTCGAAGTAGCGCTCCGCATTCTCGTTGTCGGCGTCGAGCGTGAGCGGGCCGATCTCGTGGCTCCGCGGGATGACGCGCAGGCCGCCGGTGAAAGGCGAGCAGAGATCGAGCGCCGTCAGGGTCTGCACGAACTGCTGCACCGGTTCCGTCATGCCGGGCTTGCGGAAGCGGTAGTCCTGGTGCCAGCCCCAGCCGGCGCCGCCGCCGGGTGGATTGAAATTCACCTGGTTCACGACCTGGACGAGGTCGTCGCCCAGAATCTGCGCCACGGCGCCGAGGAGGCGCGGGTGCGTGCGGAAGCGGTCGAGCGTCGGGTTCACCGCGTAAGGATAGGCGACGCGCCGGAGGAGACCAGGGACCGGCGGCTCGTGCTCGGCGTTCTTCGCGAAGGGATTCGTGCGGCGATGGAGCGCGAAGAAGCTTGCGCCGAGGAACTCGTCCTTGGTGAACGCGCTCGCCAACGCTTCGATCTCGTCGCAAGCCGCGCGCAGAGCGAAGACCTCATGGGTCGCGATCACGTGGCGCGCGACGACCCAGCCCTCGCCGTTATAATGCGCGAGTTCGGCGGAAGTCAGAACGTTGCGGGTGACGAGCAGATCGCGCTCGCCCCCGCGAGCATCAGAGCTTGGCGCCTTCGCCTTGGGGGGCAAGGACTCCGAGAGGCCGGGCTTCATCGCGTGCATCTCCTTCGGCATGAGCGCCGTCGTCGTCGGTCCAGGCTTCGGCGCGGGAGGCGCCCTCGACCGAGCGCCCACCTTCGAGCGGGGACGCATCTGGGGCCGCCGCACAGGCGCCTTCCACGGTGCGCTCCGGCGCCGGTGTTGGCGCGGCGCTCTCGGATTCCGGCGAGCGCAGCACGGCTTTGTCGAGGTCGACGCCGAGGAGGATCGCTCCGGTCAGGTCGGCGCCGCGCAGGTCCGCGCCTTCGATCTTCGCGCGCGTCAGCCGCGCGCGCTTCAGGTCGGCGTCCTGCATCAAGGCGTTGCGCAAGTTCGCCGCGGTCAAGTTCACGGCTTGAAGATCACAGCCCTGCAAGTTCGCGCCTTCGAGGTTGGCGCCGCTCAAATTCAGGCCCGCGAGCGAGAGGCCGCGGAGGTCCGCGCCCTTCAGGTTGGCGCGGCCCGCGGCATAGTCGACGGCTTTGGTGTCGAAGACGCTGGCGATCCAGAGCTGGTGGGCCTGCACGATCGCCAGGATCTCCGCCTGCGAGGCGGCGGTCTGCGGCACCGAGATGGGGATCTCCGGCAGGCGGTTCTTCGCGGCCTTGGCTTCTTCGGCCTCGCGGGCCAGCTGCTCCGCGCTCGGCTCGCCTTCGGCTAAGGCCTCTTCGGCTTCGGTGCGCTCGCGGTTCTTGTTCTTCGCGGGTGAGGAGGACATGCGCAGGATTCCCCAATGACGGCAAGACGGGCGGAAAGGACGGAAAAGAGACTGATTCTTGGTTTTCGTGTACCACGATCCTAACACGATTCGAAAGGAGACCGAAAGCGGATGGAAACCCCTGCCGTCCTCGCGAGCTTCAACGGCGTGACCCAGCCTTTGGCGAGCGTGCGCGTGTCGCCGCTCGACCGCGCCTACCTTTTCGGCGACGCGGTTTACGAAGTCATACGGGTTTATGCCGGCCGTCCCTTCCGGCTTGAACGGCATCTCGACCGCTTGCGGGCGAGCCTCGCGGCGCTGGCGATTCCTCATGACATTGCCGTCACGCGCGAGCGCTTGGCGGCGCTCCTCGCCGTGAGCGCTGTGCGGGAGGGCTCCGTCTACTTGCAGATCTCGCGGGGCGAAGCGAAGCGCACGCACGTGCCGGCGCCTGGGATGCAGCCGAACGAGCTCATGTGGCTCGAGCCCTTGCCGGTGGATTTCGGCGCGGCGAAGCGCGCGGCCGGCGTCACGGTCGCTTTGTGTCCCGACTTGCGCTGGGGGCTCTGCCGCGCAAAGACGACCAACCTCTTGGGTAACGTCGTCGCCGGCCTAGCCGCGCAGGACCAAGGCGCGACCGAGGCCTTGCTCTACGACGAGAGCGGGCGCGTGACCGAAGGCATGCATTCGACCTTTTTCGCCGTCGACGCCGGTCGCCTCGTGACGACGCCGCTTGGCGCCAACGTCCTCCCGGGAATCACCCGAGAGGTGGTGCTCGAGATCGCCCGCGCGTTGGGCATCGAGACGGTCGAGCGCTCCGTGGCGCGCGGGGAGCTCCCCGCGATGCAGGAGCTCTTTTTCACCGGCACACTCTCCGAGATCCAGCCGATCGTCGCGGTCGACGGCACGGCGGTCGGAGACGGCCGGCCCGGGCCCTTGGCGCGGCGGCTCCAGGAGCGTTTCGTTCTCCGCGTAAGCGCCGAATGCGCCTCTTGAAAGGTTCGACTTAAGTTTTTTCACCAAAGGCCGAAACCTCCTCGGGGGCGCGTGCGGCATGGGCGAACGCAACATCGATGATCTCGAGACCACGGAGCCGCTGAAAGCGGAGCCGAAAGTCGTCGCACCGACGCCAATGAAGCCCGTGCGCGCGGCTGAGGCCGAGAAGCTCATCGACGTGAACTATCCCGAGCCGACGTCGATCGCCAAGGTCGTGCGCGACGTGGCGCGGTGGTCGGGGCAATCCTTCGTGATGGAGCCGCGGCTCGACGCGAAAATCCAGATCTTCGCGCCGAAGCCCTTGCGGCCGAGCGAGGCGTATCAGCTCTTCCTCGCCTCCCTGCAGGTTTTGAATCTGCGCGCAGTCCAACTCGGGACGCCCGCGGGGATCGTCGTCAAGATCGTGCCGGTGCAGCCGATCGTCGGCGCCTGAGGCTCCTCCTCAGAGGAACGTGACCTTCTTGTCGAGCGCCGCGCGCAAGCGCCGCATGTATTGCGCGCGCGTGATCTCCATCACTCCCAAAGACTTCAGATGCGGCGTGATAAACTGCACTTCCAGCAGGGTCATTCCGCGCATCTTCATGTGCTCGACCAAGCCGAGAAGCGCGATCTTCGACGCGTCGGTGACGCGATGGAACTTCGACTCGGCAAAGAAGGCCCCGGCGAGCGCGACGCCGTAGACGCCGCCCACCAATTTGCCGCCTTGCCAAACTTCCACCGAATGCGCGTCGCCCTGCGCGTGCAGCTCGCCGTACGTGCGCTTGAAGAGCTCGTTGATCCAAGTCTCCTTGCGCGCGGCGCAGCCGTCGAGCACGCCCGCAAAGTCCTTGTCCAGCGTCACTTCGAACTCCGCCTGCCGCAAACGCCGGCGCAGCGAGCGCGACACGTGGAAGTGCTCCAGAGGCAATATGGCGCGCGGGTCCGGGTGGAACCACAGGATCTCGCCGGATTCGGGGTGCGGCATGGGGAAGTAGCCCTGCGCATAAGCCAAGCGCAGAAGATCGGGCGTAAATGGCGGGAGCCGTCGATCGCTCACGGGCGCCTCCTCGAACGGACTTAAGGGCCAGTGTCGTAAATTTTACGCCGTCGGGGTTTTTTTTTCTCCTTTCCGCCCGGTATACTTAGTCGCACATCACCAGAAATTTTTTCGATTCGACTCGATGCACGGACTTTCGGTCTCACTTGCAGGAGAGTTTTATGAGTTTTTCCGGTTCCCGCAACGCGAAGCTCGCGACTTCACTGGTCGTTGGCGCGGCGTTCTTTTCGTCCACGGGTTGCGACAAGGCAGCTGACGCGCTGAAGGACGCGGCGCAGGATGCTGCAGGCATCTCGAAGCTGGAAGCGCCTGAGCAGGCGACTCTTCTCGCGGAAGCGGGCTGGGACGCGACGAAAAACAAGCAGCTGGAGAACTTCACGGTCTACGGCGGCTTCACGCTGACCGAAAAGTTCCCCGGCGACCTGGCGAAGACCGTCAAGCTCCCCGTCCCGATCGACATCCCGGACAAGGCGCAGGGCGCCGCGGGGAATCAGCGCTCGATTGCGCTGCTCCGCGCCGAGAAGTGCGAGCTCGAGCCGGGCAAGCCGGTGACCCGCTTCCGTATCGTCACGGTCGCCCGCTACGACGGGGCCGAAAAGTCGCTCGAGATCACCGGCGAGACCATCAACGCCGCGATGGACCCCGCGCAGGTCATCAGCCTCGCGAACAAGAACCAGGCGGGTACGTACATCCTGGTCGAGGGTAAGGGCGACAAAGGCCTCGCCTACGTCACCGGCACGGCCTACCTCGCCAAGTACGGCGACCCGAACAAGGTGCCCGTCGCGGGCGCCTGCGTCTTCACCACCGAGTCGCCATTCGTCACGGTCTCGGGCGCCTCGGGCAAGTACTTCCTCGCCATGCTCGAAGGCAGCAAGGGCATGGTCGTCGGCTCGAAGAACAACATCGTCGCGACCTATTCCGTGCCGGGCACGCCGACCTCGGCCACCGAGCAGGTGAAGTACGCCGGCGTCCTCGACAAGTACCAGGACAAGTACAACGAGAAGATCGGGGACGTAGGTAACGCTGAAGTCACCGCGAAATCGGGCGAGCTCTTCACCAAGGTGAACACCAAGGTCACCGACTGGCTCAACGGCTGGAAGCTGATCGAGATCCCGATCACCTTCCGTCAGCCGCCGCAGGTCGCGGCCGTGCCGCCCCCGACCCCGCAAGCCGATCTCCCGGTCAAGCCGGCTCCGGACCCGGCTCCGGGCCCGGCTCCGACGCCGACCCCTGGCCCAGCGCCCGCGCCGGCCCCGACGCCTCCAGCCGACAACGTGGCGCCGGACGCCGACGTCGTCCGTGAAGTCACGCCCGACCCGGCCTTCAACGAGAACCTCGGCTGCGACGACCCGACCAAGCTCATCGTCGACGGCTCGAAGTTCGACACCTACACCGCGGACGTCGCCGGCTGGCGCGCCGTGGGCGACGTGCGCATCAGCGCCAACCAGCACGAGAAGATCTTCGGCGCCCCCGAAGACGTCGCGGAAGGCTCGAACGGCCGCTACCTCGACCAGTTCACCGGCTACTGCGTCCTCTCGACCGGTGACTCGCAGTTCCAGGAAGGCGGCGCCGCCAACCCGATCTTCCAGCCGATCGAGGACATGCAGTCCGAGATGTGGCAGAAGCTCAAGATCCCGGCCGCCGCCTCCGGCATCAAGGCCATCCAGCTGCGCGTCGCGTTCTTCTCGCAGGAATTCCCGAAGTTCGTCGGCACGCAGTACAACGACTCGTTCTACGTGAAGTTCGACGAGCACCTCGACGTGATCGGCGACGGCAACTTGAACGAGATCGCCGGTATCAACGACCCGGCCTTCGCGGCCGAGGTCAACGGCTGCTCGGCGCAGGTCGGCGGCAACGTCAAGTGCGGTGACTGGCAGAGCGTGAAGACCCTTGGCCTCCACGGCGAGATGTGGTCGGTCGACAAGGACTCCCAGGCGACCTCGAAGTCGATGACGTACGAGTGCCAGAACCCCGATACGAAGAACTCGAAGCTCGCCGACGGCAAAGTGAAGTGCTACCACGGCTGGGTCCCGCCGCGGACCTTCTGCAAGAACCTCGCGCCGGAAGACTTCGGCACCGAGAAGACCTTGCGCATCGGCATCACGGACGTGGGCGACCAGTACTTCACGTCGGCGATCGCGATCGACTCGGTCGTGTTCACGAAGGCGGACTGTGCTGGCGATGCCGGATTCGCCGCCGACCCGGATTCCCGCGCCAGCGAGCTGTAACAGCAAGAATCAGCTGATTTGATGAAGGCCGGCCTCTCAACGAGAAGCCGGCCTTTCGTTTTGTCGTGGCTTGCATGAGGCTAGGTGAAGGCTCGTCCCGGCTTCCAGACAAAAAAGCCCAGTCGGGCCCGTCCGAGTTGCAGCCGCATTCCGCCGTCGCCTCAGAACTGGTAGCCGACCCCGAAGCCCAGGCCATAACCCGCGCTCGTCTTGCGGTGGTCGACGGCCTTCTCCACGGCTTCCAGATGAAAGTCCGCGGCCCCGAAGTCGGCGTCGGTGAAGTCAACGAACCCCGAGTTCCCGGCTTTCAGAACGGAGAGCGGCACCAGGGCGCCGAAATCGAGCGCCACCAGGAAGGAGCCGAAGTGGTACTCCGCCGTCACGCCGAGGTCTAAGCCGAGAGCGTAGAGGTAGGACTCGTATTTGGCGACGGTGAAGGTCTTTTGCGACGTCGGATCGTCGAGCGTCGCGTCCATCACCAGCTTCGAGTTCAGGATCGAGAGGCCGCCCAGGCCGACGACGCGGTAGCTGCCGCCGGAGGCGAGGAGATAGCCGACGTCTAGGGCTACGCCCTTCTCGGTGCCCGTCGTCATCGAGCGGACGAGTGACTTCGGTTGCAGAGGGTCGAAGCGCGCCTCAGCGGCGAAATCGTTGTTCGTGCTGTAAAAAAGGGCCGGCGCCAGCTCGAGCTTGGCCGACAGCGGCTTATGGAATGAGACTTTGACGCCGTAGGCCGGCGTCTCCACCGTCGCGGTCGAGCTCCAGGGGGCTGCCTTAGCGTCCGTCCGGGCCTTCTGATTGAAGCCGACGGCCTCGTAGGCCACGGGGTTTGCGAGGCCGTAAACGAAATGCGCGCGCAAGCGCGTGGCGAGCGCGGTGGTGGCTTCCGGCTTCGGATCGGCAGGCTCGATCGGCTCGCCTTCTTCTTCCTCAGACTCGGGCGCGGCGGCCGCGGCGGGCGGCGGCGCGGGGGCTTTCTCGGACTCCGTTTCGACCTCGATCGGTTCCCCCGGTGCGGTCGGGGCGAGGGCCAAGGCCTCGGCGAGGGCGCCGACCCTCACCTTTTTAGCGTCGGCGTCGTCAAGACTCACACCCGCGGCGCTCTCACGCAAAGTCGCGACTTTGCCGCAGGCGACCTCGGCGCCGGACTTGTCCTTGAAGCAAACGCGGTCGCCCATCTTCAGGCCACGGTTCTTTCCCGCGTCGATGACGGCGAACGCTCCGGACTTTGCCTTGCCCGTGCGAACGACCTTGATGTCGACTTCGTGAGACGTCGTCGTGCAAGCGAAGGCGCCCGCGGTGGCTCCCACGAGGGCGGCGCGCGCGAGGAGATGCCTCATTTCGCGGGAGTCCAGCTCGGTTCCAACACGGGCTCGAAGATCTTCGACTCGCAAAAGAGCTTGAACAGCTCGCGGTCGATCTTCCCGCCTTTGACTTCCATGTCGAGAATGTCGAGCGCGCGATCGACGGGTACGGCCTTCTTGTAGGGACGATCGGCGGCCGTGAGCGCGTCGAAGATGTCGGCGATGGTCATCATCCGCGTTTGCGCCGGGATCTCGTCGGCCTCGGCCGAGGTCGGGTACCCGGAGCCGTCGAGCTTCTCGTGATGCTTGGCGGCGATCTGTGGCACGTTCGCGAGCTTCTTGCCCCATGGGATCTGGCGCAGGAACTCGTAGGTATTGGTGACGTGGCTCTGGATTTCCGCAAACTCCTCGCGCGTCAAGGAGCCGCGCGACACGGAGAGCGCTTTCAGCTCCTCGCTCGTCAAGTACGCGTGCTTGTCGCCGCGCATGTTCTTGAAGTGGAGGTTGGCGATGTCCTTCAGCTTCTCGAAGCCGCCCTGCTCCAAGACCGTCGGCTCGTTCGCCTTGGCGATGAACTTCAGGAACTCCTCGAGCTCGCCGACCTTCTGGTTTTTCTCGTACTCGAAGGTGTAGGGGTTGGCGCCCATCGGGAAATGGTCGGGGGATTGTAGATACTCGATGACACGGCGCAGGTAGTCGATCTCGATCACCGAGCGGATCGAGTCGAAGCGGGTGAGGAGGCGGTCCATCTCCCACGGATGCAGCTTCTTCGCCTTGATCAGCACGTTCTCGCGGACGCCGACCTTGCCGAAGTCGTGGAGGAGGGAGGCGTATTCGATCTCTTGCAGCTGGTTGTCGTTGAAGAAGCTGTCCTTGTACGGGCCTGACTCGGCGCGGTTCACGACCTTGGCCAGCTCGCGGGTGATGTAGGCGACGCGGTGGCTGTGGCCGGAGGTCGTCGGATCCCGTTGCTCGATGGCCTTGACCGACGCGTTGACGAAGCCGTCGAAGAGCTCCTGGATGTTCGCCTGCATGTTGGCGTTTTCCAGCGCGATCCCTGCTTGCTGGGCGACGAGCTCGGCCATCTCCTGGTCGATCTCGTCGAACGGGATCACTTGCGCTTCGAAGTCTTCCGGCGCCTTCAGCTGCGCCTTCTTGTCCTTCTTGCGGTTGATCAGCTGGATGACGCCGATGACGTTGTGGCTGATGTCGAACATCGGCACGGTCATCATCGAGTGCGATTCGTAGCCCGAGCGCTGGTCCCAGGTGCGGTCGTGGCGCGTCCCGTAGGGGTTGTCTTTGGGATCGGCCGAGAGCCGATAGAGGTCTGGGATGTTGATCGTGGCTTCGTGGATGCAGGCGTTGCCGACGACCGAGCCCTCGTTGACGGGCATCACGAACTCAGAGAGGTTTTGCTTGATCGAGTGGTTCTGCGTGAAGCGGAAGCGGAGCGTCCCGTCGCGGACGTTGTCGGTCGGCGAGTCGACGGTATAGATCGAGCCGGCGTCGGCGCTGACGATGTCTCTCGCCTTGCTCAGAATCTGGTTGAGGAGCTTCGGAATGTCGCGCTCGCCGTTCAGCTCGCGGGAGATCGACATCACGTACTTGACGTTCTTGTTGGCCTCCTCGATCTCCGAGGACTGCGCCTTCGTGTGGGCGACGAGCGTCATGAGGTTGTGGACGCTGCCGAGCACGGCCGTAAGGTTCAAGCGGTTGAGCGGCAGGCCGAGCTGCTGAATGTCGGGGCGCTTCAGCTCCGAAGGGAACTCGGCGAACTCGGCCTCGTTGCCGATGGCGACGAGGGCGATCCCAGCCGCGCCCGCTTGCTCGATATACGGCATGCGGCGCTCGAGGCTCGTCCAGACGCGCGAGCCGAGGAGCACCTGCGTGAGACCGTCTCGCGTCAGGGACAGGACGTCCGTCTCGGGCGACTCGAGCTTGTAGCCCCTGAATGCCGGCTCGGAATAGGCGGCGGCGCACAGCTCCTCGAAGGAATTGAGGACGGGGCGGGCATCAGCTTCTAGCTGGACGGCGGGGGCCAGCTTCTGAGGCGACGTGGTCATGGCCGCTCGAGCTCCCGGCGACAAACGAATTTAATGGGGAAGGGATTGCTTCCATTTTATGGTATCACGTCCCGAATCACCACCACCGCGGGCGGGGAACGTATGGACTACGGCATCATCGTCGACCTCGAGACGACCGGGCTCACGGCCGGAGAAGACCGGATCATCGAGATCGGCCTCTTGGAGTTTCTCGTAGACGGCGAAGGGAAGCCGATCGTCACGCGCTCTTACGGCGCGCTGCAGGATCCGGGCGTGCCGCTCGCGCCCGAGGTGGCCAAGATCACCGGGCTCGCCGACGCCCACCTGGCCGGTCAAAGGATCGACTGGGACATCGTCCGTGGCTTCTTCGAGCGGGCCGAGATCGTCATCGCGCACAACGCTACCTTCGACCGCGGCTTCATCGAATGCTGCGCCGAGCTGGAAAGCCTGAAGGAAAGGCGCCTCCACTGGGCCTGCTCGATGCGCCACGTCGATTGGCGCGGCCACGGCTTCGGCACGCAGTCCTTGAACTACCTCGCCGCCGACCACGGTTTCGTGAATCCCTTCGCGCACCGCGCCCTCTTCGACTGCGCCACGACGTTCCGACTCGTCGCGCCTTACCTCCAAGAGCTCATCGCGCGCAGCTACGAGCGGGAATATGCGGTCAAAGCGTACGCGTCGCCCTTCGAGTCGAAGGACGTCCTGCGCGGCCGCGGCTACCGGTGGGACCCCGAGGAGCGCGTTTGGGGCAAGGTCGTGTCCGAGACGAAGCTCGAGGAAGAGCGCACGTTTCTCGCGAACGAGGTCTACAAAGGCAAGCCCGCGCACCGTGAGATGCAGCTCTAGCCGCGCGGCTCAGGGCGCTTCGATCTTGCTCATGTACCGCTTCTTTACGTACGCGAAGACGAAGAAGGCGACGACCAGGACGGCCAAGGACACGTAGATCCCGTACTGGAACTGGCGCATCTTCACCTCGAGCTCCTCGAGGTTCTCGCCGAACTTGTGGCCGATCCAGATCCAAAGGGGGACGGAGATCAGAGCCGCAGAGCCGTCGAGCAGGAAGAACTTCCACGCCCTCACCTGGTAGATCCCGCTCGTCAGGAAAATCGGCGTGCGCAGGCCCGGCATGAAGCGACCCATGAAGATCACTTTGTCGCCGTACTTGTGGAAGATGCCTTGCACCTTCTTGTCGCGCGCCTCGGTGAAGATGCGCTTGAAGATGCCTTTCTTCTTGATGCCGGGGCCGAAATGCCGGCCGATGCCGAAGATGATGCCGTCGCCGACGAGAACTCCCGCCATGCAAACGACGTTGACCATCCAGTAGTCGGTGATGCCGCGTGCCGAGAGGATCCCGCCCGTGATCAGGACGATGTCTTCGGGCATCGGCAAGCCGAAGCCACAGGCCAGCAAGATCCCAAACATCATGAAGTACGATTGCGTCCCGTACGGCGTGATGAAGGCGAGGAGCTTGAGGAGGAGCTGCATCTATGGCCCGGTGATACAGCTCAGCGAAGCTGCTGGACGAGCGATTTGACGCCCGAAAGTTTGTCTTTGATCCAGCCGGCCTTGACGTCGAGCGAGCCCAGGACGATGGCTGCCGTGGCGGCCGCCGTCACCGAGAAGGAGCACAGTCCGACGAGGCTCAGAACGAGCAACCCGCGGCCGATACCGCCCGCGGCCTTTTTCCGCAAGGCCACAGACCTCTTCGCGGCCGTCTTGGGCGCAGCCTCGGCCGTCTGCGTCCGTGGCTCCAAGGAGCGCGCCGGCAGGGGCGGGAGCTTGCCCTCGATCGGCGCCGGATCGCGCGAGCGCGCGCCGTCCAGACCGACGGGGATGTCGGGAAGATCCGAAGGGTCGAGTTTGCGAGCGGCCATGAAGTAAGATCCGTCCGGATGGCAGTAACGACGAAAGCTGGATCGACCTTCTCAAGTTAGCACGGGAGGCGGAGGGCCAGGAACGTGGCGGATTTTGCCGAGCGCCGAGATCACGGCCGCGCCCGGCGCGCTGCGCGCCAAACGCACGTCGCGCACGGTCGGCTTCAAGCCCGCCGCGGCGATCTCCGTCGGCACGGCCAAAGGTGAGAGCTTGGCGCAATCAATCGAGCCAAGATCCGCCGCGCCGTGGTGGAGGGCCAGAGCGGCAAATTTTTCCGCCGGATGCTGCGTCTTGGCGGTGCCGAGGCCGCGCGCCGGGCTCACCGTCGGGATCTCCGCCAAGGGAGCGATGATGAGAGGCACGCCGCGCGCCGCGAGGCGGGCGATCGCGATGGCACGGAGGTACTCGGTCGCCGTTACGAAGCTTCCGGAGGAAACGGTGACCGCAAGCCCAAGGAGGCCGCCGGTGTCGCCGCGCGCCTCCGCCAATTCGGCGAGCACTTGCGCTCTGCGCGCGAAGCGCTCCCAAAACGGTGCCCCGGAGCCGTTTTCAGGCGCGTCCAGCTCGAGTTTCGCGATGGTGACCAGCTCTGCGGCATGCGCGGCGCGGTGCAGGTCGAAGAGCTCGCCGGTCGTGAGATCGCGCTCGCTCTCACGTGGGCTCGACTCGACGGCGTCGACGCCCGCTTCGGCCAGGCGTTGAAAGATCTCGCTGGGGTCGACCTCGGCGGCGGTCGCGACGCGCCACAAGGCCTTAAAGCCCCAGAGGGAGAGCTCGAGGTCGGGGTACGTGTGCTGCAAGGCGAAGCAGGCTTCGATGAGCTGCGACGGATCCGCCGCCTCGTGGTCGCCGTCGACGCAGAGGTCGAGCGAGATCCCATGCGGCGCCGATTGGAAGCGCTCGCGCGCCTCGTCGATCTCTTTGGCGACGGCCGAAACGAGCTCGCCCGGCGTGGCTCCCGGCCGCCATGAGACGACGACGGTCGGCGCGTAGCTGCCTTCGCCCGCATGCGCCGTGGCTTCCCGCGTCGCGAGCGCCAAGCGGCTGAGCTCGGCGATCGGAAGCGTCGCGGCCAAGATCGCCAGCTCGGAGGCCTCGAGCGCGTCGCGGCCGATCTCCGCTTTCGTCACCAGGGCCTGCGCGGCCGCGAGATCTTTCTCGGTGCCGTGGGCCTCTCCCGAAGGCGTCCCGATCGCCCGGTAGAGCGTGTCGCGCTCGCACGGGATGCGACCGGCTTTGCGGATCATGCTCTCAAGGAAGCCGCGCTCCATCGCCATGCCCGAGCGGCCGCCGGCCATGCGCGAGATCTTCTCCTCGAGGACCGTGCCGTCGAGGTCGTTCGCGCCGTAGTTCAGCGCGATCTGCGCCACGTCCTGGCCGAGCATGACCCAGTAAGCTTTGAGGTGCTTGAAGTTGTCGAGGTAGAGGCGGGCGACCGCGATGGTCTTCAGGTCGTCGTAGCCGAACGTGTAACGGTCGATCCCCATCTCGTTCTGGAAGGGCTGGAACGCGAGCGGGATGAAGGCGTTGAAGCCGTGGGTCTCGTCCTGCAGCTCGCGCAGGCGACGCATGTGGTCGACGCGGTGCTCGTACCGCTCGATGTGGCCGTAGAGCATCGTGCAGTTCGAATGCATGCCTAGATTGTGCGCGGTGCGGTGCGTGTCGATCCATTGCTCGGCCGACACCTTGGTGTCGCAGATCGCGTCGCGGATCTCCGGGTGGAAGATCTCGGCGCCGCCGCCGGGCAGAGAGCCCAGTCCGACCGAGCGTAGGTCCTCGAGCGTCTCTTTGATCGACTTCCTGGCACGGCGCGCGAGCCAGTCCAGCTCGACGGCCGTGAAGGCCTTGATGTGCACTTGCGGGAACGCCGTCTTCACGGCAGCGATCATGTCGCGGTAGTAGTCGTACTTCCAACGCGGGTGGAGACCTCCGACCATATGGACTTCGGTCGCCCCCTGCGCCACCGCTTCACCGGCTTTCGTCACCATCTCTTCTATGGTGTAGGCGTAGCCGCCCTCCTCGCCCGGCTTGCGCGAGTATGCGCAAAACTTGCAGCTCAAAGCGCAGATGTTCGTCGGGTTGATGTGGCGGTTGACGTTGAAGAAGACGACGTCGTCGTTTTTCTTGCGGTTCTCGGCGTCGGCCAGGCGACCGATCTCGGTCAGCTCGGGCGACTCGAAAAGGGCCAGGGCGTCGGCCTCGGAGAGGCGCTGGCCCATTTCGAGCTTTTTCGCGACGACGTCGATGATGTGTTGCGTCATGGGGGAGTGCTCCTCAGTCGATGAGCCAGGCGCGGTCAGGCCCGAGGCTTCGGCACAAGCCGGCCTCGGCGCCTACGGCGAAGAGGCGCTGAACCCCGGCGCGGGCGTCCTGCGCGAACTTGAGACTGCGCTCGTTCACGTACATGGAGATGTATTGGTCGCCGAGCGCCGCGTCGATCGCAGCACCCGACATCGTGAGCGCTTTTGCGAGCGTCGCCTCGCGATTTGCCAGGCCGTACTCGACGCTTTCGCGCATGATCGCGTTCACGTCCTTGATCACCGCGTCGCCGAGACCGCGACGGATGGCGTTCGCGCCGAGCGGCAAGGGCAGCCCGGTGGCCGCGTGCCAGAGCTTGCCCAAATCTCCGAGCTTCACGAAGCCCTTCGACTCGCAGTCGAGCTGCAGCTCGTGAATCAAGATTCCCGCGTCGACCTCTTCGGCCTGGACCGCGGGACCGATCTTGGTGAAGTGCATGGGGACCGCGGTGAAGCTGCCGATCAGGCCGCGCGCGGCGAAAAAGGCCGAAGTCTTCAGGCCCGGGACGGCGATACGCTTGCCTAAGAGCTCCGCTGGGCGCCGGAGCGGCGAGCCTTCGCGGACGATCAAGGCGGGACCGAATTCGTCGCCAACGCTGGCGCCGACGGGCATCATCAGATAGCGGTCGGAGAGGTCCGGATACGCCGCGACGCTGATGGCCGTGACGTCGTAGGTTTCGCGCATCGCGGCCTCGTTGAGCTCCTGGATGTCGGCCGAGGTGAACTCGAACTCGTAGCCCATGAGGTCGACGGCGCCGTCCTGCATGGCGCGCACCATGAAGGCATCATCCGTGTCGGGGCTGTAGGCGATGGTGATCTTCTGGCTCAAAGCTCGACTCCGTAGACGCGGTTGCGACCGAGGCTCTCGCGCAAGCGGTTGAGGTCGGAGTCGGCGCGCGCGGGATCGAGGAGCGCGAGCACGCAGCCTCCGCCGCCGGCGCCGGTGGATTTGGCCGCCTTGGCGCCGAGGCTCACCGCGAGCTCCGCGAGCTCTGCGAGCGGGCCGCTAACGACGCCGGCGTCGGCTAGGTGGCGGCCGGCTTCGTTCATCGCGGCGGCGACCGTGTCGACTTTGGAGGCGGCGAGGCCTGCGGCGACGTCGTCGGCGAGCGCGTCGAAGCGCGCAATGCGGCGCGCGCCGTGCTCGCCCTGGAAATAGGGGGCCGCCACTTGGATCATCGTGGCGGTGGAGGAGCGCACGCCGCTATCTAGGAGCGCGAAGCGCCAAGGCGAGCGGACGGCGAGCAAGGTCGGCGCCTCGCCCTTCCGGAAAAAGGTGACGCGCTCGGCGGCGACGACGGCCGTGTCCAAGCCGGAGGGATTGCCGTGGAAACGCCGCTCGAGCGTGTTGCCGAGGGCGGCGAGCTGCGCGGGCGCCAAGGTCACGTTCTTCGCGGCCGCCAATGCCTTCAGGATGACGATGCAGAGCGAGGCGGAGGATCCCAATCCGGCGCCGATGGGCACGGTCGATTGGCCCTCGAGATCCATCGCGAAGGGGCTCAGGCCGAGGAGCTCGCGCGCCTCTTTCACGACGCCTTCGAGGTGCTCGGTGACCGCGCGGCCGCCGAGCGAGATGCGCACGTCCGGCTCGCCCTGCGCGTTGCGCCGATCCGTGAGCTGTAGGCGCAGGCTCATCGTCAGGCTCGGCACCGGCATGGCGACGGCGCGGGCACCGTAGACGACGGCATGCTCGCCGACGAGGATCGCCTTGCCGACGGCGGCCTTGCGCACGGCTTTCATCGTTTCGGGGACGGCGGCTGGGGCCGCATAGTCGTTGGAGAGCTCGAGTGGCGGAACGGTCACGACGGCAAATCCTCTAGAGGATGGGAAGCGAGGCTCACGCCCTCGCCGATTTGATCTTGCAAAATGGAGCGGACGGCGGCGCCGAACCGCGCCTGGATCTTCGCGGTCACGGTGGCCGCGTCTTCCGGGCGACACAGAACGTGGACGTTCGGCCCCGCGTCGATGGTGAAATAAGCCTCGAACGAGCCGCGGGCGCGCTCCTCGCGCAGCCAAGCGCACAGCTCGACCGTCGCCGTCTCGAGGTAGCGCACCGGCGGCTCGGCCGTCATGATCACGGCGTGCATCTCCAGGGCCTCGTGCTCGATCTCGATGCCGAGGCGCTCGAAATCGCCGGCGGCGAGGGCCGTCTCGATGCGTTTGAGGCGCTCGGGAAGGCCTGCGAGGCGCGGTCCGAAAAGGGGCGAGGTCCAGGCATGGCGGTGCGCCTCCGAGGAGGAGACGCGCTTTGCCTCCGCCTGTAGGACGACGATGAGATCGGCGAGGGGAAAGGCCTCGGGCGCGAGGATGGGCCGCACGTCCTGACGCTCCGGCGCCGGACCGGCTTCCCACAGGACGTAGCCGCCGAAGAGGCTGCGGCAGGCGCTGCCGGAGCCCAGGCGCGCGATCGAGGCGAGGCGGGCGCGGGTGAAGCCGCGGCCTTCGAGCTGCGCCATATCCGGCGCGCCAAGGAGCGCCGCGGTACCGGCGAGCGTGAGCGCCGCAAAGCCGCTCGCACTGCTGGCGATGCCCGCGGCCGAAGGGAAGGTGTTCTGCGTCTCGATGCGCAAATGGGCCGAAGCGCCGGTCTCACGGCGCAAGAGGTCGAGGTGGCGCATGACGCGCGCCGCTTCCTTCGCCTCGCGCGCGAGGCGTTGACCGCCGAATACGAACTCGTCATGACCGGAGTCGACAATCATCGCGCGCGTCTCGGTGCGCGCGGCCGTCAGGGTCATCGAAAGAGAGTCGTTGGCGGGCCATTGGCGCGCAGCATCGCGTTTTCCCCAGTATTTCACCAGGGCGATGTTGCTCGGGGCGACGGCGACGACGCTCATTCGACCAAGACTCCTTCGCTGGCGAAGCGCGCATTGAGCGGGTCCCAACCCATGCCATACAGCGCGAGCGTCGCCGGCGCGAGCCGCGTCTTCTCGCCGATCAGGAGGAGCGCATCCTCGCCGCCGGCGCCGGTGGTCTTGAAGGTCCAGGTCTCGCCCTCGCCCGGCAGGCGCTCGAGCGTCGAGCGCAGGTGCACGGGATCGTGCGGCGAGCCCGCGAAGATCGAGCGGTGCGTCGTCACGATCTCGATCAGCTCGCGCATGCTGCGGTGATCCTGGCGCTCGGAGAGGGCGACGCCGAAGGCCTGCGTCAGCTCCTCCGACACGGAGAGCACGGCGTCGAGGCGGCCTTCGCGCTCGAGCCAGGCCAGAGTATCGAGCATGACGGGGCCGGTCGGCGCGCCGCGGCCGCCGACGTAAGGGTGGACGATTTCGCGCAGGGGAAAGACGAGCTTCGGATAGCTCGACACCTCGACGGGCCAGGTGGCCTCGCTGTCCAGCTGACCGGAGCCGGGCCGATGCGTCGCCGGATTGCGGAAGCTGACGACGCCGCCCATCATTTGCGTCGCGACGTCGTAGCCGGAGGCCATCGATTGCGACAGCCGTTGGAGGCGCCAGGCCTCGCGCGCCAAATCCTGCGGCTGGAGGCGCTTGTCCTCCGCCGCGAGCGCGTTCGCCGCGGTCAGGACGCCCGCGCGCAAGGCCGACGAGGTGCCGACGCCGTGCTCGACGCGCAGCTCGGAGGTGACGGTGAAATGCACGTCAGCGAGCCCGAACATCTCCAAGGCCCGCGACGCGGCCTGCGCGAAGGGTTCGTTTTGGAGCTCCGGCGCCGGTTTTTCGCCGGCCGCCGGGACGGTCTTCTCGTCGGCCCAGATCTCGCTCGACAGCTTGGCGCCGCCCGAGACGGTGCCGGCCGCGAGCTGCAGGGCGGTGACGGTGAGGCGCTTGTCGAGGGTGCCCGACAAGGCGCGGCCGCCGAAGAGGACGGCGTACTCGCCGGCCAGCATGATCTTTCCCGGCAGTGAGGCGACGGCTTTCATGGTCAAGAAGGCTCCGTCCCGCCGGAGGGCGGAGCGAGGCGAGACAGGAGGTCGAGGTTGCCGCGGTGGAGGCTCATGTGACCGCGTTGGATGCCTTCGGACGCCAAAGCGCGCAAGGCCGACAGATTCTGGGCCAGTCCGACCGCGGTGACGATCTCGGCTAAGACGCGCGCCGAGGGCGAGCCGAGGAGCTTCAGGGCGGCCTTCGCCGTTGGATGCAGCTTCGTGACGCCGCCGACCGTGCCGACGGCCATCGGCAGCTCGAGGACGCCGTGGAGATCGCCGCCAGCCGTCTTCGTCCAGACGGCGAGCGGCCGGTACTGGCCGTCGCGCGCCGCGTACGCGTGCGCGCCGGCCTCGACGGCGCGCCAGTCGTTGCCGGTCGCGATGAGCACCGGATCGATGCCGTTCATCACGCCCTTGTTGTTGGTCGCGGCGCGGTAAACGTCGTGATGCGCGAACTGGTAGGCCATGACGATGCGGTCGATCACCTCGGCACCGGAAAACTCGTGCGAGTCGAGCGCGTTCTCGGGCACCGTGCAGGTGACGCGCGTGACGCGGCGGTCGGTGAGATTCGTGAGGATGCGCAGGCCGACGTCGACGGGGAAGAACTCGGGGAGGACGGTCGAGAGCTTTTCGCACATCGTGTTGACGATGTTCGCGCCCATCGCGTCGCCGGTGTGGATGTGGAGGTGGAAGACGAGGGACTTGATCTCCGGGATCAGCCGGAAGGTCAGGTCTTGGGCGCCGCCGCCACGCTCCATGAGGCGCTCCTGCCCGCGGTTCGCGAAAGCGAGAAGCTCCGCCTTGCGTTCGGCGAGCATCGCCTCGACCATCGCCGGCGTGACGGTGTCGTCGCGCAACAGGAGCTGGATCTGACCGGTCATGATCGGATCGGTCGAGCTGGCGGTGAAGCCGCCGCCGGCGCGCGCGAGCTTGGCGCCGTGGCTCGCGGCCGCGACGACGCTGGTCTCCTCCACGGCCATCGGCACGAGGACGTCCGAGCCGTTGACGAGGAAGTTGGTCGCGACGCCCAAGGGAAGCGCGTAGACGCCGACCGCGTTCTCGATGAAGACGTCGACCAGCTCCGGCGTCAAGGCGCCGAAGCGGCAGAGGGCGTCGGCGTCGGCGTTGCCCAAGCCGGCGAAGATCTGCGCCACCTTCAGGCGCTCGCCGATCGGGAGCTCGTAAAAGCCGGGGAGCCGCGAGGACAAGGCCTGCGCACCGCCGAGCTTGGGATCGTCGCCCACGGGCCTTCCCGGCAAGGGGCGCCGCGGTGCGGTCTCGATCTCGGGCACGTAGCCTTTGGCCTCGTCTTTCATGATTGCGCCCCTGAGGTCTCGTCAGTCGGTGAAGTCGCTCAACATCTCTTCGAAGCGGCGCGTCGGTCGAACGCGGGCCTTCAGGCTCTCCAGGTTCCTCGCGCCGCTCGCCAGCATCGCGGTCTTCAGGCCTTGCGCCAAGGTTTCGAGCACGGCGAACGGCGCCTCTTCGCTCGCCAATGCGGCGCGGAAGATCGGCAGGCCCACGCCCGCCACGCGGGCGCCCAAGCCCACGGCCTTGGCCACGGCGAGGCCGTCGCGCACGCCGCCGGTCGCGGCGAGCTCGAGCTTCGGTAGACGCCGGTGCAAGGCCGAGACGGCCAAGGCCGTCGGCAGGCCGAAATCGCGAAAGGTCTCCGCGACGGCCCGCGTCGCCGCCGACTGCGCGCGCAGCCCTTCGATGTAGCTCCAGGAGGTGCCGCCCTTGCCGCCGACGTCGACCGCAGAGACGCCGCACTCGAGAAGGCGCGCGGCGCTCAGCGGATCGAGCCCGCCGCCGACCTCTTTCACCAAGACCGGCACGCCGAGCTTGCGCGCGACCTCGCCGATCCGATCGGTGAGGCCGCGGAAGTCGCGGTCGCCTTCGACCTGCACGATTTCCTGCAGCACGTTCAGATGAATCGCCAAGGCGTCGGCGTCGATCATCGCGACGGCGCGCTTGCAGTCGTCGAGGTAGGTCGGGGAGCGCAGCTGGCCGATCCCGAGGTTGCCGATCAGGAAGACTTTCGGCGCCTCGCGTTTGACCGCGAAGATCGAGGCGTGCTCCGGATGCTCGAGCGCGATCCGCTGCGAGCCGACGCCCATCGGGATGCCGAAGTGCTGCGCCGCGGCCGCGAGCCGGGCATTGATCTCAGCGCCGCGCAAAAGGCCGCCGGTCATGCCGGTGATCAAGAGGGGGAGGGGGAAGGCGCGCCCGAGAAAGCGAGTCTCGGTGCGCAGATCGTCCCAGGCGAGCTCCGGCAAGGCCGAAGGCCTGAGGATCACCTCGCTGAAGCCGGTGAAGCGGTCCTTCGCCTCGACGTCCATCGACTCGCAGATGGCGATGTGCTGGCCCTTGCGTACGAGGGTGAGGAGATTGTCGAGCTCGCGCAGGTCCTCGGGCTCGACTTCGGCCTCGACCTTCAGGCCCTGGCTCGAGCCGGCGAACGCCGCGGTGCCGAAGGCCACGCGCAAAGTGAAGCTCCGGCCTTCGCCGAAGGCGACGGTGAGGCGATCGCGCGCCGTCGCGCGCAGCTCGCTCGGAAACTCGAGCACGAGATGATCCACCGCCAAGGCCGTCACGAAGCCGGCGCCGGCGCGATCGGCGACGAACGGCAAGGGCGGCCGCAGCGTCACGAAGCTGCGCGCTGGAGTGGACATCGAGAGCTTCCGGAAAGGGCCTAGGACTTGAAGCGCCGAATGGCGTAAAATGTCATGGCGTGTCCAGGCGTTAGGGCAGCCTAAGCTATGCGCCCTGAGGTCTTCCGTCAATCGATTTGGAGTCTTTGATGATTTCGATGCGCGGCGTCAAAATGTCGTTCGGCGGGGTAAACCTGCTTAGCGACATAAGCTTTTCGGTGGCGAAGGGCGAGCGCATCAGCCTGATCGGGCCGGGCGGCTGCGGCAAGTCGACGATCCTCAAGATCCTGCTCGGGCTGATGAAACCGGACGCCGGCGAGGTCAGCCTGATGGACGTCGACATGACCAGCGCCAAGGAGGAGGAGAAGCAGGTCGTCCTGCGCAAGGTCGGGATGGCCTTCCAGCAAGGTGCGCTCTTCGACTTCATGACCGTGCGCGAGAACCTGATCTTCGCCATGGAGAACATGACGGAGCTCGACGTCAACGCGATGGACGCGCGCCTGAAAAAGCTCCTGCAAGGCGTCAAGCTCGGTCGAACGGAGTACATGTACCCGTATGAGCTCTCGGGCGGCATGCAAAGGCGCGTCGGCATCGCGCGCGCGCTCTGCACCGAACCGGTGATCGCGATCTTCGACGAGCCGACCTCGGGCTTGGACCCCGTGACCTCGACGATCATCTTGAATATGATCGTCGAGCTCGGCGGCAAGTCCGACGAGCACGCGCAGATGGTCGTCACCTCGAACGTCGAGATCGGCATCCGCTTCGCCGACCGCCTCCTCGTCGTCAACGAAGGCAAGGTCGTCGCCGACGGACCGTGGCGCGAGCTCCTCGTGACCGGACCGGAATGGGTCCGGCACTTCCTGGGCGTCCGCTTCATCGGCCTCGATCTGGAGTACGCGCACGAGTTGAAGCTTCCGCAAGCATTCATCGATAAGCATTGGTGAGCAGGTAGTTCCTCTGAGGGCCTCTCGGGGCCTTCGGGCCTCCGAGTTCATAGGCGGGCGGCGAAGTCCGAAGAGCTTTCCGGGAAACCCCGTGGAGCTATCGGTACTTGAACGCCGCCAACCGCATCGTCCGCTACCTCTTGCCCGTCGTCATGTCGGCGACCGTGCTGTCTGCGCTCGGCGTGACCACCCTCGTCGCGGAGTTCACGCCCGCGGACCGGCTCGTCTCGACCCTGTGGATCGTCGCATCCTTCGTCTTGGCCGGCGCCGTGGCCTCCGTGCCGGTACTCTACTGGCTCGCGCGCCGGCTGACCCAGGAGATCGCGACGGCGCTGGAAGCCGGCGTTCCGCTCGACGAATTAAACAAAGATCAGTTTGCCGCCAGAGGCGCGCTGGCGGCCGTGACCCGCGGCCCGGTGACGATCGTCTTCGCCAGCGTCGAGGGCCTTTCGCGGGTGATGGAGGTGGTGACGCCCGAGGTCGCGGCCGAGCTTTTCGACGGCCTCCTGCGCCTTTGCACCGACGTCGTCGGCGAGCACGGCGGCGTCGTCGAGCGCTTCACCGACCGCGACGTCGTCTTTGTCTTTCCCGCGCGCCCCGACGCCTCCGCCGAGACGGCCGCGACCGAGGCGGCGTTCCGGCTGGCGCAGCTCATTCCGGAGATGAAGCTCAAGATTCCCGGCGAGGCCGGCCTCCTGCGCGGCCTGCGCTTCGCCGCCGGCGTCACGGCGGGCAGCGCCGTCATGGGCAAGCTCCACGGCCAGCCCTTGATCCTGGGCGAGATGGTGCAGCAAGCCCGCGCGATCGCCAACGCCGGGCGGGCGCGGGGCGTCTTTCTCCTCGTCTCCCACTACGTGCAGACGCGCCTGAAGCCCGGCTTCCGCGTCGAGCCGGCCGGCGCGATCAACGAGATGCTGGCGCATCAAAAAGTCGACGTGTACGCCGTCACCGGCCTCGCGCCGGCCGGCGAAACGCCGACGCCGCGGGCGGGCTGAGCCATGAGCCGCCCGCGCCAAAGCCGCATCGCACACCTCTCGGCGGACGTCGCGGATAAGGTCCGCGCCACGCCTTCGCGCATCGGGTCCTTGCGCTTCAAGCCTTCGGTCGAGCGGCGCTTCCACGAGTACGCCTTCGAGCAGAACAAAAAATGGTTCATGACGGGCACGCTCGTCGTCGCCGTGATCTTCCTCCTCTTCCTCGCGGTGATGTACCTGCTGGCGCCGGACGGCATGCCGCCTTTCGCCGACACCGTTCCCTACATCGCCGCCGGGCTCTTCCTGCTCGGCATCGGCCGTAAAGTCGGCGAGCGCACGAAGGTGGCGCAGAAACAGCTGATCGGCTGGATCGTCGCCTGCTTCTGCGTCCTCGTCGGCGTGTCGTTCTCGCGCCTTTCGGCGATGGCGTCGATGGACCGGGCGCGCTACGGTTTCGGCCTCGTGATCGTGTTCACCATCGCGATCTATGCGCTCGTTCAGCTGCGCGGCGTGCAAGCGCTCGTGGCGGGGTGGGGGACGGGCATCTGCCATGCGGTGCTCGCGTACGGGGCGGACTACTATCAGCGCGACGATTTCCTGCAGGTCTGTTCCTACCTTGCGCTCACGAACCTAATGGGCACGGCGATCGCCTATACGATCGAGCGCCAAAACCGCCTCTTCTTTGGCACGATGCTCGACGCCTCGGCCGCCCACGAGCGCACGAAAAGGCTCTTGCGGCAGCTCCTGCCGGCGCCGATCGCCGACCGCATGCTCGCGGGCGAGGCCCGGGTCGCCGATCAGTTCGATTACGTGACGGTGATGTTCGCCCACGTGCACGGCATACGGGTGCTCGCCGAGACGAAGAATCCGAAGGCACTGGTCGCGCTCCTCAACCGGATCTTCGGCGCCTTCGACGAGGCCGCGCAGGCGACGGGCATCGACAAAGTGAAGTCCTCGGGATCGCGCTACCTTGCGGCCGCCGGCCTCGCGGGGCGCCGTCCGAAACGCGGCGAGCCTTCGGGCGCCACCCGCGTCGTGCGGTGCGCGCTCGAGATGCGGCGCGCGTTCGACCGCGCCAAGATCGAGTCCGGCTTGGACGTCGCGCTTTCAATCGGGATCCACACCGGGCCGGTCGTCGCGGGCGTGATCGGGAAGACGCGCCTCGTCTATGACATGTGGGGCGATACGGTGAACGTCGCGAGCCGTATGGAGAGCGTCAGCGCGCAGGGCGAGACGCGGCTCTCGACCGAGGCAGCGGCGTGGCTCCTCGACGAATCGGTCTTGAGCGAGCCGCAGACGGTCGACGTGAAGGGTAAAGGAAAAGTGCAGACGCACGTCCTCCTCGAAGGGGAGGCGAGCGCGGCTGGAGCGGCTACCACCGCGGCTCCGCCGAAGTTCGAGGGGGCCGCATGAGCGAGGGCGGCGGCAAACGCTCCCAGCTCGGGCGCACGGGGGATAAGGGCAAACGCTCCGAGTTCGGCCGGCGCGAGGACACCGGCCGGCGCTCTGAATTCAGGCTTCGCCACGATACCGGGGTCCGCGGCGACGCCACGCAACAGAACGCGCCGCAGCAAGACGGCGCCCTGCGCCGGATCATCTCCGAGACGGCGATGCGCTTCTCGACCGTCCGGCTCCAGCCGCTCCTCGAGGAAGAGTACGATTTCACGGCGGCGACCCAAAACGCGCGCTCGACCTTCGTCGGCATCGTTTTGATGATCCTCATGATCGCCGTCCACGCTTTCGCCTCGCACCTCCTCGATCCGATCGGTCTCGCGCCCTTCTTCGAGGTCGCGCGAAGCTACCTCACGATGCTCGTCGTCGCCGTCGTCACGGCGGTGCTCTTCGTGCGATTGCGGCCGGAATGGCTGGCGCGCGTCGCGCCTTCGTTCGGCGCCTTGGCCCTTTTCGTCGTCGCGCAGACGACGCTCCTCGCGGTCTTCGCCGGGGACCTCGAGCGCCGCCAGTTGGGATTCGCGGTCTGCGAGCTCTTGCTGATCGTGATCTACATGCTCTTCCGCTTCCGGCCGTTCTTCGCGTGCTTCACCGGCTGGACGACGACGATCTTCTACCTCTATTCGGCGAAGGCCTACGACGTCTATCCCGAAGACCGTTTCGTGCAGATCTCGATGTATCTCATCATCATGAATCTGATCGGCATGGTGGTCGCCTTTTTGGTCGAGCGCCAGGAGCGCCAGATCTTCCTGACCTTGGTCGGCGTCTCGAACGAGAAGGCGCGCGCCGACTCGATGTTGGCCAACGTCCTGCCGGAGACCGTCGCCGAGCGCCTGAAGAACGGCCGGGAGGGCGGCATCGCCGAGGCGCACCCCGAAGTCACCATTCTGCAGGCCGATCTGGTCGGCTTCACGGCTTTGGCCGCCAAGCTCTCGCCGGTCGACCTCGTCAGCATGCTCGACGAGCTCTTTACCGAGTTCGACCGCATTATGGCGCGCCACGGCGTTGAGAAGGTGAAGACCGAAGGCGACGCCTACATCGCCGCCGCGGGCCTGCCTTTGCCCATGCACCACCACGCGCTGCGCGCGGCCTCGGCCGGACTCGACATCGTCGACGCCGTGCACGCCTTCGCCAAGGCGCGCGGCATCTCGATCGACGTCCGCGTCGGCCTCGACACCGGCTACGTCGTCGCCGGGGTCATTGGCAAACAAAAACAAGTTTATGACATTTGGGGCGGCCCGGTGACGGGCGCCGCCCGCCTGGAGGCCCAGGCCGAGCCCGGGGCCGTCTTGGTCTCCGCCGTCACCGCCGAGCATCTCGACGAATATCTGACCCTGACCGGCGGCCCGGCGGTTTTCCGCCTCTTGCGCGCCGGGGGGCAAACCGCGGTATAAGAGGCCTTCTCTCCAGGAGGGCTCGAGTTCCGTGTATTCCTTAATGAAAACACTCGCGTGGGGACTCGGGCTCTTGACCCCGCGCCTCACCGGGGCTCTGGCCAAGCTGATCGCCTTCGTGATTTTCGATGCCATCCGGCTGCGCCGCGATTTGATGCTGCGGAATCTCGGCCTCGCCTTCCCCACGATGCCGGAGGCGCAGATGCGTCGCGTCGCGCGCGCCTCGGTCGAGAACTTCGCCCTGACGGCTTTCGAGTTCCTGCGCTCGAAGCGGGTCGACATCGCCGGTCACATCGAGCTCGACGGCGTGGAGCACATCCGCACTGCGCTCGACCGCGGCCAGGGCGCCTACATCCTCTGCTTCCACCTAGGCAACTGGGAGGCCATGGGCGCGAAGTGCACGCGCGTCCTGACGCCGTCGCACGTTTTGGTCAAGAAGGTCGGCCGCGGCGGGGTCGAGCGCTTCGTCAGTGAGCTCCGCACCCAGAACGGCTTCTACGGCGTCAAACGCGAGAAGAAGGGCGACGGCTACAACGCCATCCGCGACATCTTGGCCAGAGGCGAGATCGTCGGCTTCGTCATGGACCAAGCCCGACCGGGCGAGCCCCGCCTGCCCTTTTTCGGCGTCCCGGCCAAGACCAACACGAGCTTCGCGGCCATCTGGCGGAAAATCCCGGCCCCGATCATCCCGGCCTTCATCGAAAGGACCGGGGTCGGCCGCCACACTTTGCATTTTTTTCCCGAGGTGAAGCCTACGGTTACGCAGGATCCGGAGGCCGACGTCCTGCGCCATTCGACCGAGTTCAATGCGGTCGTCGAGACGCACGTACGCAAGCACCCCGATCAGTACTTCTGGATGCACAACCGGTGGAAGTGAGCGATCCTTAGGTCATGAGCGGAATCGGCCTCTTCGTCACCGACATCGACAACACCCTTTTCGACTGGGTGCGCTATTACGTGCACGCTTTCTCCGCCTTGCTCGAGGCGGTCGAGACGGAGACGAAGGTGCCTTGGGTGATCCTCGCCGAGGAGGCGAAGGCGGTCTTCGTCGAGCACGGCTCGATCGAGTACCCATTTCTGGTGCAAGAGCTCCCGACGGTCGCCAAGCACTACGGCGACGACATCGACGCGATGCTGGCGACGGTCGTGCGCGCGGCACGCCAGCGCTTCAACGTCGAGGCGGAGCGCTACTTGATTCCTTACGACGGCGTCTCGACCGCGCTCGGCGCCTTTCGCGCCGCGCATCCGGGCGTTCCCGTCGTCGCGTTGACCGACGCGCCGCGTTACGTCGCGATGTGGAAGCTGAACAAGCTCGGCCTTTTGCAGCATTTCGACGCCGTCTACGGCTTGGCCGACCCGCGCATCCCGACGTGCGCGAACGCGGGCCGCGTCAAGGTCGATCCCGAGATCCTCCTGAAGCATTTGCGGCAAAACGCCTTCGGCTTCAAAGGCCGTATCCGCATCCTGCCCGACGACTACGAGAAGCCGGGCACGAAGGGCTTGAAGACGGTGCTGATGGACTTCGACATGGACGAGGACCTGGCGCACCGCCAGCGCGTCGTCTGGGTCGGCGACAACCAGCGGAAGGACGTCGGCCTAGGCAAGCGCCTCGGCGTGAAGACGGCCTGGGCGAAGTACGGAAAGCCGGACCAGAGCCTTCTTCCGAAGCTGCACGCCTTCAGCCCCGCGCTCAACATCCACAAGAACGCGGCGCTGTCGGACGCGGAGATCGAGGGCTCCCGTCCCGATTACGTGCTCGAGACGTTCGCGGACATTATGACGATCGTTTGAGGGTTCCGGGCACTTTGCGGGTCAGTCGAGGCGAACGCGCACGTCCCGCTTCTGATGCGCCTTCACCTGCAGCTTGCGCACGACGACTTGGTGGCCTTCGGCCCAGACCTCGAGGCGAATGCGGCCAGGATCGACGGCGAAGTACTCGCCGGCCTCCGCCACCATGAGGCCGTCCACCATCACGACGGCGTGCGGGGCGTCGACCATCACGCGGACGAAGGTGTCGGTGCGCGAGGGTTTGGCCTTCGGTTTCTTCCGGCCTTCGTAGCCGTCGAGGAAATCGTACTCGGGCTCGTCGCGACCATCGTCGACGTTCATCTCGTGCGCGATCTCGGGGCAGACGCAATCGATGTCGCCTTCGCGGCAGACGTCGAGCGCGAGGCCGTTCTGGTCGGCGACGTAGCCGCGTTGGCCCTGCTCGAAGAAGAGGTCGAACTCGTCGGTCGCGCCCTCTTCGTAGTGCGAATCGACGTTCAGATAGCCGTCGCCTTCTTCGAATTCATGCGCCGCACTCTCGAGCTGGGGCTCCCAGAACTCGACCTCCGCCGCTTGGCGAAGGTTCTCGTCCTGGGCGCGACTCTTCGTGAACTTCGACGGCGTGGAGCAGCTAGCGATGAGCGCGAGCACCCCGGCGCACATGAAAATGCGGACGACCTGTCCCATGGAAAACCTCCCTGTAAGCTTCTGAAGAGCTTTTCGGAAGATTTGGCCAGAGCCGCAAACGGCAGCGAATTTGCCGGTCAATTTAGGTAGGTGTGCTCGGTCGGAACCAAGGTTCTCGCCGTCGCTCCGAGGGCGGCCATCGCGCGCTCCCAGAGCTCTCGCCAGTTGGTGTCGAAGACCATCGCATGGGTCGCGTGCGCTTGAAGCCACGCTCCCGCCATCAGCTCTTCCTGCAGCTGCCCCGCACCCCAGCCCGAATAGCCGACGAGAAAGCGGAAAGGATAGAGGGGCGACCCTTCGCGCGGCGCGGCCAGAGCTTGATCGAGCATGCTTTCGGACGCGCTCACCGTCACCGCGAGCGGGGCTCCGGGCGTCACGTCGCTGCCTTCGAGCGGCGCCAGGACCAGGCCCGCGCGCGTCTCCACCGGGCCGCCGAACCAGGCCTTCAGATCGGCGTCGATCTCGGCTTCGAGGTCCGAGGCATCGATGAGCTCGCTCAAGGGCACGTCGGTCGGACGATTGAGCACGAAGCCCATCGAGCCGTTCGGTCCGTGCTCGACGATCAGCACGACGCTGCGGTTGAAGTTGGGATCGGTGAGCTGCGGCGTTGCAATCAGCAACCACGGCAGCGAGAGCTCACGACTCATGTTCCGACCTTTTCCGGCGCGCTGTGCAAATAGTGAACAATTTGATGCGATCGGGGCCTGGTTGACGCGAACTTAAATTCAGGGTCAAACGCCCGCCGCGCCCTCCATTCTGGCTCGATCTTGCCATCTGGGCCAGGACTTTCGGCTTGAGCTACGCCTGTTTTTTGGGCAGAATTTCCATATCATGCAGCGAAATCTTCATCAGCGTTCGAAAGCCGCTTTCGCGGCCGCCTGTCTCGCCCTCGCGGTCGAGGGGCCGGCAGCGTTCGGCCACAGCGTACGGCAGAAGCTCGGCGGCTACGCTGACTCCGACGGGACGACTCGCCAGCGCATAGGCTTGGACGCCGCCATAGAGCCCGCCGCGGGCGAGACGCTGACTGCCTCGAGCTATACGTTGTCGATTCTTCGTGACGCCTATCAAGCCAGCGACGCCGCGACCAACGAGTACGACCGTGAGGTCTACGGATCGGGCTACCGGTTAAATCGCACGGCGACCGTCGCCACCAATCAAACCTGGAACCGGGTCACCGAGACCAGGGTCCTCGGCTCTTACGCTACGGACGACCGCGTGCGCTCGCGGACCTGGTCGGCCGGCGCGAGCCAATGGTTCAGACACGAGACGCTGCGCGTCGGCATCGACCTGTCGCGCACCGTCGTCGAACAGCCGCTCTACCAGATCCTCGACTTCGACTCGCGCGAGATCGGCAACCCGACGGTGCTCTCTTCCGTCGGCGCGAGCCTCGGCGTGCGGCATCTCGCGACGCCGACCTTGATCTTGGATTACGCGGTCACGCGCCTCGAGGCGGAGAACCGCCCTCCGGCCCACGTCGCCTCGATCGGCGCCCGCCGCTTCGTGCCGGCGCTCGACGGCGCGGCCCATGCGATCCTGACGCGCGGTGACAACCGGGGCCGGGTCGACGAGACCTCGACTTACGGCGAGGTCGACGCTTGGCAGGCCGAGGCGGCCTGGGTGCAAAACCTATGGAAAGGCGGTCTCGCCCGCCTCGGCTACCGTTATTACCAGGAAGACGAGACGACGCGGGCCTACCGCGATCGGAAAGTCTTCGGCTCCGATACGGTGACCTTGGGCCTCAGCCAGGAGCTGCGGCCGTCGAAGGACGGGACCTTGCCGGTTCCCGTCACGCTCGACGCGGCCGCGGGCCGCTATCTGACGAATGCCGGCATTTCCGCACGCAGCTTCGAGGCGGGCCTCACGGCGCGCTTCTAGTCTGATTCATGGTTCGGGGGGAACATGGATATGAAATTTGCCGCGGCAACCGTGCTCGCGATGCTCGCCGCTGCCGTCTTGCAGGGATGCGAGACCGTGAAGCCTTATGAAAAAGAGTATCTGCTGTCGCCCGCGATGGACGACGCCGCGGTGTCGCGGCTCGATGCCGCGGTCATGAGCTCCGCAGCCCAGGGCTACGAGAAGCTCGGCAAAGGCGGTCCCGGCGCCGGCGGCGGCAGCTCTTGCCCGACGTGCGGAGGCTGACCATGCGCTTCGCCCAGCTCGCGGCCCTCGCCGCCCTCATCGTGACGACCTCGGCTTGCGCCTCGAAGCTCAAGCGTCAGCTCACCGACAACACACCGGAAAGCCGGAGCGTCGAAGAGGCGCTGGACACGAGTCAGATCAACTTCACCGACTTCGCGAGCGGCGCGACCGTGAACCTGAAGGCCTACATGGAGGCCTCGGACCGCGACTACCTGCTTCTGACCTTTGGATCCAAAGGCTGCACCGCCTGTAACGAGAAGGCAGCGCTACTCACTAAGGACGTGATCGGGAAGCACTCGCTCTTTTTGACTGATCCCGGCAAGCGCTTCGAGATCGTCGGAGTGAACACCGACTCCGAGCCCGCGAAGCGCCTAGCCGGCTACCTCGGCAAGTTCCCGTACATCCGTTGGTCGGACCCTGCCGGGCTCGGCATGATCGGTCACTTCGTGCCGCCCGGGCGCAAGTTCGGCGTCCCAGTGACGGTGATGGTCAGCCGCACCGGCATCGCTTGGCGGATC
Organism: Pseudomonadota bacterium; assembly: GCA_031416315.1. Classification (GTDB taxonomy): domain Bacteria; phylum Bdellovibrionota_B; class Oligoflexia; order Oligoflexales; family CAIYRB01; genus JANOTL01. The sequence continues at coordinate 52,542 of JANOTL010000115.1, forward strand.
ATGCCCGAGGAGTCGACCTCGATCGAGATCCTGATCGAGAAGGTCGAGATCACCCTGCAACTGCGCGGTGGCGAGGCCGCCGGCACGGGAGAAGGCGGTGACGACGGCGGCGCGGCCGACGGACCGGCGGTGGACGGCTCCGGGGACGCGAGCGATGCGAGCGACGCTAGCGACGGAACAGGGGCCGAAGACGCCGGCACGACCGATGCGGACGACGGTACCGACGGCGCGACGACCGACGGCGGCAGCACGGACGCGACTGGCGATGGCGGCGCGACCGATGCGGTCGACGGATCCGACGATGGCGATGGCGTCGTGCCGACCGATCTGGCGAGCATGACCCCCGGACGGTTGAAGCGAGTCACGGTGAAAGGCTGCGACGGCGTCGAGCAGAACCTCGCGGCCGCGCTCGGGTCAGCCGACTACCGTTTCGTCTCCGTCGTTCGCGGGGCCTGCGGCCCGGCGTGCGAGGCACAGATGCGCGCCTTGAAGTACGTGAAAGAGCGCTGTGCGCGGCTGAGCTGCGCGGTGGCGACCTTGTTTACTGACGGAATTGCCCCACAGATCTGCGCCACAAGCGACCGCGTCCCCGTTTACGAGGGTGGCGCGAGCTTCTTCTCCGTTTTCAAGACGCATTTCGATTGGTCCTACACTCCCATCGAGCACGCGGACTTTTCATTGGAAATGCCTCCGGTCGAAGGGCCTCTCCTCTTGGGCTTCGCCCGCGACGGCACCCTCGTTCATTCAATCGAGGGAATGGTCGATGAGGCGGCCCTCGCCGAATTGGTCGAAGGCCCGGCCATTGGCGAGGTTGCCCGCGGCCCTGACTTCCGGCTCTTCGACAAGGCCCGAGGCGAGTTCGGCTTCGCAGACTTGAGGCGCCAAGCCAAGTACACCGTCGTCTCGGCATGGAGCGCTTTTCCGCTGTGCCAGCCATGTATCGAGGAGCTGGTGTACTGGAGCCAGCCCGGCAAGCTGGTGGACTTCTGCGCCGCGCGCCCTGGAGAATGTCAGCTTGCAGCCCTTGAGCTGCACGAGCCAGCTGCCGATCAGTCCCTGGAGTCCTATTTCGACGACGTCCTCACCGGACGGCTTCCCGAGTTCGACGGCATGAACGCACGCGGTGTGCGCATTCCGCTCCTCCTCGATCCGAAGCCGGTGAGCGGCCCGCTCGGCAACGGTTACCTGTTCCGCTTCTTCGATGGCTACATGAGCGCAGCGTTTCCGGAAATGGGATACGATCCGCGTACTTTAATCTACGACCGCGAAGGCAAGATCGTCGGTGCGTTTCGCTCCGAGACACCGACGGAAGCACATGATCCTGTGTTTGAGCTGCTTGAGAGTTTAGTCGACTAATGGGGGGAACCATGAAAGTCGCTCGTTATCTCATCCTGTCCTTGGGCCTATTCGCGACAAACGCGCAGGCCGTCGTCGTCGGTGAGGGTTTAGGCGCCCTAAAGGTGGCCGCACACAGCGGCACGCCTCTGACGCCCGAGCTGCTGACCGGCAAGATCACCTTGATCAACTTCTGGGCCACGTGGTGCGCGGCCTGCAAGGTCGAGATCATCGAGATGGAAGACCAGCTGAAAGAGCAGCTCGTCGACAAGGACTTCCAGGTCGCCTTCGTCTCGCTCGACAAAGAGTCGAGCAAGGCCGTCGACTGGTTTCAGAAAAATCTGAAGGAGCCGGACCGCCTCCTGAAGCATCTCTACTTCGACGGCGGCTTCGAGCTCGCCGATCGCTTGGGCGTCGACAGCTTCCCGTTGACCCTGATCATCGGCCGCGACGGCAAGATCGCGCACGTTCAGAAGGGCTTTAAAGAAGGCCAAGGCTCCACCGAGCAGTTGGCGAAGATCTCCGAGGAGCTGCTGAAAGCGGCCCACTGAGTCCGGGGCCGCCGGGCCTCACTCGGTCATGCAGCTCGCGACGTAAGCCTTCTTCTCGGCATCGGTGGTCGGCACCGGGGGGGCAACGTCGACGAACTGCTGGAAGCAGACGCTGATCACTTTGCCCTTGTTCAAGAACTTGCAGTCCTTGGTCGAGGTCGAGGCGTTCTTCACGAAGTATTGGGCGATGATCTTGGTGCCGTCGTTCGACGCGCCGCAGCCGATCAGCTTCGCTCCGGCGTTCTGCTGCTTGTCGAGCGGCGAGGTCGAGAGCGTGAGGTTGGTGATCTCGGCCTTGATCGAGGCGTAGCTGCACTCCCACAAGGCTTTGCCCATGGTGGTGCAGCCTTTGGCGTCGAAATTGTAGAGCTTGTCCTGCTTCAGGCAATCCTGAACGTCCTGCGGGTACTCGAGCTTGGCGAAGTCTTTCTCGGGATCGCAGTCGACCTCGAGCGGACCGGTGTCCTCGGGCGAGCCCGTTCCCGTGTCCTCGGGCTCGGTCGGCTTGGCTTGCGGCTCGGTCGGCGGACTGAACGGCGGCGGCGTCGCGGGCTTTTTCGGCGAGGCTTCTCTCGCGCTCGGCGCGACCGGTTTGGCATCGGTACAGGCCACGGCGCAAACGCCGAAGGCGACAAAGGCGGCGATGAGATGCATGCGGTTTTCCATGTCGGGCCTATCGGCAGCTCGGCGCCTTTCCTTGAGGCTCAATCGCCCAAACGCTTTCCCCTTGAATCGACGCGGGAATCCGCTACTGTTTGGAAGAAATGCCAGCGAATTTCAGGAGTCCTCGCAATGAGACGCTACGTCTTTCTCCTTTCCGCCTTGGTCCTTTTGCCCGCCTGCCGCTCGACGACCGGTGAAACCCAGGAGCTGAAGTCGGTCGAGGTCTCCGGCGCCACGCCGGAAGGCGGCGGCGCCGTCTACTTCGCGGAAGGCGGCAAAGTCTATCGGTTCGCTTGCAGCGCCAAGACCTTGGCCGAGATCCCCGACGGCGTCACGCTCGACGACCCGGCGGCCGTGCGCAAGTACTGCGCCGAGCGTCCGGCGAAGAGCGGCGCCCCGACGCTCGCGGCGTTCGAGAGCGCGCTTTCCGGGGCGTACATGACCCTGGTCGAGGACACCGAGCTGAACGAGATGGAGAAGCTCGTTCTGCAGAACATCACGCAGGCCCTTCCCGGCGGCTCCGCCTCGAAGAAGCCGCTGAAGCTCGAGCGCGCCGCGCGCCCGGCCGGCGACCAGATCGCTGCGCGCTTTGCCGGACTCTTCGACGCGGCCTACGACGGAACCAGCGCCGCGCGGCCTCTAGCCGCGCCCGAGGACACCGCCGGCGGCAACGGCCTTAACCTCGCCGGCGCGACCAACGTCGCCGTCGGCACGCTCAGCTTCAAGACGAACTTCCCGTCCAACACGAACTTCAACCTTGCCGTCGTCGGCAATGCTTCGGCCGTCGCCGTCGACACCCTGATGCCCACGACCACCTTGACCCCGAGCGGGACCTGTCGCGCGCAGCCGATCGGCATCGCGAGCGTCACGGCGATGACCCCGAGCGGGCCGGCGAGCGTGCCAGTCTCTGCCCATCCGATGAAGCCGGGCGCGTTCCGCATCAACGGCGGCGCCGCGGTGCGCGTGCAGTCGGTGACCGTCACCGTGCGCCGTTCCGGCCTTCTCGGCGGCAACCAGACGTGCAGCCTGCGCCTCGTTGGCGAAGCAACCGACACGCCGCCGCCGCCGCCGCCCCCCAACGACCGCGACGGCGCGATGAAGGGCCTCATGGCGCAACGCACGCATCGCATGTGGCACTTCCTGTGGCACGGCATCCGGAACGCTTGGCCGTCGATGACGACGTCGCAGAAGAACAGCATCCGCAACACCCTCGGCGCCGAATGGGGTCGCAGCAACACCGAGACGCAGGCGAATCCGGCGCCGAACAAAGGCGAAGAATTCCTGCACATGCACCGAGGCATGCTCCTCACGCTGAGGGAGTACCTCGGCGCTGCGAAGATGTACGAGGCGTGGAAGGCGGTCCCGACGCCACAAGACACGGGCTTCCCGGTTCCCGGGGGCAATACCTCGCAGTCGAACGCCGAATACACGCAACGCATCGTCCCTTGGCAGACCCAGGCGATGGATGCCGGGCGCCTCAAGACCATGACGCTTTCCGCCTACGGCGAATGGATCGAGCGCACGCTCCACAATACGATGCACATGCGCTGGGCCGACAGCAGCAAGGCGAGCCTCGAAGGCATGCAGGATATCTTCCAGACGCCGCAGGCCGCGTGGGACGATCCGAACGCCGACTACCTAGGCTCGACTTATTCCTCGCACGTAAACCCGATCTTCTATCGTCTCCACGGCTTCGTCGACGCGCGCATCGAGGACTGGCTGAAGGCGAACAACTTCACGTCGATCGCCGACAACTGTGCCGGCGTCGCCAAGTGCTACCAATGGAAAGGCGTGTGGGACGGCCCCTTGCCGCCGCGGCAGACGCCGTTGCCGCAGTCCGCGCCGGCTCTCGGTGCGGACCCGGAGACCGGCGTGATGCGCGACATCCACGATCACGGCTTCGACCCCGACGCTTTCGAGAAGCTCTCCCGGTCCCTTAGGCGCCTGATCCGCGAGAATTCGAACATGTTCCCGGTCCTCGACGACGCCGAGCTCGATTGATGCCTCGGCTCGTCTTCGGAACGTTCGCGATGGATAGGGGTTAGGGTGCGGGCGTCAGGGAAAGCTGGCGCAAGCTCTTCAGCTCGAGGCCGCCGACCTTCACGGTGACGGTCTCGCTCAGCTCGACGCCGGCCTTCTGCAGGACGACGCGGACCGTGCCGTTCACTTTGCCGGTCGGCAGGCCCGCGGCGCAGCCAATGTCGGCGCCGAGACGGCCGACGGCAGGGTAGTGGCTCAAGCTCACGTAGCGCCACAGATCGGGGAAGGTGAGCTCGAGCTCGCCGTCCACCGGATACTGTGGGTGCGGTACGCTCGCGAGACAGCGGAACGCGGCGCCGTCGAAGTCGAAGGCGACGTCGGTCCAAGTACGGTCGCTCAGGACTTGCGCCGGGGCGGCCTCGGCGCGTGAGGGGAGGGCGAGCGCCAAGAGGGCGGCCGCGGTCGCGAGGAAGTGCAGTTTGTGGAGACGGTGGGGCGTGGGCATTTTGATGACCTCCGATTTTCATTGTAATGTAAAATGAGCGCAATCCATAATAATTATTGAAATATCGGATAAAATTAGATGGTTCGCCGGCCCGCCAGCCAGTGCTAAGGTGGGCCCGATGCAACGAGTTCTCATCATCGGCGGAGGGCTGGCCGGGAGCCTCATCGCAAGCCGCTTCGTCGAGGCGCGGCCCGAGCTGGAGCTCACCTTGCTCGAGGGCGCGCCGCGGCTCCTCGGCGACAAGACCTGGAGCTTTCACGCGGCCGATCTCGCGCCGGCGACGCGCGGCGGCCAAAGGCTGGACCCCTCATGGCTCGCAGGGCTTGCGAGCCGCACTTGGGATGGGTACGACGTCTTCTTTCCGCGCCTCGAGAGGCGCATTGAAGACCGCTATTATTCCATCCGTTCCGAAGACTTGCGCATGCGGCTGATGCCGCTGCTCGGCAGTCGCGTCCGCCTCGGAGTCGTCGTGCGCACGGTCGACGCGAAGGGCGCGACGCTCGCCGACGGCACGCGCGTCGAGGCCGATCTCGTGATCGACGCGCGGGGCGGCGCCACTCGCGGCGCCCCGGGACCGGTCGCCTGGCAGACTTTCTACGGCGTCTTTCTCCGCACGGAGCGGCCCCATGGGATCCTGCGGCCCCGGCTGATGGATGCGCGGGTTCCGCAAATCGGCGGGTTTCGCTTCCTCTACACGCTTCCATTCAGCGAGCACGAGCTCCTGATCGAAGATACGCGGTATGCCGACGCGCGCGCGATCGACGAAGAAGGGGCACGGGCGATCCTGCCGGATTATTTGCGGCGCATCGCGCCCGATGCCGGCGCGTGGACGGAGACCGGCTCCGAATCCGGGGCGCTGCCGATCCCGCTCTGCGGACCCGCGACGCCCGAGCACGTCCCGGGCGTGGCTCCCGCTGGCGTCGGCGCCGGACTCTATCACCCGACGACCGGCTACTCTTTACGTTACGCGGCGTTGGCGGCCGATCTCGTCGTCTCCGCGGGCGATGCGAGCGCCGCCGTCGCGCTGATGCGCGCCGCTGCCGACCGCGCCTGGACCGACGGCGCGTTCTACCGGCGGCTCAACAACATGCTGTTTTTCGCCGCGCCGCCGGCAGAAAGATGGAAGGTCCTCGAAAAATTCTATCGCCTCGGAGACCAGTCCGTGGGACGTTTCTATGCCGCGCGGTCGACTCTCCTCGACCGCGTGCGTCTGTTGAGTGGACGGCCGCCCGTGCCACTCAAAGCAGGGATTCGGGCGTTCTTGAGGAAAGCGGGTGCGTGAAAATTCGGAATCGGCGAGTCCGGCGAGCGGACTTCCCGAGAGCGCGGCTCTGGCGTCGCGCATCGAAGGTCTCTCGCCAAGAATCGCGGCGACCTTGGCACAGGTCCTGATCGCACCGGCGCGGGATCTGGCGGAGCGGCCCAGCAAGCGTTTCCGTGCCGACCTGGTCACCTTGGGCTTCGCCTTGGCGCGGGGCGCGTTCCCCGAGACGCCGCTCGCCCCGCGCGATCAGCATGCGCTCGCGACCTGCCAGCAGGCGATCGAGCTCTTGCACGCGGGCGCGCTGATCGTCGACGACATTCAGGACGGCAGCGCCGTGCGCCGGGGCGCCGAGGCCGCGCACATGCGCTACGGCATGCCGCGGGCGCTTTGCGCCGGGAATTGGCTGTACTTTTGGCCGCTGCGCCTCATCGCGACGCTCGGGCTCAGCGCCGAGTCGGAGCGCTCCGCGTTTCGAATCTACGGCGACGCTCTCGAGCGGGCGCACTACGGGCAGGCCTTGGACCTCGGGCTTCGCGTCGACGAATTGCCGCAAGAAGAGCTCGGCGCGGCGTGCCGCGTCGTGACGGAGCTGAAAACGGGGGAGATCACGGCGTTGGCGATGGCGCTCGGCGCGATTGCGGGCGGCGCGACCGAGCCGACGACGGAGATCCTTCGCGGCTTCGGGCGGCGCTTCGGCGGCGCCCTCCAGCTCCTCGACGACCTCGGGAACGCGCTCGGCCGGGTCGACCCGGAAAAGCGCTTCGAGGACTTCGTGCAAAGAAAGCCGACCGGGCTCTGGGGCGAGGCGGCGTGCTTCTTCGACGAGCCGGATTTCGCACGGTTTCGCGGCATGGCGTTGGCCTTGCCTGAAGGCGCCGAGGCCTTCGTCGCCGAGCTGGCGAAGACGGGATTCGAGGCGCACGTGCGTCGCGAAGCGGCTCGGGCCTTGGACGAGGCGCTCTCTGGCTTGGCGCGCGAGCTGGAGCACCCGCCCGAGCATCCGGCCCTGATCGCCATCCACAAGCTCGCGCGGAGATTGACCCATGCGTATGGCTGAAGGACCTCGCGCCGCCGTCATCGGCAGCGGCTTCGGCGGGCTCGCGACCGCGATCCGCCTGCAGGCGGCGGGCGTGCCCACGACGATCTACGAAGCCTTGGACAAGCCGGGTGGCCGTGCTTACGTGTTCGAGGATCAAGGCTACACTTTCGACGCCGGGCCGACCGTGATCACGGCGCCCGAATGCCTCGAGAAGCTCTTTCGCGTCGCGCGCCGGCCGATGCAGGACTATGTCGAGCTCCTGCCGATCTCACCGATGTACCGCCTTTTCTGGGAGGACGGCGAGCGCTTCGACTACTACGCCGACGACGCGGGCATGATGGCGGAGATCGAGCGGCTCTCGCCGGGGGACGTCGCGGGCTACCGGCAGTTTTTCCGTTACGCCACCGAAGTCTACAAAGCGGGATACGAGGAGCTTTGTCACGTGCCGTTCCTGTCGTTCGCCGACATGGTCCGCGTGGCACCGGAGCTGATGCGCCTGCAAGCGTGGCGGCCGGTGTACTCGAAGGTCGCGAGCTACTTCAAGAGCGAGAAGCTGCGCCAGGCCTTCAGTTTCAACAGCCTCCTGATCGGCGGCAATCCGTTCTCCGCGTCTTCGATCTATACGCTGATCCATCCGCTCGAGCGCAAATGGGGCGTCTTCTTCCCGAAGGGCGGGACGCATGCGCTCGTGCGCGGCTTGGCGCGGCTTTTCACCGACCTCGGCGGCAAGCTCGTCCTGAACGCGGAGATCGAGCGGATCACGACCGCGAGCGGGCGCGTCACCGGCGTCGAAGGCAAGGGCGGTCACGCGGAGGCTTTCGATCTCGTCGTCAGCAACGCCGACGTCACGACGACCTACAAAAAGCTGCTGCAAGACGACGCCGACGGGCGAAGAGCGGCGCGAAGCCTGCAAAAAAAGCAGCTCAGCATGTCGCTCTTCGTCGTTTACTTCGGCGTCTCCGGGCCGGCCTACCCGAACCTCGTGCACCACAACGTCATGTTCGGGCACCGGTACCGCGAGCTGCTCGACGACATCTTCAAGCGCGGCAAGGTGGCCGACGACTTCTCGCTCTATTTGCACGCGCCGACCCTGACCGATCCGTCGCTCGCGCCCGAAGGCGGACACTCGTTCTACGTCTTGTCACCCGTGCCGCACCTCGGGCACAAAGACGGCTACGACTGGCAGAGCGGCGCCGAGCGTTACGCCGACAAGATCATGAAATACCTCGACGAGCGCTACATGCCGGGCCTTAGGCAGCGCGTCGTCACGCGCCGAACGTTCTCGCCGCTCGAGTTCCAGTCGCGGCTCGGCGCGCACCTCGGGAACGCCTTCTCGCTGGCGCCGACCTTGACGCAAAGCGCATACTTCCGCGTCCACAACCGCGACGACCGCATCGGGGGGCTCTATTTCGCGGGCGCTGGGACACATCCGGGCGCGGGCATTCCGGGCGTCATCGGCTCGGCCGAGGCGACCTTCGGGGTCATCGCGCGCGATCTAGGCATCGCGTCCGTCCCGGCCGAGGCCTTTGTCGGCTCTGCTTTCGAGGCGGCGCATGTCTGAGACGCCGCTCGAACATTACTGCACGGCGGCGATCCGCAAGGGCTCGCTCAGCTTCGATTTCGCCTCGCGGCTATTGCCGCGGCGCTCGCGTGCGGCGGTGCACATGCTTTACGCCTGGTGCCGGCATGCGGACGACGTCGTCGACCGCGGCGGCGACGCCCAAACCGTAGCTGAGCTCCGGCGTTTGACGCGCAGGGCGATGGCCGGGATTCCCGAGGGCGGCCGTGAGTTTGAGGCCCTGACCTGGCTTTCGCGCAACTACGCCTTGCCCGAGACTTACCTGCAGGAGCTCCTCTCGGGCATGCAGATGGATGTCGACGGCGCCCGCTATCCCGATCTCGCAAGCCTGCGCCTTTACTGCTGGCGTGTCGCTGGCACGGTCGGCGTCATGTTCTCGCACATCGTCGGCGTCAGCACGCCGGTGGCGCTCGCGCATGCGGCCGAGCTCGGCATCGCCATGCAGATGACCAACATCGCGCGAGACGTGCTCGAAGATCACGCGATGGGGCGCTGCTACTTGCCGGAGAGCTGGCTCGCCCAAGCCGGCTTGAGCCGCGAGACGGCGTTCGCGCCGGAGCATCGCGAGAAGCTGCACGAGGTCGTCACGCGCCTTTTGGCCGAGGCCGACCGGAGCTACGCGCTCGGCGACCGCGGCGTCGGCTTTCTGCCGCTCGGCACCGCCTTAGCCGTCGCGGTCGCGCGACGCGTCTATTCCGAGATCGGCCGCCTCGTCCGCGAGCGCGGCGGGGGCGCCTGGGATCGTCGAGCGTTCGTGCCTTTGTCGCGTAAGCTTCAGCTCTTTTTGTTCGCCGCCCTCCAGGCGCTCTCGACTCGAAGGCTCGTGCGCTTTCGCGCTTGCGAGCTCGCCGCCGCCCACTACCGCTTCGAAGGAGGACTCACGCCATGAGCGTCGCCACGCCCGCTCTCGCGCCCTTGCGCGAGTTTCGCAGCTACGTCGCCAACATCCGCTCGTTCGACGGGCGCGACTGGTTCCTCTACGCGATGTGGATGGGGACCATCTTCAGCCTGTTCGCGGGGACTTCGGCGTTCGTCCTCTTCGGCACCTTGGGCGGCGTCGACTTCCCCGGGTACGTCTACTTCGTGCCGATCGGCACCTTCCTCTTCAGCACCGCGCTGGCGGTCGACGACATCGGCCATCGCACCCTCTACAAAGAGGACTTGAAAGCCGGAGAAGGCCAAGTGCACCGGATGATCGTCGCGACGGCGGTCCCGAGCGTGATGGCGCTCTGCCTTAGCTACCAGCATCCCGAGACGTTTCGCATGCCGGCGCTGGCGCTCATCTTCCTCTCCCTGTTCTACAGCGCGCTCGACGAAGCGATGCACTGGGTGCGCTACCGAACGAAGGGCCTCGACAGAGTCGAGATGTGGAGCCACTTCGTCGCGATCACGGGCCACGTTCTGATGATCTCGTGTTGGTGGCAATGGTACGACGACGGTTACAAGGGCGTCGCCGAGACGCTGCGACTCCTGCCGTTCTAAGCTCACTCGAAGGAGTTCCGTCGCCATGGGAACCGCTCTCGCCCTCCTCGGTCTTCTTCTCCTCGCCTACCGCTTGACGCCTCGCGCCGCCGCTTGGCGCCGTCCCGTCGTGACCGAGCCGAAAAAGTGGCCCTTGGTCTCGATCATCGTGCCCGCGCGGGACGAGGCGGCGAACCTGCCGCGCCTCCTCGGTTCTTTGAGGTCGCTCGACTATCCGCACACGGAAATCTTGGTCGTCGACGACTGCTCCACCGACGACACCGCGTCGGTCGCCGAGCGGGAAGGCGCGCGCCTCATCCGCGGTCGGGCCTTGCCCGAGAAATGGCGTGGAAAGCAGTGGGCTTGCTGGCAGGGCGCCTATCACGCGCGAGGCGACCTCTTTCTCTTCACCGACGCCGACACGAATCACGAGCCGGACTCCCTGAAACGCGCCGTGCAGGACCTTGTGGGTAGCGGGAGCGCCATGCTCTCGGCCTTGCCGTTTCACGAGGCGAAGGACCTTTGGGAGCGCCTCCTTGGACCCTTCCATCTCTTGCTTCTCGCTATGACCGCGCCCTTCGGTCGTCCGCGCGAGGGTCGCGTCTTCGCTATTGGCCAGTATCTCCTGATGACGCGCCAGGCTTACCGCTCGCTCGGCGGTCACTCGGCCGTACGCAACCACGCCGTCGAAGACCTGCCGCTGGCGAATCTCTGCCTGTTCCAAAAGCAGCCGTATCGGCTCTATCCAGCGCAGGCCGGCGAGGCGCCGCTTTTTCGCGTGCGCATGTACACGAGCTTCGGCGACTTCCTCGCCGGCTGGCGCCGCAATTTCCGCGCCGGCTTCACCGAGACGACGCCGATCGCGGGCCTCGAGATGGTCCTCTTCGCCGCCGCGATCACGGGTGGGGGCCATTTCACCGCGACTTGGATGACCGCCCTCGTCATGCTCGCGACGATGGTCGTCTTCGCCTTGCGGCAGCGGGCGAGCGGCAATTTTCACGTGGCCGGCGCCGTCCTCGCGCCGCTCGTGCTCGTGGTCTTTTGCTACGTCTCGATCCTCGCGTTCTTCGACCTCGTCTTCCGGCGGAAGCTCGCGTGGAAAGGCCGCGCTTACGCGGTCGCAGCGCGGTCGGTCTGAATCGGCCGCCATCTGAAACCGATAGCGGCGACCCGCGGTGCGGGGCCAGATCCGGCCGCCCCCGGGGGGCTCCCGCGTCGGGTCGCGGGGCGCCG
>JANOTL010000116.1:0-20857 GCA_031416315.1 Pseudomonadota bacterium
GCTCCTGGGTGCTTCAGCCTATCGGCCAGCACCAGGGCCTCTTCGATCTAGCGGTCGATCTCGTCGGGGGAGAAGTCCCGCCGGAAGAAGCCTTCCATCGGCAACCCCAGACCGGACGACTCGGTAGCAGGCGCCTGCTGGATCGAATGCGCCTGCTCTAGGTGCGACGGATGCGCCAAGATCGCTTCGTGATGGCTTTCGTGCTCGACATACTCATCCGAGAAGACGCGCTCAACGAAGCTCGGGGCCGTCTCCCGCACGAAATCGTCATTCGGATCGTCGAGGAGGCGAGCCCCTTCGAGGTGCCGAGCGTCGTCTTCGCGCGTCTCGTATTGAGCAGAGTCATCGGCCATCGGCATCAGCAGGGGCTCGTCCGAATCGTGCGAAACGGTCGGAGATGCCGACGGCGCATCGGCAAGGTCAAACGTCCAACGCGCTAGCTCCTGCGCCTCGAGCGATGGGCTAAGACTCGGAATCTCGATATCAGGCTCGCGCCGCTGCGGCTGCAGCGGCGACGGCTGCGCTTGATACTGCTGCTGCGCTTGCGGCTGCGGCGCCGGGGTTTGCGTTTCGGGCTGGGCTTTGACGACCGGCGCCGGGGTAGGGGCCGGCGCGGCCTGACGCGGCGCCTCGACCGGGCGCGACGCCTGAGGCTCAGGGCGGCGGTAACCGCCCGTCCGCGAGCCGCTGAAGCCGGCGAGCGTCGTCTGCTGCTGCTGCTTCAGCATTTCGATCGCGTCTTCTTCCGACTGCTCGACCGGGAAGCCGGTCGCGATCACGGTGACGCGGATTTCTTCGCCGAGGGTCTCGTCGATCACGGCGCCGAAAATGATGTTCGCGTCTTCGTGGGCGGCTTCCTGAATGATCGAGCAGGCCTCGTTCACTTCCATCAGCGTCACATCGCTACCGGCCGTGATGTTGATCAGGATGCCGGTCGCGCCTTCGATGTCCACGTCCTCGAGAAGCGGCGAGCTGATGGCCTGACGGGCAGCGGCGATCGCGCGGCCTTCGCCGCGAGCGCGGCCGATGCCCATGAGCGCCTGGCCCATGCAGGACATGACCGTCTTGACGTCGGCGAAGTCGACGTTGACCGTGCCGGGGATGTTGATGATGTCGGAGATGCCGCGCACCGCGTTCACAAGGACCTCGTCGGCCATCTTGAACGCTTCCATCATGCTGAGGCCCGGCGTCGCGACCTGCAGGAGGCGCTGGTTCGGGATCGTGATCAGCGTGTCGACGGCCTCGCGCAGGCGGGCAACGCCGATGTCGGCGTGCTTTTTCCGACGCTTGCCCTCGAAGGTGAAGGGCTTGGTCACGACCGCGACCGTCAGCGCGCCGAGCTCGCGAGCGATCTGTGCCACCACCGAGGCGCCGCCGGTGCCCGTGCCGCCGCCCGTGCCGGCGGTGATAAAGACCATGTCGGCGCCCGAGAGGTACTCCTGGATCGCCGTCCGATCCTCGAGCGCCGCGTCGCGGCCGACGTCCGGATCCGCGCCGGCGCCGAGACCACGGGTCAGCTCGCGGCCGATCTGGATCTTGTTGGTCGCCAGCGAGAACTTCAGCGCTTGGACGTCGGTGTTGCAGGTCACGAAGTCGACGCCTTCGAGTCCGCTTTTGATCATGGTGTTGACGGCGTTGCCGCCGCCCCCGCCCACGCCGATCACCTTGATTCTGGCTCCGGGCGGTGCGATCTGTTCCGCATCGAAAGACATATGCGTCTCCGAAAAGAAAATTGCAGGAATTGGCTGTTTCCAACAATTATACGAACCGCTGGCAAACGAAGTCAATGCCGGCAGATTCGCGGACTTATGAACGCGTCCTCAGCTCAGCTCTTTGAACCAGTTGAGGATGGGTCCTAAGTAGCGGTTGGTCCACGTGTTGCGCCGCTGCTTTGTCGTTTCTTCCAAACGGTGCAGCTCGAGGTTCAGCAGCCCGAGGACCGTCGCGTGCTTGGTCGGATGCGGAGACTCCGCTAGCGCTTGCACCGGATCGACCTGCACGTGGCGCATCTCCACAGGCAGGACGGGGCGGGCGCGCGTGACCGGAATGCCCATTTTCTGCTGGAAAAACTCAGGAAGTCCTTTGACGCCGGCGGCGCCACCAGTCAGGAGAAGACCCGCGCCGAGGCTGCCGCGAAACGGCACGAGCTCCTTCGCCACCAGGTGACAAAGCTCGTGTACGCGCGCGCCCAAGATCGGCACCGCGTCCTCTGGCCGCACAGGACGCAAAACGCCGCGCACATCCGTCAGCTCGCAGACGTCGCCCTCGCGAGGACGTAGCCCGTAGCGCAATTTCAGGGTTTCCGCATCGTCGGGCGTGATGTTGAGGCCGATCGACAGATCGCTCGTCATCAGCTTGCCCGCGACGTTCACGGTGAAGGCGTAAATCGGGCGGCCGCGGCGGAAGACGATGCCGTCAGTCGTGCCGCCACCGATGTCGCAAAGCGCGACGCCAAGCTCCTTGAAGCGGTCGGGGATCGTCACGGCCGCCGACGCGAAGGGCTCGGAATAAAGCCGCGCGACCTGCAAACCGCTGGCGTTGCAGACGTCGACCACGTCCTTCAAATACAGCTTGTCCGCGTCGATCAGAAAGAAGTCGCCGGCGAGCACTTTGCCGTTGAAGCCGATGGGCTGATCGACAGAATCGCGCTGGTCGACGCGGTAACCGATCGGGACGACGTGCAAGAGCTCGCGGGTCTCGCTCTGATGTTCGGCTTCGACGCGCTCGACCAGCTTTTCCAGGTCCTTTGGCCCGACGAGCCCCGACTCGACGGTGATCGCTCCGGTGACGATGCGGCTGCGCAAGTGACTGCCGGCGACGCCGACCACGACCTCGCCGATATCCTGTTCGAACTGCTTTTCCGCGGTTTCGACGAGGCGCGACAGGGCGACTTTGACCTGAGCCAGGTCCGCGAGCATGCCGCGGCGCATCCCCTCGGCAGGAATGGAGACCGTGTCGGCCATGAGACCCTGGTCTCCCGGCTTAGGTCTTAACGTCGCGAGACAGAACTTGGTCGTACCAAGGTCGAGCGCGACGACGTTGCGCAGCTTACTGAGCTTGCCGGGCATAGAAGAACGCCTGCTTTTCCGGTGATGCTCTATTCTTACATTTTCTTGAATTTCACAAAAGCCTTGCCCTGATAGTCGAGCTCGATGCGCTCGGCATGGCTGCCCTTCTCACGAAGCTTCACGAGGATGCCCTCGAGCTTGTCGAGCTTGGCGTTGAAGGGCGCGCGTCCAAGTTGGACCTCCAGCTCCTGGGGCTCGGTCAGAGAGACGAGGAATCCCCGGTAGCGCTGGTAGGTCAAGCCTTTGACGGGAAGCTTGCGGCTCTTGAACTCGCCCTGTAGGAGCACCGCTTCCTTCAGGGCACCGAGCTCTTCTGCCGTCGTCGGATAGGTGAGATCGGTCGCCGCGACGAGCTTGCGGCCCCGGTCCTCGAAGATGCCGGTGAGCATCGCGCCCGGACAGTCGCCCGGCTCCTTCACGGCGGCGCCGAAGACCTCGCCTTCGGTGCCGACGAAGTGCGTCTCGCCTGCTTCGACGCAAAGCACTGGAGTGCGGGGCGTCACGGACACTGCGGCCTGTGCCGCGCCTAGCCGAACGACTGCAACGTGAGCAAACGCGTCGAGCTTCTGAATCGCGGCAGCCGTACGGGCGAGCTCCGCAGAGGTTCCATGGCCCAGGTTTCGGCGTGCCGCCTCGTGAACCTTCAGAATCGTAGGCTCGCTGAGCGCCGCCTCGCCGTCGACCTTCAGGCTGACCGCCCAAGCCGGAGGTCTGGATGGATTGCCCGTGGTCATGACTAGGTGACGCTTGGCGTAGAGGCCACCGACCGCCAGGCCCAGCACGCCGACGACGACGAGCGCGCCTTTCAAGCGCGATCCGCCGGAGTCGCCCTTGCGTGAGCGCGGTGAGGCACCCCGCTTGCCCTTTTTAGGTCTTTGCCGAGAGAGGACCGAGCCCGCCGGTTTCTTGCGCCCGAAGATCATGTCGTCCCTTCGCGAGATCCTGCGCGAGGAGGGTCGCGACGCCATCGACGTCGCCCGCCCCGACAGTGAGCACCACTGCCGGATATTCTAGCCGATCTCGGACACTTTTGGCGGCATCCGCAAACGTCGCGCAGGCGACGGCCTGGACGCGGACCTCGTCGCGCAAGGCTTTGGCGACGACTGCCGGCGAAAAGTCCCGCGTCGTCGTCTCGCCGGCGGCGTAGACCGGAAGCACGTGCACGAGGTCGGCGCCCTTCAGCGCGTCGAGCATCTCGCCCCACATCGTCTCAAGCCGCGAGTACCGATGGGGCTGAAAAACGACGTGCAGGCGCCAGCCCGGGAAGCCTTCGCGCAAGGCCGCGATCGACGCCTCGATTTTCCCCGGATTATGGGCGTAATCATCGAAAATCTTCAGCTCGGCGTCTTCGTAGACGAGGGCCATTCTTCGCGCGACCCCGGTAAACTCAGCGAGCGCGGCGGCCGCGCGGTCCACGTCGAGCGACAAGGCGCGCACGACGGCGAGCGTCGCCAGCGCGTTCTGCACGTTGTGGCGGCCGAGCATCTTCAACCGACAACGCACTTGGTCGCGCTCGACCATCGCGAGGAAGGTCGTTTCGCCGTTCTCCGTCTTGACGTCGAGCCCGCGCACGTCGCTGCCGATCAAAAAGCCGAAGGTCATGCGATTACCCTCGTAGCGGCGGCCGACTTCGCGCGCGAGCGCGCTGTCCCAACCGACGACGGCGGTCCCGTCCTCGACGATGTTCGCGAGGTGCTCGGAGAACGCCGAGCAGAGCGCGTCGGTCCCTTTGAAGAATTCCATATGGTCGAGCGCGATGTTGGTGACGACGCCGATCAGCGGCTGATAGCGTAGAAAGGAGCCGTCGGATTCATCGGCCTCGGCGACGAAATGCGCTCCTTGGCCAAAGCGCGCGGGGCTGTCGTAACGCCGGATCGTCGCTCCGCAGGCGACGGAGGGATCGACGCCGAGCGAGTCAAGGACGTGCGCGATCATCGCCGTTGTCGTCGACTTGCCGTGCGCGCCCGCGATCGTAATTCCCTGTTTAGTGGCGAGCATCGCCGCGAGCATCTCGCTGCGATGCCACACCAGCAGGTCGGCGCCGCGCGCCGCGACGAGCTCGACATTGTCGGGCGCGATTGCCGAAGAATAAACGACGATTTTCGCATCGCCCAGGGCCTCGGCCGTGTGCCCGACCTGCACGCGCACGCCGAGCCGCTCGAGCTGCTTCAGAGCCGGGCTCGCCTTCGAGTCGCTCCCCGAAACGGCGGTTCCGCCTTTGACGACGAGCTCCGCCAGTGCCGACATGCCGGCGCCCCCGATCCCGATGAAATGGACGGGTCCCGCAAGCGTCTGGAGCGCTTTAAGCTTGGGCCGATCCTTTGGCGCCTGTGCCACTCTGTGCTCCCCCCTCGTGCACGTCGGCGTCCTTTGCCAAGCGTGCCAGCACGGCCGTGATCATCAGGGAGACGATGAGGGAGCTCGTACCGCTGCTGACGAAGGGCAATGGCATCCCTTTGGTCGGCAAGAGTCCCATGGCGACGCCCATGTTGATGGCCGCCTGCAGGGTAATCATGCAGGTCAGTCCGAAGGCAAGGAATTTTCTGTAGGGCTCGATCTGCGCACAAGCGATGCGCCAGCCGATCACCGTCAGCAAAAAGAACAAGGATAATATGAGGATGACGCCTACCAGACCGAGCTCTTCGGCGATCACCGCGAGGATGAAGTCTGTGTGCGCTTCAGGCAGGAAGAAGAGCTTTTGTTTGGACTCGCCAAGGCCGACGCCCATGAGCCCGCCGTTTTGGAAGGCCACGAAGCTTTGGATGATCTGGAAGCCGGAGCCCTTCACGGTCGACCACGGGTCGAGGAAGCTCAAGATGCGCTGCATCCGAAAGGGCTCGAGCAAAACCGCACCGATGACGGCGACGACGAAGAACGCGAGCGAGCCCAGGATGAATTTCCGGCTCACCCCCGCGGCGATCAGCATGCAGAAGGTCGTCGCGAAGAGCAGCACCGGCGTGCCGAGATCCTTTTGCTTCAGGAGCAAGAGCGAGAAGATGCCGAACACCATCAGGTTGGGCATGACGCCGCGCGCGAGGCTCGCGACGTTGTTCAAAGGGCGGGAAAGATTCCGTGCGAGGAAGAGAACGAGCGCGAGCTTCGCCAGTTCGCTCGGCTGACCGCCCACCAGCGGCAAGTTGAGCCAGCGCTGCGCGCCGTTCACTTTGCTGTATGCGCCCGGCACGAAGATCAGCGCGAGCAGGAAGAGCACGATTCCGAGGAAGGGTAGGGTCGCCCGCTGGAGCCATGGCATCGGCACGTGGCGAAACACGAAAATCGCGGCGAAACCCAACGCCGCGGTCGCGAGCTGCTTCTTCAGGAAGTAGAACTCGCTGCCGAAGATCTGCGCGCCCTTGAGCGAAGACGCGGCGTAGATCGCGACGAAGCCGATCGCGGTCAACGCGAACACCACGGTCAGGAGCGCGAAATCAAGGCGTGAGCCACCGAAGCTCGCCGGCGGGAGCTTCGCATCGGAGGAGGGTGACACCGATTCTCTCCTTGTTTCGGCTACTTTTTCGCTACGTCATACCCAGCGCGATCAAGCGGTCCTTGAACACGTCGCCGCGATGCTCGTAGTTGGCGAATTCGTCGAAGCTCGCACATCCCGGAGAGAAAAGTATCGCATGGGCCGGGCCTAAAGGGATCTCGGGCAGCGCCTTGAGCGCGGCGTCGAGCGTCGGGAACTCGTGCAGCGTCACCGCCTTGTCGGCGGCGCGGATGTCTTTGGCGATCGTGTTACCGGAGGGGCCAAACGTCACGATCGCCGCGATCTTACGCTTCTCCTCGAGGAGCGGCGCGTACGGCTCGCCTTTGCCTTGGCCGCCCATCATGAGGAGGACGGGCTGCTCTTGGCTGCGCAAGGCGACGAGCGTCGACTCGACGTTCGTCGACTTCGAATCGTTGATCACGGGCACGTCGCGGTAGCTGCCGAGCTTCTGGCAGCGGTGCGGTAGGCCGACGAAACCTTCGAGGAAAGGGGCGAGCAGCATTGGCTCGCAGCCGTACATCGCCGCGGCCGCGTGCAGCGCGAACGTCGCGTTCAGCTGGTTGTGACCTTCGGTGATGCCGTACTTCGCCAGCTCCTTGCCGTACCCGTAACCTTCCGGCTCGATGACCTTGCAGTACAGATCGAGGCCGAGCCGCTTCGCGTGCGCAAGAACGTCGCGCGGGATGACCGCGGTGTCCTTCGGCCCCATGCGCGCGAACAGCCGCCACTTCGCCTCGAAGTAGCCCTCGAGCGTCCCGTGGCGCTGCATGTGGTCGAAGGAAAAGCTCGTGAAAATGGCCGCTTTCGGCTGAATGAGCTGCGACTGTTCCAACTGGTACGAGCTGAGCTCCAAGATCAGGATCTCGCCCGCGCGTTCTTCCGCCAGCATGCCCGTCGGCGGATCGCCGAAGTTGCCGCCGATGCCGACGCGCTTGCCCGCCTTCGACAGTACGTGACCGAGCATCGCGCAGGTGGTGCTCTTGCCGTTGGTCCCCGTGACGCCGATGACGGTGCCGCGGTAATGCTCGAGCGCCAGGTCGATCTCGGAGATCAGCGGGATCTTCCGCCGCTGCGCTTCGACGATCAGCGGATGGTTCGGCGGTAGGCCTGGTGAAAGCACGACGCGAGCCGCGCCGTCGAGGTCGGCGATCTGATGGCCGCCCTCGTACACCTTCACGCCGGCAAGCGCCTTGAACGCGGCCCGCCGCTCGGGGGTCAAGGACTTGGCCTCGGACACCACGACGGGGACACGCATGATTTTCGAGAGAAATTGCGCCGCGCCGAGGCCCGACACTCCACCACCGATGATGACGTGCAGCCCGGCTTTCACCGCGCACCTCCTTTGAGCCGCTCGACGAGCCGGCCGAGACGCATGCCGTTCGAAGCCTTCGCAAAGAGGACTTCACCACGATCCGCGAACGGAATGTCGGCGGCAAGCAATTGATCAATGGTCGCGAACGCCTGCACGCGGCTGGCGGGAAAACCCGCACCCGTCGCGCCGGCGGCGATATGTTGCGCATCTGTTCCGACGACGTAGAGCCATTCGGGTTTCACGTTGGCTCCCGCATACGCGCCGACGCGCGCGTGCTCCGTCGCGCTCTCGTCGCCGAGCTCGAGCATGTCGCCGAGGACAAGTACCTTGGTTTTTCCGGCAAAGCTTCTGGCCAAGCTCGACATTCCCGAGATCATGCTATCGGGACTCGCATTGTAAGTGTCGTCGATCAAGGTCAAATTCCGTAGCTGGTGGATCTGGTAGCGTCCTTTGATGCCGCGGAACGCTTGCAAGCCTGAAACGACGGCATCGAGCGGGATGCCTGCGGCCGTGGCCATGGCGGCCGCAGCGGCTGCATTGACTGGATACGCCTGATGCGCGGACGATAACTCTACTTTCTGCGTTTTTCCGACGACCGACAAATCGAGCGTCATGCCGCCGTCGTCGCGCCAGCGCTCCCCTATGATACGAACATCTGCCTCGGGAAGGCGCCCGAAGACCAAAGTCTGCTTTTTCGTGGCCTTCGCGCCCGCGAGAATACGGGGATCGTCGCCAAAAGCCACCTGGACCGTATGGTCCGGGCTATCCCGGAAGATCTCGAGCTTGGTGTCGAGGAGCGCCTGGACCGACCCGAAGATCCCGACATGAGTGATCCCGACGTTGATCAGCCCGACCACGTTTGGGAGGGACATTTCGCAAAGAAATCGGATATTTCCGGGCATGCGGGCGCCGAACTCGAGGGCGCCGTAGCGATGCTCCGGGCGCAGCGCCAAGAGCGTCTTGGGCACCCCGATCTCGTTGTTGAAGCTGGCTTCCGTCGCCAAAGCCGGCCCTGCTGCTTTTAGTATCAGCCCTAGCATTTCCTTGCAGGTCGTCTTGCCGGTCGAGCCGGTGAGGGCCAGAAGGCCCACGTCCTTCAAGGACATCCGCCAGCCGTGGGCCAAGGCCTGGAAGGCCGCGAGGGTATCGGTGACGGCGATGCCTCCCGCCGGGACCGGCCCCGTGACGCGCTCGGCCTGGTAGAGGAAGCCGGCGGCTCCGCGCTGCATCACCTCGCCGACGTACGCGTGGCCGTCGAATGTCTCTCCCACGATCGGGACGAACCACTCGCCTTTGCCGATGCTGCGACTGTCGGTGCTGAGCCCGTCGACGCAGACCGGAGGCGCGCCCTCGGGAAGGCTCGCCTGCGCGAGCGTCGGGCCGAGAAAGCGGCGCACTTGGTCCCATGTCAGAGGCAGCATCGAGCTCATCCGTCTAAGTATTGGCGGGAGACCAGGCGGTCGTCGAATGGAACCGTCTGCGAGGCGAGAATTTGATACGCCTCATGGCCCTTGCCGGCGATCAGGACGAGATCGTCCGGCGCGGCATCGGCGATCGCCCGCCCGATGGCCCGGGCCCGGTCGGGATCCGAGACCGCGAGGTCCGGCCGGCCAAGTCCGGCTCGAATGTCCGCAAGGATCGCCTCCGGGGCCTCGCTGCGCGGGTTGTCGGAGGTGAGGTAAACGCGATCTGCCAGCCGCTCGGCGATGGCGCCCATCTGAGGGCGCTTGCCCTTGTCGCGGTCGCCGCCGCAACCGAAGACGACGCGAAGCATCCCCGCACATAGGGGCCGGAGGACCTCCAGGGTCTTCTCCAGCGCGTCCGGCGTGTGGGCGTAGTCGACGACCACCCGGACCGGGCTTTTGCCCGTCACCTGCTCCAGGCGGCCCGGGACCGGCGTCAGAGCTGCCCACTTCGCCGGGTCCATCACGCTCGGCTCGACCGAGGCCGCGAGCAGGAGGGCGGCAGCGAAATTCTCGACCGCATGCTGCGCGAAATAAGGGACGTGCCCGCGAAGCGTTTTACCTGGGAGCTCGACCTCGAGATCGGTGCCGGCGAAGCTCGAGCCGTGCGCTTTGAGCTCGAGAAAGCTTTCCGCCCCGAGCTTCGCGGCCGGGCGGGAGGCCAATTTTCCGTAAATAAATCGAATGTTTGCGATGCCGCCAGGCAGGGCCGCCAAGGGTAGATCGGAGCAAAACGCGAACCGCGCCCCCACGGTGGAACGCTCGGTAAAGAGCCGCAGCTTCGCTTCTAGGTACTCTGCCATCGTCGGATGGAAGTCCAAGTGGTCGCGAGAGAAGCTCGTGAACGCTGCCCCCGCGAAGCGCATCGGCCGCATCTTCTCTTGGACGATCGCGTGCGACGAGGCCTCCAT
This sequence comes from Pseudomonadota bacterium, assembly GCA_031416315.1. GTDB lineage: Bacteria > Bdellovibrionota_B > Oligoflexia > Oligoflexales > CAIYRB01 > JANOTL01. The sequence goes on from JANOTL010000116.1 coordinate 10,242, forward strand.
CGCGACGATTTGAATGCTCTGGTCCAGAGCCTGCGCCATCAGCTTGTAGAGAACGTCCGGATCCGGCGTCGTGTGGGTCGTCGGGACGAACGTGTCGCCCAGGAAAGCACCGATCGTTCCGATCGCGAGGATGGACGTCCCGGCCGCCGCCAAGAGCGCGCGCGCCATCCACACCGTGCTGGTCTTGCCATTGGTACCGGTCACCGCGAGGCAACGCATGCGGTCTTGCGGATCGCCCCAGCCGGCCGCGGCGAGCGTCGCCCAGGCGGCGCGGCCGTTGGTGACCTCGACCCAGGGCACGCTCGTACCGGACGGGATCGCCTCCCGTCGCTCGACGACGAGGAGCCCGGCACCCGCGGCCGCCGCCGTCGGAACGTGCGTGTGCGCGTCCGCCTTCGTTCCGGGAAAGGCGATGAACAGATCTCCGGGCCCGATCTTGCGCGAGTCGACATGGATGGAGCCGAGGGCTCCGTCGCTCGGCAGACGAAACGGCGCCTCTTCGCGCAGGAGCCCGGCGCGCGCCAGCACCAAGCGCGCCGTCCCCGGCGCCAAGCGCCCGTCAGGCTTAGAATTTGCGCTGTTGACCGGCATTTCGGCCCGCCCCCGCAGCGACCTCGCGATTGATGTCGGGCGCTACGTTCAAGTACTTCAGGCTGCGCGAGATAATGCCGCTGAAGACTGGAGCCGCCCACAAGCCGCCATAGTAGGGCTTTTGCCCAGGCTCGTCGATGAGGACGTACACGACGAGGTGCGGGTCCTCCACCGGCGCGAACCCGATGAAGCTCGCGATCCGCTTGTCTTTCGAGTACCCGCGGACGCCCGGCTCGACCTTTTGCGCGGTGCCCGTCTTGCCGGCCGTCGAGAAGTCGAGCGTTTTGGCCAGATGGGCCGTGCCGTGTTTGTCCTCGACGACTTGCCGCAGCATCTGCCGCATCTCGCGTGCGGTGCTCGGGCCGATCGGCCGCTCCATCACCTCGGAGGTCGAGCTCAGGACGACGACGCCGTCGGCGGAGACGATTTTGTCGATCAAAGTCGGCTTCATCAGGGTGCCGCCGTTCGCGATCGCGCCCATGGCCTGCACGAGCTCGAGGCCGGTGACCATCATGCCGTGGCCGAAGGAGACGTTGGCGAAACGAATCGGAATCCACTTTTCCCAGGGCGAGACGCGCCCTTGCGCCTCGCCGGGAAAGCCGAGGACGGAGCGGCCGCCGCCGAAGCCGTACTTCATCAGCGTCTCGTGCGTCTTCTCGCGGCCGAGGCGCACGGCGATCTTGTACGTGCAGATGTTGCTCGACCGCACGACGGCTTCGGTCGTCGTCAGCGTCTTGGCCGGGTGATCGTCGTGGATCACGTTCTTGCCGATGCGGAGCGCGCCGTTCTCGCAGTCGTGCAGCTCGTTGGCGCGCGTTTTCTTGCCCTCGATCGCCGCGCTGACGATGAAGGGCTTCATCACCGAGCCGGGCTCGAAGGCGTCCATCAGCGCATGGTTCGCCGTCTCGCTGATCTTCACGGTTCGCGCCGCGTTCGGGTCGAAGTTCGGATAGTTGGCGATCGCGAGAATCCGGCCCGTATGCGGGTCCGTGACGATCGCATAGCCGCTCTTCGCCCGCGCCTTCTTCACGCCGGCCTCGAGCTCGTCTTCGGCGATCTCTTGAAGCACGCGGTCGACGGTGAGGTGGATCGAGTGGCCGGGCTTGAGCGGCGCCGCGCCGTCGGTCTCGCTGACGATGAATTGGCCGCGCGCGTCCTTGCCGGTGAAGATCTTGCGCGGCTGCCCGCGTAGGTCCTTCTCGAATTGCCGCTCGATGCCGGCCAAGCCGCCGTTGTCCAAGCCGACGAAACCAATGATATGGGCCGCGGCAGATCCGGTCGGGTAAAAGCGCGCCGACTCGGTGATCTGGACCAAGCCCTTCAATTCGAGAGCCTTCACCTCATCCGCCACCCGCGGATCGACCTGACGCGCGACCCACGCGAAGTACGACTTCTTATCGGCGATGCGCTTCAGCTTCGGCAGCGGCATGCGCAAAAGCGCCGCGAGCCGCTTCAAAGTCGGAGCGTCCGGGTCGAAAACACGCGGGTTCACCGCGATCGACGGCCGCTTGATCGAGATCGCGAGCGCCTCGCCCTTACGATCGAAGATCGAGCCGCGGTAAGGCGCGAGCTCGATCTCCTTCTGGTACTGATTGTCGGCGATCGAGTGAAGCGACTGTTGCTCGGCCGGGAACAGGTGCAGCATCACGGCGCGGCCGCCGATGGCCGCAAATAGCCCGCAAAACATGTAGAAAAGCACGCGCCCCCGGTCGACCCGGAACTGTCCCGGCTGGGTCATTTGGGGGCGAGTCAGCCGCTTCCACTCGAACTTGGTCACTTCGAAGCGACCGTCGACTTCGCCTTCGTGGCGACGCTGAGGGGCGTCTCGGTCATCAGCTCGAGGTGCTTTTTCGACGTCAGCTTCGCGAGCTGCATCTTCAAGCCGGCGCGCTCCTCGAGAAGCGTCGTCTCTTCCGCGCGCAGCTTGCCGATCTCGTAGCCCACGAGCGTCGTCTGCACGCGCAGGTGAATCCGCCCGAGCGAGAGGGCGAGGATCACCACCCCTCCGAACGCGAGGAACGGTTTGCCGAGGAGCGCCGCCTTGATGATCTTCGCCAGCTTTTTCATGGTGTCCTTCTCAACGCGCTTTGACGAGGCAACGGAGCTTGGCGCTCCGGGCGCGGGGGTTGCGTTCGATCTCTTCCGGACTCGGCACGATCGGAAAGGGCTTCACGATGACGGCGCGGCGGTCGATGCGGGCCTCGACCTGCGCGGCGGTGAGCGGCAAGTCGCGCGAGATGGCGGCCTGCGCGTCGCGGCCGGTGAGCGCGTGAAAGCGGTCCTTGACGATGCGGTCTTCGAGCGAATGAAAGGTGATGATGGCGAGGCGGCCGCCGGGCGCGAGCGCCTCGAATGCGCCGTCGACCAAGCGCTCGAGCTCGCCGAGCTCGTCGTTGACCGCGATGCGAAGCGCCTGGAAAGCCTTGGTCGCCGGGTGTTTTTTGCTCTTTTTCACGTAGCCGACCGGCAGGCACTTCTCGACGATGCTGGCGAGCTGCCCGGTCGTCGTAATGGGCGACGCCTCGCGCGCCCGCACGATGCCGTCCGCGATCTTGCGGGCCATCGGCTCCTCGCCGAACTCGCGGAAGATCTGGGTGAGCTCGTCCTTCGTCGACTCGCAGACGAAGTCGGCGGCGGTCCGGCCGCTCGTGCGGTCCATGCGCATGTCGAGGGGGCCGTCGAACCGGAAAGAGAAGCCGCGCTCGGCTTCGTCGAGATGCATCGAAGAGACGCCGATGTCGGCCATGATCGCATCGACCTTGCCCGTCAACCCTTGGGCCTCGAGGACGCCGGCGACCGAAGAATATGCGGATTTCACGAGGGTCAAACGACCTTCCTCGCGGGCTTTCGCGAGCCGCGCGCCGGCGAGCGCAAGCGCGGAGTCGTCGCGATCGACGCCCACCACTCGTCCCGTTTTTCCGACCGCTTGCAGCATCGCTTCCGTATGTCCTCCGGCGCCCACCGTGCAGTCGACGGCTATGGCGCCCTCTTTCAGATCCATCGCTCTCAGGCACTCGTCGAGCAAGACACTCGTATGCATTAAATTTGAATTCCGCTCTCCGCGAGCGACGCGTACAGGCTGCCAACTTGGTCGGAGAGCTGATTGAAGGTTTTTTCCCAGCGCTCGGCGCTCCAGATCTCGAACTTGTCGATCTGGCCGACGATGACGGCGTCGCGCTCGATGCCGCCGTAGGTGCGGAGATTGGCCGGGATTAGGATGCGCCCCGCTTTGTCGATCGGGCATTCCGCCGCCGAGCCGACGAAGATGCGCTTGATGGCCATGACTTTCGGGTCGAACTGGTTGAGCTTCGCGAGGTTGTCGAGCTTCGCCTGGTAATCTTGCTGGGAATAAGCGGCGAGGCAGCCGTCCGAGACGTTCACGAAAACGGAGACTTCCCCTTCTCCACCGGCTTCGGGCACGGCCAGGCGACGGCGAAAAGGCGACGGGATCGCCATTCTGCCTTTATCATCGAGCGTGTGCTCGAAACGCCCCGTGAACAAAACGCGTCTCCCGATTCAAGCTGGTAGGGGGATCAGAGAACTGAGGGAAGGCTCGTGGGCTTTGCTACGCGTAGGTTTCAGGCAGTCCACTAGCGGCCGTCAGCCACCGTGTCCCACAATCTCCCACTTTCACCCACCAGTACTTTCAGAATACCGGTGTCTCGCCGCCAACGTCAAACGCCCCAGCGCTTTCACGGGGGGGCGTCAACTTTGCGACGGCGGCGATCGAGTTGGTCGAATCGTCAACGAGAGGGAAGATACCCCGTCCGGTAGACCGATTGCCGGCGGCGGCTTGTAAGGCGGCGATCCGCTGTCGCGAGGGCCAAGGCCAGGCATGCGGTGAACGGGACCACCATCAACTGGGCCGGCCAGCTGGTGAGATACGCGACCACGAGCAGCGTCGGGAGCGTCACGAGCGGCATCATGAAGTGACGCGTCAGGCCGAGCGCGACCGTCAGCCAACCGATGAAGACGGCGGTCAAGAGGCCGAGCATCGCCGGCGCCGGCAGCGCTGCGCCGAAGCTGACGTTGAACCAGCGGTTGAAGGCTCCATACTTGATGACGCCGGTGGCCACGACGCCGAGCGCGCCGATCGCCACGAACAGGAGGAGGATCTCACGTAGCTTCTGCGCCGTCGTCTGCAGGGTGTCGGCCGAGAGCCAAGGCATCTTGTCGCCGAGGACAGAGATCGCCGTCACGGCCGCGAGCATGAGGTGCGAGGCACTGGCCCCGCGAGCGAAGGAATCAGCCGAGCCGAGCACGACCTTCTGGCCGAAATAGACGAGCACGCCGGCGGCGACGATGTTGCCCCAGCGCGTCAAGAAGAGCGGCCCGACCATGAGCATGAAGATCATTTCAAAGAGGGAGAGCGTCGGCGACAAGCTGAGGGAATGGTCGGCCAGCTCGCCGAGCGCAGCAAGGTTCACGACGAGGAGCGCGAGGTAGAGACCCGTCGCCACGACCGGGAGCCACTGCCCCCATGCGTGAATGCCGAAGTAGTAGCCGCGCTTCAACGGCGCCGAGCGGCGGTTGAGCATCGCGATGACGGCGGCGAGTATCGTGCCTGCAAGGACGGCCCAGATCAGCGGCGACATGAAGCGAGCTCCGCGGGGAAGAAGACCCAATGACCCGAAGCACGAAGAGCAAGTTCCATGCCCCATGCCCCCTCCCCGCAAGCGCATGGAACGAAAGAAAATTTTGGCCTCGCCGGCGTCCTCGAGCTGTCTAGCCGCTGATCAGAAACGCTGCCTGATCACCCGCTAAAAGCCAAGCGCCGCAAGACTTTCGCGCGGTGCCTATGTCGAAGAGCAGGTTGAGCAGGCAATCCGACACCTGAATGCTGGAAAACATTGCCCGTTGCGGCGTTCCTGGATTCGTCTTCCAATATCTAAAGGTGGGATTCCGTCCGTCCGATGGCGGTCGGGATGTGTGTAAACCTGTGTTTTTTGGAGGATCAGAATGAGGTTCCGAGGAGTGCGCCGGCTCGGCGCGCTGGCTCTAAGCCTCTTTCTGCTGTCAGGCTTACCGGCTTGTTCCGGTCAGCAGCAGCAGGAAGAAGGTCTCGAGCCAACGAACGAGCAAGGTGCGGAAAATGAAGCCGCCGATGAAGAAGGCGGGCAAGGCAACGCAGCCGGGGCTGACAACCAAGGCGGCGGAGAAGACAACGAAGGGGGCGAAAACCAAGCCTCCGAAGGTAACGAAGAAGGTGCTGAAGAGACGGCAGAAGGCAGCGGCAACGCAACCGAAAACGACCTACAAGACATCATCCAAGAGATGAACGGCACCGGCGAAGGCTCGAACGCTACCGCCAACACCCCTCCCCTTCAACAAGACGTCGCGGCGCCGGTCGAGAACGCTACCCCGGCCAACACCGCACCCGTCGCAGAAGCAACCCCCGCAACGCCGCCCGCCGCTGAAAGCGGTGGCACACCTCCCCCCTTCCAACCCGGCGGCACGCCCGCTGGCAAAAACCTCCCAGAGTCCGGCTCGAAAATGGCTTACATCGTCCAGAAGGGCGACACGTTGGCCAAGATCTCGAGCAAGATCTACGGGTCCAACAACCGCTGGAACGAGCTCGCTCAACTGAGCGGTATCTCCAACCCCTCCCGGATCTTCCCGGGCGACCTGGTGTTCTACACGCTGGACGAAAGTGCCGTCGGATTCGCTACGGCGTACGAGGCCACGCAGCGTTCGGAAGCTCAGGTTCAGGCTGGAGACACACTCGCAACCATTGCAAAACGGGTCTACGGCAGCTCCAATGCCTGGCGCGCGCTCTGGCGCGAGAACGACAAGATCGACAACCCCGACATCATCCCGCCCGGATCGACCGTGTTCTACGTGGCACAGGGAGCAGCCGCAGCGGCGGTCTCCAAAGCTCAGTCGCAAGTGGCGAAAGTCGCCAAAGTTACGAATAGCGTGAAGTCGAACGTCACCACCGCCTCCACCGCCGCCAAACAAGCGGTCCAGTCCAAAGTCCTGAAGACCAAATCCACCGTCGCCACCAACGCCAAATCCCAAGTGTCGAAAATCAAGAGCAGCATTCTTCTGGCGAACAGCCAGCTTCAGTATGATGCGTTCGACATCCTCAACGGTTACGGCAAACTCGCGGTCTTCAACTAAAGACCTGCAACCGTGCGTAAAGGCATCAGACACTCCAGCGCCATCTGGAAGCTAGATCTGATGAGGTTTCTCTCAAGGACAGAAACGACGTGACCAGAAAGACTGAGTTTCGTGTCTGAGACCTGAAGAAGGTGATGCTGTCTCGAAAGATCTCCCGTCTTGTGGACGCTCCGGCTTGAGTACGACGCCAAGTACAAGCGACGACCGAAGCTGGACATACCGCAGGTAGAGCGCAGAAGCTTACGAGACCAATCTCCTTCAACCCGCCCCTGATCACCCGATAACTCGTCCAGATTCCACCGCATTTTTCATGCCTAGTCAGCGCCTCGACTAGTCATCTGTATAGGCACCCGGACCCCATCAGGAAGGATCAGCGCCCCGCGCACCTCAGCGCCGGCCTCGACTTCCGCACCCGGAAAGATCACGCAGTCCTCGAGCTTCGCACTCGGGTGGACGCGAGACCCCGTCTCGACGAAGACGTAGTTTTCGAGCGCTTTCCCGTGCTGACGCGCCATCATGTCGACGATCGCATCCCAGAAGAACTGCGGATCGCGCAGGTCGTGCCAGTAGCCTTCGTGCACGAAGGCGCCGATTTTCATGCCCCGGGCCATCGCCACGCGGTAGCCTTGCGTGATGACGTGCGACTCGCCTTCTTTCGGTAGAAGGTCCAAGAACGCCGGGGATAGGACCTGCGCGCATGCGAAGTTTCGCGGGACTCCGTGCGGTACCTCGTCACCAATGCTCGCAACGCAACCACCAACCTCGTACACCGGCTTTTCCCCCGAAATCGGCCGCGGCAAGAGCGCCATCGTCGCCACCCCCCGCGAGAGCCGATGTCGGTTCACCAGCGCCGCGACGTCGATGTTGTGGACGATGTCGCCGTTCACGACGACCAGCTCGTCGTCGCCGAGCCAGCGGCGAAGCGGGTTGTAGAGACCGCCGGTGCCGAGGATCGTCGGCTCGTGCGAGACGTGAATTCGCCGACCCGTTAGCAGATGGTATTGCTTCGCGAACGCCTCCACCTGCTCCGCGAGATGGTGCGAGTTCACGGCGAGAGCGGTGCAACCCGCTTTGTCGAGAAGCCGCATCGACATCATCAAGGCCGAAGTGCCGAGGAAGGGCACGAGCGGCTTCGGCCAGAAGTCCGTCAGGGGCCGCATCCGCGTGCCGAGCCCCGCGGCGACGACCAAACCCTTCATTTCGCGAGCTGCGCGCGCATCCGCGCGAGGAGCTCACCTGACAGGAAAGGCCACCGCGCGTCGTAGACCGCCGCCTCTTCGAGCGTTCTCAGCGCCGGGTCCACATATTTCAGATAATCACCACGTTTCTTGTCGACCGTCAAAAAACCGAAGCTCCCGATCGCCTTGATCTGACGCTGCAGCAGCACGGATTTCCAGGTGGCCGCGACCTCGGCGCTGTCGAGAAGCTCCATGCCTTCGGCCAGAAGCTCCGCCCGGAAGGCGCCCGTGAACGGCACGTACGAATCAAAATACAGTGAGACGAGGTCGTAGGCTGCGGCGCCGAGCCGGGCGTCTTGGAAATCGATGATCGCGACCTGATCCCGCACGATCATCACGTTGCGTGAATGGAAATCGCGATGCACGAATGCCGTCGACAGCTTCGCCAGCACTCCTGCGAGCGCATGGGTCTCGCGTTCGAAGGAATCCTGCTCCGTCGGCGTGAAGCGGATTCCCGCGACCGCCTGAAGGTACTTTTGCGCGAAAAAGTTGAGCTCCCAAACGTACCGCTCGGTATCGAAACTGCGCTGGCACCATACCGCCGCCGGGTCCGGGCGAATCGAGAGGAAGCATTTCACCACCTCCGCGCAGCGCCTGTACAAGCCGCTTACCGCGTCGAAGTCCCCCTTCTCCGCCAACTCGTAGACCCGACCCTCGAGCATCAGGTCGCCGTAGTCCTCGATGAGGAGCGCGGCGTGATCCTTCATCGTCGCGAGCACCTGGGGCACCAGCACGCCTTCGCGCGATATGAGACGCCCGAGCGTGATCCAGTCGTAGGAATCGGCCTTGAGCTTTTCGGCATCGACGCCGGAAAGCTGCATAAGAACGGCGGGATCCGGCCGCCCCCCGCCTTGCACGCGGTAGTAGCATCGGTCGGAGCCGTCGCCCGCCAACCATGAGATCTCGGCACCGGACATGGCGAGCGCCTTCGCGACGGCAGCCGCTGGCGGCGGCGGAATCACGGATGCGGGAGCGCCGACCGAAGCGCCTGGGACGCGACGTTGCTCGCGGTGGCGACGGTATTCGGTCATCTGCCGAGCGTCAAAGGGCGACGTGAACAAACGTATGCCTGTGGTGGAGCGGTCCTCTATTTTTAACACGGAGATCCCGGGTTTCCAAATAGGCTCGCGCTCTTGGCCGGCTCAGACCGTGACGAACTCGAGCTCGGGCCCGGACTCGATCGCCAACGAAGCCGCCGAGCTCACATAGAGCTCGCCGTCGAGCGTGTAGTCAAAGGGCGCGCCCGCCTCCAAAACGAGGGATCGCGAACAAAAGCTCAACTTTCCGGTCGTCGAGCCCTCTTTCAGGCGGGCGACCGTGATCGGCAGCTTCCAGATCGCCTCGCGCGCCTGGAAGGCGAAGCTCACGCCCTGGAACGGTCCCGGCTCGGTCTTCAGGCGTTGAAAGAGCGGATAGCCGAGCGGCATTTTTTTCAGCGACGAGTAGAACACCGCAATCGAGTTGTGCCGGATTGAGGGCAACCCGTCGGGCGCGAGCCCGACGTCGAGATCCTTCACGACGCGGTAGTGCATCCCACCGCCGACGAAACGGGACGCCCAGACGCCGAGGCACCACAAGAATGCTCCGATCGGTCCAGTCTTCCGCTTGTAGTATTCCTTGAGAAAGGTCGCCGCGACGCCGTTGCCGAAGAGAAAGCCGTAGTTCCCTTCGACCCGCATCGACCTCAGCTTCGTGACCGTCAGACCCTCGGAGCGGCCGAAGCCCTCGACCAGGCGATAAAGGATCTGCTCGGGCTTGCCGATCACGCCGAGGTTGTTCGCCAGGACGTTGATCGTGCCGCCGCGTAGCAACGCGATCTGCGGCAGCGGCTTTGACCCGTATTCGCTCACGAAGGCGGTGATCGTGCGGCAGATCGTGCCGTCGCCGCCGTTGATCGCGAGGATCGCGATGTTCCGGTCTCGAAACTCCCTCGCCACCCGCGTCAGATCCTCTAGGGAGCTCGTCACCTCGAGCTGGCCCTTTTCGCCCAAAATGTAGCCTAAGAGCTCGGCACGCTTGGGGTTTCGCTTGTTCAACTTCGAGTGCGGATTTGTTATGATCCCGATTCCTGACATGAGGCATCCTTGACTAAACTTCCGGCGAAATCAGGACAACGCAGTCCCGCCACGATATCGCCACTCCAGCTCTATCTCCAACAGATCGCGAAGTACCCTCTTCTCGACCCCGAGGAAGAGTTCGAGCTCGCGCGCAAGCAAATGGACGACTCGGACGTCGACGCCGCCCACCGCCTCGTCACGTCCAACCTGCGACTCGTCGTCAAAATCGCGAACGACTTTCGTCAAGCTCAGTTAAATCTCTTGGATCTCATCCAGGAGGGGAACTACGGGCTCATGCAGGCCGTAAAGCGATTCAACCCCTATAAAGGCGTGAAGCTCTCGAGTTACGCGGCCTGGTGGATCCGCGCGTACATCCTCAAATACATTATGGACAACAAGTCGCAGGTGAAGATCGGAACCACCTCGGACCAGCGTAAGCTCTATTATAACCTGGAGAAAACCGCTCGGAAGCTCCTCCAGGAGTATGAGACCGTCGACTCCAAGCTCTTGGCCGAGCACCTCAACGTTCGCGAAAAAGACGTGATCGAGATGCAGATGCGTCTCTCCTCGCCCGACCTGTCGCTCGACGCGCCGCTCGGCGACGACCCCG
>JANOTL010000117.1:0-29985 GCA_031416315.1 Pseudomonadota bacterium
GGCGCGCGCGCGCGCCGGGGTTTCGAGGGTGAACAGAGCGCCGCCTTCGGCGAGGTTCAGGCCTTTGCGCTCCGGATGGAACGGGCGGCAAACGTCGTGATCCAGGATCTGCAGGCAGTCGAATCCCATGATGGTCATCGGCGTGAGGACGTCGAAGCCCCCGGCTACGGCCGCTTTCACGAGGCCCATGCGGATGGCGTCGCGGGCCTTGGCGAGGGCGACGGCGGAGGCCGAGCAGGCGGTGGCGTAGACGAAGGCGGGGCCGGTGATGCCGAGGTGGCGCTTGAGAAACGGGGCGACGGCGCCGAGCTCGTATTGTGGGTCGAGGAGCAGGGCGGGAGACGGGCTCCACGGGGGCGACTGTCGATTGAACCAGCTTTCAATGCCCGACGTGGTGGTGCCAAGGAAGAGCCCGACCTCGTGCGGCGCATAGTGCTCCAGGGGGCGGAGAGAGGCGGCGAGGGTGCGGGCCAAATCGAAGGCGCGATTGGGGCCGGCGGAGAGATCCGCGATCACCCCGAGCGGCGCATCGAGGAGATGCCGGTACGGATGCACCCGCGTCAACCCGCACCGCGCGCCTTCGCCATGCGCTTCGAAGGTCGCGCCCAAGGCCGAGCGCATCGCCACGCCGGTGATCGCGATCCGCGTTTCCATCGCTAGGCCCCCGTGGCGCCGCGCAAATGCCGGTGCGTCACGTCGGCGAGCGTGCGCAAGCTCTTGAGCGCCACGCGGCCTTCGTCGTCGTTGCGGATCTTGAGCCCGAATTTGCGCTCGACGTGCACGACGAGCTCGAGCAAGTCGATCGAGTCCAAGCCGAGCCCCTCGCGGTAAAGAGGCTGGTCGAGCTCGATCTGCTCCGGTTTCAGGTGGCGGAGGTTCCCGACCTTCACGATGAGCTCGGAGAGGTCGCGCGTCACGGCGCCGAGGTCACGGGTTGGGTCCATTCGTCCTTGCCTCCCACGTGTTGGAAGACGGCGCGAACCTCGGGATTGATGTTGAGGCGCGCCGTGTCGAGCGAGCGGACGATCGAGTTGGGGGACTCGACGTCGCCGGAAAGGATCGAGGTGAACTCGCGCGCCAACTCCCGGGCGCGCTCGTCGGCGTCCGGGTCCGCGACGAGAAAGAAATTCTCGACGAGATTTTTCTCGTAAAAGAGCTTCACGAAGCGGTAATAGGACCAAAAGAGGCGGCGGTACGTCTCTTGATACGCGAGGAGCGGCGCTGGGTCGTAGCCGCCGTTCGCGAGCGCTTCGACGATCGCCGGCGTCGAGAGCCGCGCCGAGTTGAGCGCGATGTGGACGCCCGAGCTGAACACGGGGTCGATGAAGCCCGCGCAGTCGCCGATGAAGAGCTCGCGCTCGTGCACGACCTGCCGGCACACGCGCTGGAAGTTGAGGCGCATGCGGTACGGCTCGAGCGGCTCGCCGAAGACAGCCGCGCGGATGAACGGCAGGGAGTCGAGGATCTCCCTGCCGATGGCGTCGATCGATTTGCCTTCCTGGCGAAAGCGCGCGAAATGGTGCGTGCGCAGGACGAAGCCGACGCTCATAACCTCGCCGTTGATCGGGATCGCCCAAGCCCAGCTCGGGATGCGGTCGCCGCCTTCGACGCCGTCGACGTAGAAAAGATCGATCAGAATGTCGCCGGCCGCCTTGTGATCGGCCTTGGGCGTGTATTTGAAATAGGTGTAGACGCCGGTCGCGTTGTCGTCGGGCGCGTTCGGGACATACTGATCCGGGTGCACGGAGGCGTTCGTGATGCCGCCGGCGCGGACGAGGAGACGTGCGGTGTGCTCGTCGTTGACGAGGACGCCGTCCGCGGTCTTCTCCACATCGCGCACGGCTACGGGCTGATGCACGTCGACGCCGAGGGAGCGCGCATGGTCGAGCATCAAGGCGTCGAAGACCCCGCGGTCGACGTGATAGATCGACTCGTACTTCGGGCTCACCGAGTTGGAGAAGCGGAAGGTCATTTCCTTCTTCGAGCGCTCGGAGTGGAAAGAGGCGCCGTACTTGGCGACGAAGCCCTGCGCGCGCATTTTGTCCGCGACGCCGATTTCCTCGAAGACGCGCCAGGAGAACGGCAAGAGGCTCTCGCCGATCTGGTGGCGCGGGAAGCTCGCTTGCTCGAAGAGACCGACCGAGAGACCCGCGCGCGCCAAGTACGCCGCGCTCGCCGCTCCGGCCGGCCCGGCGCCGCTGATGATCACGTCGTAATGGGTCATTCCAGGAATGTATTACAGGTTAGGCCGCGGAACCAAGGGCCTTTTCGATGGTCATGAGCAGGCTTTTGGCCTTGTCGAACTCGGGCGCGAGCGCCAGGCATTTCAGGAGCGCGGCGCGGGCCCGCTGCATGTTCTCGGGCGTCTTCTGGTTGGCCTCGGCGATCGCGAGGTTGAAGTAGATCCGGTAGTTCTCTTTGTAGGTCGGATAGAACTTCAGCGCCGCCTCATATTGGTGGACGGCGCGGGTATGCTCGGCGGTCTTCGAGTGGATGACGCCGTTGTTGTTGTAAAAACGCACGACTTCGGCGGGCAGCGTCGTCTCGCGGCAGAGGCCGATGGCGTGCTGGACGTAGCCGGCGTCCTCGAGGCTCTGGATCATGTCGAATTTGAGGTCGGGCTGGTCGGGCGACAAGGTGATGAGCTCCTTCATCTTCGCCACCGAGGCGTCCGGCTGGTCGAGCTTGAGGTACATCGAGGCCATGGCTTGGATCCGGTCGAGGTTCTTCGGCGCGAGCTTGTCGGCTTTCTCGATGAGCTCGCGGGCCTCGTGGGCCTTGCCGAGGTGGAGGAGGATCCTGCTCTTGGCGTTGATCGCGGCGATGTCGTCCGGCTTTTTCTCGAGCATGACGTCGACGATCTGCAGGGCTTCCGGCCATTTCTTCGCCTCCTCGTAGAGGCCGAGGAGGAGCGGCATGCCCTTCTTGCCGATTTTCGCGACGTTCGCCTTCACATGGCCGACGGCGGCGTCGAAGTCGCCTTTCTTCATCGCGTCGTAACTCAGCGTGCGGACGGCGTCGTATTCCGCGACGCTCCGCTTCTGCAGGAGGGCGCGGGCCAGGACGCTCAGCATTTTCACGTCGGTGAACGGCTTGGAGATGAACTCGATGTCGCCGAGCTCGGCGCCGAGCGCTTCGTCCGTGTGCTTCTTCTGGTTGCCGGCGGCGATGACCATGCCGGCGAGGCGGCGATCCGGGTGCGTGTGGGCGCGGAACTTCTGCACGACGCCCAAGCCGGGGAGCGGGCCGAACTCGAGCTCGATCACGCAAACTTCGAAGATCTGCTGGTTGAAGAGGTAGGTGGCGGAGTCGAAGTCGATCGCTCGCACCACCTGGATCTGGTGCTTGCGCAGCATGTTGTCGAGCGCCTCGGCGACCGCGGGATCGTCGTCGACCAGAAGGATCTTGCGGGGAAGTTGGGCGTTTTCGACCATATAGGATCTATGTCGGCGCCTTCGCGCCGGAACCTGATGGGGCTTGGAACTGCCCGTAAACAATGGACTTGCCGGGCGCATCCGCGGGAGCTAACTCCTTGGAGGGACTTTGAGTCCAGGATTTCCGGAAGGGGTGCTTATGTTTCTGCTGGCGATCGATCAAGGCACGACCGGGAGCACGGCGCTCGTGGTGAGCGTGGAGGGGACCCAGTCGCGCGTCGTCGGGCGCGCCACCGTGGATTTTCCGCAGCACTTCCCGAAGACCGGCTGGGTCGAGCACGATCTCGAGGAGATCTGGCGCTCGGTCGAGAGCGCGGTGACGCAGGCGACCCAAGCGGCCGTCGTGACGGCGCCCGGATTTGCGGCGGCGAAGATCGCGGCGATCGGGGTGACGAATCAGCGGGAGACCTTGTGCGTCTTCGAGCGCGCCACCGGGAAGCCGCTCCACCGCGCCATCGTCTGGCAGGATAAGCGCAGCGCCGACATCTGCGCGCGGCTGAAGCGCGAGGGCGCCGAGGCGCGCGTGCGTGCGAAGACGGGCTTGGTGCTCGACCCCTATTTTAGCGGCACCAAGATCACCTGGCTTATGGAGAACGCGCCGGACGTCGCGAGCGCGTTGAAAGGCGGCCGCGGCGTCGTCGGCACCATCGATACGTTTCTCATGGCCCGTTTGTCGGGAAATCAAGTGTTCGCGACCGAGGCGAGCAACGCCAGCCGGACCCTTCTCTACGACATCGAGGCGGGAGCGTGGGATTCGGAGCTGCTCGACTTGCTCGGCGTGCCTTCGGCGAGCGTCCTGCCGGAGGTGAAGGATAGCGCCGGGATCTTCGGCAAGACCATGGGGCTCGGCTTCCTTCCCGACGGCATTCCGATCGCCGGCGTGCTCGGCGATCAGCAAGCGGCGCTCGCGGGCCAGGCTTGCTACGACGTCGGCGAGGCCAAGTGCACCTACGGCACCGGCGCTTTCCTGCTCCTCAACCTGGGGACCAAGCCGCTCGCGTCGCGCGCCGGCCTTCTGACGACGGTCGCCTGGCAGCTGAAAGGGCAAAGAAGCTACGCGTTCGAGGGCTCGGCCTTCATCGCGGGAGCGGCGGTCCAGTTTCTGCGGGATCAGCTCGGCTTGATCGCCAAGGCGAGCGACACGGAGGCGCTGGTGAAGGGGGCGACCGCCGCACCCGAGGTCTACTTCGTGCCGGCGCTTTCAGGGCTAGGCGCGCCGTATTGGGATCCGAAGGCGCAGGGCGCGATCATGGGGCTCACGCGCGGCACGACTCGCGGGCAGATCGTGCGCGCGACGTTGGAAGGCATCGCATTCCAAGTGTCCGATCTAATCCAGGCGATGCGTCAGGATTACTCCGGCAGCGTTACCGCTTTGCGGGTCGACGGCGGCGCGGCGGCGAACGACGTCCTGATGCAGGCGCAGGCGGATTATTCCGGCGTGGCGGTCGATCGCCCGGCGAACATCGAGACGACGGCGTTCGGCGCGGCGATGTTCGCGGGGCTCGGCGCCGGCAACTTCGCGAATCTGGACGAGCTGCGCGGCGTGCGGAAGACCGACAAGCTCTTCACGCCGGTTAAGGATGCGGGGAGCGTCGGACGGATCGAGGCGCATTTAGCCGGCTGGAAGCGCGCCGTCCAAGCGGTGCGGACGTTCGCCGGGAGCTGACGATCAGTATATACTGACCGCATCATGCTCAAGTACGCGCAAACCACGACTCTCATCCTCCTTTGGTGCTTCGTGCTTTCGCTCGTTTGGTCGGCCGCGCTCTACGCCCGACTTGCGTGGCGGAAGCCGGCGCCTGCGCGCAGTGACGTCGCCGGAGCCGCGATTTTGCCGGCGCTGGTCGTGGGGCCCTTGCTCCTCGTGCTGGGCTTTCGCGTGATCCACGTGAATCTGCTCTTCCCGGTGCATTTCTTCGCCGACTTCGAGACCCTCGCCGTGGCGGCGTTGGTGCCGGCGTTGGTCCTCGTGTTGGCCAGCGGCCTCGCGGGCACGCTGCGCCGCGGCATCGCGACCGAATACGCGCACTGGGCGGGAAAGCCGTTCGCGACGGTCGCGCTGGCAATCGGCCGCTCGCCGCATAGCGCGCTGCGGCGCCTGGTGCTTGCGAAGGCCTTGGCCGGAGGGTGGAGCCAGTGCCTGCCATGGCTCTTCGGCGAGCTCGTCATCGTGGAGACGGTGTTCAACGCGCCGGGGCTCGGCCTCGACGCGTGGCATTTGGCGAAGCAGCGCGATCTTTCCGGGCTCGCGACCACGGTCGGCTGGCTCGCCGCGATGTACATCGTCTGCGTAGCGATGACTGCGGCGCTCAATGCCTGGCTCGGCAAGCGACTCGAATCCTATGCGTAATCGCAAGCTGCGCTTGGCGCTCAACGTGCTCGTCGTCCTCCTCTTCATCGTCTTGGCGCTGGCGCCGAGCCTCGGCTATTCGCCGACGAAGATGAGCCTAGCGTCTCGCCTGGCGGCGCCGAGCGCGCTGCATCCGCTCGGGACCGACAGCATGGGCCGCGATTTGGCGGGTCGGCTCGGCGGCGCGCTGCGCTCGGCCGTCATCCCGATGTGGGGCGCCGTGCTCGGCGGGATGATGCTCGGCATGGCGGGCGGCTTCGCGGCGCTGATGGCGCGCGGGCGCGGCTCCGCGCGGTACTTCGTGGGCGGCTTCGACGTGATCGCCGCCGTGATCGCGAGCATCCCGGTAGGCTTGAGCGCGTTCGCCTGGTCGGCATGGCGGGAAGAGGCCGGCCTCGGCCCCGTCGTCGGTGCTTTGGCCGCGCTCTTCGCGGTGCGCGCGTATCTACAGCTTCGCGATCTCCATCGGCACGATCGCGAGTTGATGTACTGGCAGGCGCACGAGGCGATGGGCGGCTCCCTTGCCGGGCGGATATGGCGCTACGGCTTGGCTTCCGCCTGGCGCCGCGCGCTCGTCTCGAGTCTCGGCTTCAACCTGCGCGTCGCGGTGGCGATCGAGGCTTCACTCAGCTACCTCGGCTTCGGCGTGCAGGAGCCGACGCCTTCCTTTGGCAATCTTCTTGCAGCTCATTTCGAGCTTTATCTCAAGGGCGAATGGCACGTCCTACTTGTCGTCGCGGGAGGCTTAGCTTTGGCCGCGGCGACCCCGGCTAGTGCCGTCGCCCTCTTTCCCCTACTCCGTCGACGAGGACTTTCATGAAAAAATCCGCGAACGGACGCGTCACGCTGAGCCTCACGGCGGATTTGCGCGACAACATCTCCATCGCGCACTTCACCGGCACCGATCTGTGGCTGGCGTCGGACGAGACCGCTTCTTTAGAGCGCCTGGCGCCGAAGGGGCAGGGCTTCGCGGTCGAGCGCACTTTCGCGCTGAGCGAGTTCTTCGAGCTGCCGGCGGGGCCGGAGAAGGAAGTCGACGTCGAGGGCGTGACGAGCGCGGACGGCTACCTTTGGCTCGTCGGCTCGCACAGCTTGAAGCGGCGCAAGCCGAAGAGCGGCGACTCGGTCGAGAAGGCGATGGCGCGGCTCGCCACCGTCGACGCCGATCCCAACCGCTACCTGATCGGCCGGATTCCGCTCGCCGTCGATCCGAAGACGGGGCGGAGCGAGCTCGTGAAGCGCGCGGGCTCGGCGCGGGCCGCTCAGGTCGATGGCGACGGTGAAGGCAACGACTTGATGCGGCTTCTCCAGAAAGATCCGCACCTCGGGCCCTTCCTCGGGATCCCGGGCAAGGACAACGGCTTCGACGTGGAGGGCCTCGCGGCCGCGCCGGACGGCCGTCTCTTCCTCGGCCTCCGCGGCCCGGTGCTGCGCGGCTACGCGATGATCCTGTCGTTCTCGGTCGAGGAAGAGGGGAAGCACCATCTCGGCGTGAAGCGCCTGGCGAAACACTTCCTAAAGATGCAGGGGCTCGGGGTGCGCGACCTTTGCGTCGTGGGCGACGACCTTCTCGTGCTGGCCGGGCCGACGATGACCTTGAGCGGGATGGTCGGGATCTTCCGCGTCAAGGGCGGGATGAAGCTGAAAAAGGACGCGATCCTGGAGCCTGAGCTGCTCACCGAGCTGTCGGCAGCCGAGGGCAATCCGGAGGGTCTGGCGCTGGTGCAAACGCGCAAGAGCGGCGCGAAAGTGCTGGTCACGCACGATTCGCCGGGAAAAGGCCGCAAGAAAGGCGACGCGGGGCTCGTCGCCGATTTGGTCGAGTTGAAGTGGAAGTGATTTAGCCTTCCCCTTCGGACCTTCCGTTCCTCTGCGCATCAGCGAAAAAACGGTCGGTTGAAAAGTCCCGATCTGCATTTTATCGCTGAGGAGCGGAAAGCGCGGAGGGAGAACTCTTAGCGCGGCGACTTGCGGCGGCGCATGCGCGCGACGACGCGCTTCGCCTGCGGCGCAAAGGCGGCGAGCACGACGGGCGTCGCGAGCAGCAGCAGCAAGATCGCGTGGACCAGTTTGCCGCCGCCTTGAGCGCCGACCGCGCCGCAGGAATCCTTCGCCTTCTCGTCGTGCGCCTTCTCGCGCACGATGCTCGACGTGCTGCTGCCGGTGGTCGGCTGCGTCTCGACGTTGCTCGGCTTCACCTTCGTTTTCGACTTGGCGCCGTCGCCGTCCAAAGCGGGGAGCGCTCCGCCTTCAGCGGGGACATCCGCCAGGAAAGCGCCGAGTCCGCGCGCCTCGACCGCGGCGCGCAGAATCGCGCGCTTCGTGCCCGAGAAGAGCTCTTGCTCCGCGTAGAAGAGGGAAAGGAGGAGGTCGCGAAAGCCGCTCGACGGCTGGAAAAGGGTGACGGCGCGGTACGTCATCTGGGCGACCTCACCGACAGTCATCACCCCCGCTTTCTGCAGGTCCCAGAGGAGGCCCGAGAACAGCTGGCCGTTCGGGTGCGTGTAGCAGGATTCGTCGCCGGAGAGCTTCATCCAGGTGGCGTCGCCGTATTTCATCACGTTGTCGCCGCTGCGCAGGCAGCCGACCACCTGGCAAGCGCGTGAGCCGGCCGGGCAGATGGTCTCGCCGAGGCAGGCGTTGCCCGTGCGAGCGAAGGTGAAGAAGTCGGCGAGCGCTTCGTGGACAGCGAGCGTCTCGTAGCAGCGATCGACGGTCTTCAAGGTCTGATAGACGACTTGATGCGAGAACTCGTGCGAAGAGACGTCCTGGTCGGTCGCGAGGTTCGCGAGGACCGAGCCGTCGCCGTCGCCGACGTTGATCGTGCCGAGGTCGGAGTCGATGACGCCGTCGAGCGAGTAGAATGCGTTGTTCGCATCGCGATAGTGCGGCGCGATCGGCAAGGTCTTGCCGGGCGGCCATACGTAGCCGAGCGCCGTCATGAAATCGAGCTGCTTCTGTACGTAGTAGTATAGCGACGGCTGCACGAAGCGTGCGTCGGTCGTGGCATAGTCGAATTTGTGGTCGGCCGAAAGGGCTCGATCGGCGTCGTCTTCGAGGTAGACGCGCAGGCGCGTGCCGGTCAGCGTGCCGTCTCCGACCAAATCCTTGAGCTGCGCGCTCGCGACGGCCTCGTCGAGGGAGTTGTTCTCGAAGATCTTCGCGGTGCCGTTGACGCTGAAGAAGCGCTGGCCAAGGCGGAAGGCGTGCGTGGCGTCGCCGATCCCTTCATATGGCATGCCGCCGGCGGTGAAGCGCGCGCGCCAAGCGGGGACCAAGACGTCGTCGAGGGCTTGCCAGCAGCGCTCGGCGCGACCGAGGCGAAAATCATCGGCGTCGTCGCCGCGCTCTTCCAGCGCCTGACGCAGCTCTTCGCCCGTCGCCTCGAGGTCCGTCCACTCACCTGCAGCAGGCGAGATCGCGGCGCTCGCGACCGGCAGAGCGCCTAGGGTCAGGAAACTGCCGTCGCCGCCGTGATGCGCGCGGATCTCGGCGTCGCAGACCGGGATGCCGGCGAAGCTCAGGTGATACGAAGCGGACTGCGCGCCCATCTGCTGCGTCAGCCCGAGGCGTTGGCCAGGGTCGCGGACGAGCGCGATCCCCGGCAGAGTCAGCCGCTCGCGGACGATGGCGGCGACGGCGTGATCGACGTCGATGGCTGCGGCGTTCAAGCGCTCACTGAGCAAGGCCATGCCGTTCGTACCGGTGCGACCGAAGCTCGCGGCGCGGAAGCCTTGCACGCCGTTCGGCGCGAGGCGGCGCGGCGCCCAGGGCGCGCCGAAGCCCGAAAGCGCGAAAGCGTCGCTCGCGCTTGTGGCGCTGAGGGTGGCGGCGAGGGCTAAGCGGATGGCGGCGTGGCGAAGGCGCATGAATCATCTCCCTATGTCCTCTACGCTTTTCGGCAGGTTCCGCGACAAGATGAAGTCGGCCCGTGACCGGAGGGAAGTCGCCGAAAACGCGCGATTTTCGGCCGATCCTTGCGGGGCGGCCCAAACACGGCTTTGCACGGAACTCGCGTACACTGATGGAAAGGGAGACGGCGATGCTCGAAAAGCGGGAGCTCAGGATCCACTTGGACCGGAGTCAGCAGCCTGTGGCCTGCGACGTGCGTGGCAATCGCACCGACGCGAACGGGACGTTTCGTTTAGCAAACATCAGCCGCAGCGGGATGTTTCTCGAGTGCCCGATCGAACCGGCAGTAAGCGCCGGCGACCAGATCCAGTTCTCGATGCGCGTCGATCGCGACGACGAGGAAGTGAGCGGCGTCGCCCGCGTTCGCTGGGTTCGACCGCGCGACCACGGCCCGTACATGCCGCGAGGGCTGGGCGTTCAAGTGCTCGCGTTCCACGAGAACGCGGAGCGGCGCTACCTCGAGTTCCTCGAGACCTGTTTAGTTCATCTAAAAATCACCGACCTCATGGAGCCGAATTTCGTCGACTTGGCGCCGCAGACGACGGTGTTGGAGGCGGTGCGCCGCATTCGCGACCGCGCCGCGCCGTGTGCCATCATCCTCGACGCAAAAGGGGGCGCAGCCGGCATCTTCACGCGGAGCGACCTTTTTCGCGTCGTCGACGAAGGCGATGCTTTGGCGCGCACGGTCGAGACGGCGATGACCCGAGATCCCGTGACGATCTCGACCGACCAGTCGACGGACGACGCATACAGCGTCATGCGTTACGGCTCGCTCAATCATCTGCCGGTCATCGAGGACGGCGTGGTCGTCGGCGTGCTGTCGACGCGAGACCTCGTCCGCTTTTGGGCGGAGTTCATGGATCTGCAGGCCAAGCGTCTCGCCAAGAGCTACGAGCGCGCGATGAGCGTGATCGCCCACGATCTGCGCACGCCCCTCGGACTGATCAAAACGACGAACCTGATGCTGACGACGGGCGCCGTGACTGCGCAGGAGTATCTGGGTGGCGGCCTCGGCGACTCGATCGACTCGAGCTGCGAGATGATGATGGGTCTGATCGACGACATCCTCGACCTTTCCACCCTCTCGACACAAGGCGTGCGACTCAACCCCACCGACGTCGATCTGGCAGAGATCGGCCGCAAGGTGCATCGCTGGTTCGAGCCCGCCGCGCGCTCGAAGCGCATCACCTTGGGCCTCGAGATCTCCCCCGGCCTCCCGAGCATCACTGCCGATCCTCTTCGCCTAGAGCAGATTCTGGTGAACCTCGTCGGCAACGCCTTGAAGTTCACGCCCGAGGGCGGGCACGTCCTCCTGCGCCTCGAGCAGCGCCACTCACGCGTCGCCGTATCGGTGATCGACGACGGGCCGGGGATTGCGCCGGCCGAGCGTCAGCTGCTGTTCAAAGAGTTCGCGCGTCTTTCGAACCGTCCGACCAAAGGCGAGCGTAGCACCGGCCTCGGCCTCGCCATCGTCAAACGCCTGATCGAAGCGCACGGCGGCAGCATCGAGGTCGTCTCAGAGCTCGGGCATGGCTCGACGTTTCGAATGCTGCTGCCGATCGACGCCGTCCAGTAGCCTCGACTCGCTTCTTGAATATTCATGATCGTGTTAGGCTTTTCGAATCAATCCCCGCGACCATCTTTTATCCGCAGCGCGCCGCTTGGGCGCGCCGCTGCTTTGAGGAGTTTGACTGGTGAGCAAATTTGTCAAGCATCTAACGATGTTGGCACTGATAACCGCGGCGGTTCAGTGCAAGACTCCTGCCGGTCAAGACACGGCGAAGGTGAAGGAAGGTTACGACGGAGCGAACCATCCGCTCTCGACGTTCGGCGTATCTCTGATGCGCTACGACCAGGTGCCGACTGCCGGCAGTCTCTCGGTGCAGCCGTGGCCCGGCTACTACTGGGCGACGTATCGCGGCGGCGTCGCCTATCGCTGGACGCAGTACCTGAACTTCGACAGCGGCACGCTCGGCAACATGAGCTGGAGGGACTTCGCGTACACGCCGATGGACGCGACCGCGGCGAAAGCGCTCGGCGACGAGCAGATCAAAGCGCTTTCGCCCGCCGAAAAATTTGACCTTCTCAATGACAACTTCAGCTTTCCGCTGACGGGCCGCGCGCTCTCCGACACGAAGGCCGCCGTCGGCGCGAACGGGGAAGTCCCGACCTGGTTCGGCATCTGTCACGCCTGGGCGCCTGCCGCATCGCTTTCGCCCTACCCGGGCAAGCTCGTGCGGGTGAAGAACAAAGCCGGCCAGTGCGTCACGTTCTATCGCGACGACTTGAAAGCCCTCGCTTCGCTTTCCTTCGACGCAGGCTATGGCGCCGACTACAACACCATGTTCCTCGGCCAACGTTGCAACCTGGCCGAAGGCCAGATCACCCGCGACGCCCAGGGTCGCATCACCAACGCCGAGTGCCGCGACACCAACCCGGGCGCGTTCCACCTGGTGATGTCGTCCTTCATCTCCAACAACAAGCCCGTCGTCCTCGACGTCACCTACTCCGACGAAGTCTGGAACCAGCCCGTCCACAGCTACAAGTTCGCGTACTCGAACGTCCGCAGCGCCAACGGCTTCGACTCGTTGAACCATGTGCGCGCGCCGGGCACGGTGTACCTCGTCGACGTCGACTACGAGCTCAAGTACATCGTCGAGTCGAACCCCTCGATCAGCGAGGAGCAGCTCGAGGCCTACATCAAGACGGCCAACTACAAGTACTCGCTCGAGCTCGACTCCGAGTACCGCATCATCGGCGGCGAGTGGAACTGGGCCAGCATGGGCGCGGCCGGCATCCGCATGCCGGATTTCGTCTGGACGCCCTCGGAGAAGAACACCAACAATGGCGACGTGTCCTCGACGAAGATCGAGTCGCTGATCGCGGGTTCCCTGTCCGCTTCCCCCGACTTCTGCCAAGGCGGCGACCTGCCGACGCCGACGCCGAACCCGGACCAGCCGACCCCGAGCGATCCCGAGCCGACCCCGACCCCGGATCAGCCGATCGTCAACCCGGACCAGCCGGGCAATCCGGGTCAGCCGGGCGGCCAGCGTCCGCCCTTGCCGAAGCTGAAGAAGAAGAAAGAGCAGCGTCCTCCGAACGACGATCCGAAGCAGACGAAGCAGTGGGAATACACGGTTCCCGTCCGGAAGCTCGAGTACAAGCCGTACCTCGATCCGAACGACGCCTGCGTCATGCAGTCGAACAAGCTCGAGTGCGGCAAGACGGTCGGTTGCGCTTGGACCAGCGTCACCAAGGCCTGCATCAACATGCGCTCGCAGAAGTGCTCGGACTACCCGGCCGAGGACATCTGCAACGTGAAAGACCTCTGCAAGTGGTCGGGCCAGGTTTGCGAGGCGAAGGACATCGTGAAGAAGCGCAAGAACAAGCAGCTCCAGGGCCAGTCGCAGAACCAGAAGCCGTAACATCCGCAATGCCGGATCAGGAGGATAGAGCGTGAAGGTCAAGAATCTCGGATCCAAGCACTCGAAGCTGGCGCTGCTCGGCCTTTGCGTCGGCGCGGCAGCCATCGGCGGCTGCAAAGCCAAGCAAAACGCCTCCGGCGTCAAGGATCTCGGCATCGTCGACAACACCGATGAGCAGAAAGCGAAGGCCTTCGTCGCCTACCAGGACTTCGAGGACAAGAACTCAAACGGTAAGCAGGACCCGGATGAGCCGTGGATGGTGCACCTCGGCATCTGTCCGAAGGACATCAACCTGCTCCAAGAAACGCCGGTGGTCGACGGTGAGACGCTCGGCCGTGACGTCTGCAAAGAGAACCTTGATCTCTATCAGCCGATCCCGAAGGCCGACTATCAGCGCCTCCTGGCGTCCGACATCGGCGTGAAGGACGGCTCGACCGACGATCTCCTGAAGACGGTCCAGCGCCGCGAAGCGAAGATCAAAGAGATCGAGACCACGATCGCCGAGTCTGAGAGCTCGGGCGCGCCGGCTGCCGTAATCAAGGGCTGGAAGGATCAGCTCGCCGTAGAGCAGACCGAGTTCGACAAAGAGAAGAAGAAGCTCGCCGAAGAGACGACCAAGCAAGGTCACTTGGTCATGATTCTCGAGAACCTCGCCAAGACGAAGGGCGGCATCGTCGCCAAGTACATGGGCGCGCAGAAGGTCGAGAACAAGCGCTACGCCTCGGCGATGAAGCCGTTTGTCGACCAGCGCGCCAAGAACGACGCGTTCAAAGAGTACGTGAACCAGATCGAGTTCCACGTCACGACCGCGGAATACAGCTACGTCGGCGCGCACCAGGCATGCAGCTTCGGCGAGAAGAAGCAGGACGACTGGTGGCGCTTGGCCACGCCGACCGAGGCGAAGATCTACGGTAAGTACAAGCTTCCGAAGGACTACGCGACCAACGGCGGCGGCCAGGGGCAAGGTCAGGGCCAAGGCCAAGGCCAGGGTCAGAGCCAAGGTCAGGGTCAGCAAAACCAAAACCCGACGCCCGTCATCGTCCCGCCGGATTCGGTGTGGGTCGGCTCGTTCATCGACGAGCTTCCGGTCGAGGAAGAGCCGGTCATCGTGAATCCGACGCCGGTCCAGCAGCAGCAGGGTCAAGGCACGCAGCAAGGCCAGCAGCAGGCCGCGCAGCTAGCCCAACAGCAAGACCCTGATCGCGATCCGGCCGAATGGCGCCGCCAGCAGCAGCAGCAAAAGGGCAACCCGGCCTGGGAAATCTTCGAGGCGAGCGAGGAGAACTTCTTCAAGTACTCCGACTACCACGTCGAGCCGCCGTCGGCGTTCTCCACCGAAGTCCAATGGGGCCGCAACTACGGCGTTTATTACAACCTGAAGTCCGGCTCGTTCGGCGGTACCTACGCGCAAGCCGGCCTCTTCGAGCGGAAGGCCCGCGCCCTCTGCGTGAAGAACATGACGGCTCAGAAGTGGGAGACCGGCAAGGGCTGGAAATACGTGATGACCAACGTCATCGCGAAAGATCCAGACACCAAAGACTTCGCCGACTACTGGTCCTGCCGCTACGTCGCCACGAAGGACTCGAAGGCCCAAGGCTCCAACACTGCGTACAAGTACGGCACCGCCTACGTCCGCCAGAACATCACCACGGCGATGTCCTTCGGCAAAGAGCAGTGCGACCAACGCCTGAAGGCCCTCAACGGCGCCGGCAAGCAGACCTGCGCCGCCGACAAGCGCGAGTACGAGACCGAGATCGTCGACTCCAAGGGTGACAAGGTGAAGAACAAGCTTCAAGCCCACTGTCGCAACCTGTCGACCTGGAACTTCGGTACCGCTCAGTAACGCGCGCCTCGCGCGGTCCTTGCACCGAACATCGAGGCGCGGCGGAATCGATCCGCCGCGCCTTTCTTCTTCGAGGGAGATTCTTCGTGCGCGCTTTGATTTGCCTGACCGTGGCTCTTTCGATCGCCAGCTGCAAGGCGCGCCGCGACGGCGCGGCGCTGAAATCCGAGGGCGATGGCGCTGCGACCACGGCGGCCAGCGAAGCTCCAATGCCGGGGCTTGATCCGTCCGCGCCCACGTCCACGCTCACCGTCGGCGCCGTCGCGCTCACCGCGGGAGAGGTCGGGGCCATCGCGACCGAGCTCGACCAGACGATCACCCAGGGCATGCAGGCCGCGGGCGTATTGTCGGCCGAGGGCCTTGGCCTCGGCCTGGAGAAGCAGCAAAGCGCGACGGACGTAAAGAAGTCGATCGATGAGCTCCGTTCGCAGCTCGCGGACGCGCGAGTCCAGCTCGAGCGCTTGAAGGAGCTCGGTGACGACTCGTCGACGCGCATGGAGCTGGAGAAGACCGTCAACCGGCTCATCCAGCAGCTCGACGGTAACGGCGGCGAGCTGCAGCAAGCAGAGCAAAAGCAGGTCGAGGATCAGAAGCAGCAGCAACAGCAGCAACAAAAGCAGCAGCAAGATCAGGCTCAGCAGAAGCAGCAGAAGGCCGAAGAAGAAGCCCGCGCCAAGCAGAAGGCCCAGGATGACGAGCTCGCCCGGCAACAGCAGCTGGCGAAGGATGCGACCGAAAAAGCCGACAAAGAGCAGAAAGCGAAAAAGAAGCGCGAAAAATGGAAGAGCGACAAAATTGCCGAAATCCAGCGGCTGATCCGTGACATCGCCAAAAGCCAAACCACGCGTAGCGGCGCCGGCTGTACCGTGAAAGCGTTCTCG
Organism: Pseudomonadota bacterium; assembly: GCA_031416315.1. GTDB lineage: Bacteria > Bdellovibrionota_B > Oligoflexia > Oligoflexales > CAIYRB01 > JANOTL01. Next base: position 15,846 of record JANOTL010000117.1, read on the forward strand.
ACGGCCTCGGCCTTGGACTTGAACCAGTTCGGCTCCTGGCCGTTCTCGTCGGCGACGATCGACGACCTTTCGGATCGCCAGATCTGGAGCGGCGCCGCGGACCATTACCTGGCCGCAGGCACCGACTACTCCGTCAGCGGCGGCATCGCGACGTACATCCTAATGCGCTACCCGGACGACTGCGGCTCCACGTTCCGTCCCAGCGCCAACTGCGAGTACATGGGTGAGGTGAAGAAGGGCTCGAACACCTTCCTAATCTGCGGCGTCGTCAGCGGCGCCGGCCGGTTCAACTCGGCGGTCCTTCTTACAAACGGCGTCAGCTTCTATCGGCAGAAGACCGAGGTCACCGACCTTTCTATCGGCCGCACACCCGATCCCGCAAACGTCAGCAAGATTTTCGGAAACGACTTCATGACCTGCAGCGGCATCGCCGTGAAGAACAAATACATGTGCGCGTCGTCGGCCTACGACTGCAAGGGAATCGTGGAGGACAACAAGTACATGTGCGAGTCCAACGATTGCAAGGCCATCGTCGGGAAGAACTACTATCTTTGCGACACTTTCGACTGCAAGGCCATCGTCTCCGGCAACGCCACCCAATGCGACTCCAAAGACTGCATCGCCGCGGTCACGAAGAACGGCCAGCTCTGCGACCATGACGGCCACCGCAAACCGAACTGAAGGAAAACCCAATGCGTCTCGAGCACATTCTGACCCTCCTTGCGTTAAGCGTCGGCTGCCGCACTCCCGATGCGCCGCAAACGGCGCAAGTAAAGACCGACGAGGTCGTCGCCATTCCCGCGGTGCCGGGCGAGGCGACCGCAAAGTCGATGACGGAAGCGATCGCCTACTGGGTCGAGCGCGGCGACGTCATTCGCGCCTCCTGCCCGGCGCAGGGCGAGCCGAAGCGGCTCGCGAAAGTCGACAAGACCGGCTGCAAGGTCCTTGCGAAGAAATCGGTCGCGGATTTCAAGAAGGCGTTTACCGAGCTCTATCTGAAGGAAACGGGCAAGCCTTCCCTCAGCCGCGCCGAAGCCGAGATGCTGGACGCCGCCATCGCGACGGCTTCGATCGACAACGTGCTGCGCTCGAAGGTGAAAAAGCTGCCGGAAGGCGAGCTCGATGACTTGATCGCCAAGTACTTCCCGATCATCGAGAAGGCGATGGGCACGCCGCCGTACACGCCGCAGGCGACGCGTGCGACGGGCGCCAACCTCACCGAGGCGCCGTTCTTGAGCGAGCTCGTGTCCGTCCCTTTCGGCACCTTGTCGCTGACCCCGGCTTACGCGCTCTTCGACACCGCGAAGGCCAAGGTCATCAAAGTGAAGGCGAGCGGCGCGACCTGCGGCGCGGTCATCACCGGCGTCAACATCGGCCAGAACCAGCTGAACCTCGGCGGACTCAAGAGCCAGGGCGGTGGCCTCTACGCCAGCAACTTCGCCGACAAGGCGCTCGAGATCAACTATTTCCAGGTCGTGATGTCGCAGACGACCTATAACTTCGGCATTTGCACCATCACCGCCGCCGTGGAAATCGAGGGCGACGGCCCGGCGCCGAGCGTCAGCGGCTACGACTTCGACGGCTATCGCGCGTGCGTCGGTCTCGCTTCCGGCGCGGCTTGCCCGCAGATTGCCGACGCGGTCACGGACGCCTGTCTCGCGAAGAACGGCAACACAAGCTACTGCGGCGACTGCTCGGTTCTCTGCTCGAAGCCCGTGTCGCAAGATAACGGCGGCGGCGGCGACGCCTGGAAGCAGGCCGGGACGATCTTCTACAACGGCGGCTTCGTGGCGGCGATCGACGTCGGCGTGGTCCCCAACGCTTTCGTACAGCGAATCAAGATCGAGAGTCCGACGCAATGCCCGGGCGCGTCGATCCTCTCCGTACGCTCGAAGCCGCCGCTTTTCGCCGAGACCTTGAAGCCGACGAAAGCTGCGGGCGCGAACACCTGGAAGCCGAACGGCGGCGACGGCGCGGTTCTCAGCGCCGTCGTGGTGTCCCTCAACGGTCCGATCATCTTCGGGGGCTGTCAGATCCCGGTTTACGTTCAGTAGCTGGCTGCTGGGTTCCTGCTAAAAATGTCTTGGCGTTTTTAGCTGGAAGCCGGGACCGAGGAATTCAAAGGTTCTCGCGTCGTCGCTCACTCGCATGGAAGTGTCAGTGCGGAATCGACGGCAGCCTTCAACTCCACTTCCCCCTCATCCCCCAACCCGCCGACATGCTCCCAAACCACGTTCATGTGACAATCCAAGACCCACGTGGTCGGCGTTCCCGTCCCGCCCAAAGGCCCCCAAACCGCCCGTTCCGCATCCATCAGCACTGGATGACTCGGCTGGTGCCGCGCGATCCACTGCTGAAAGTCACGGGCCGTGCGATCGAGGCCGACCTCCACGAATTGGGCGCGGGGCTCGTTGCCGTAGGAACGCGCCATCGCGGCGAAGCGCGGGGCGTTTTCATTGCACGGGCCGCAGCGGAGCTGGAAGCCTTCGACGACGAAGATTGCCCCTGGATGATCGGCCGAATCGTAGACGGTACCGGCGGTCGGCGCGTTCATCCAGGGCAGTTGGATGACCAAGGTCGATGCCAAGGCGGCAGCAGCTAGAAACATGGTGTCCCCCCCCCCCCAAAAAAAATGATGATGCTTTGGTCCGACGGTATCAGTGCGCAGGGGGTGTTTGCGAGTCGGATTCCAGCGAGCGTAGCGTAAACCGCAGCTCCAACTTTTGCCCGCGCAGATCGGGGCCGCGCATCTTGACCCCGCGCGACAAGGCCATCGGCCGCGGCCGCGACGAGTCATGAAAGACGACGCGACGGCTCGCCGCCTCTCCGCCTCGCCATAGCGCCTCGGCGTCTTTCGCCGCAATTTTCGCACCGGTATCGGAGCTTTGCGCCGTGACGCGCGCCGCGTCCGCATGGATCGGAACGAGGAGTGCGGCGAGCACCTTGTCGACGGCGTCACCGGACGCCGGCAGGCAGCTCTCCCGTGGACGCTCCCTGCGGTAGCGCTCGTCGAACGCCATCTGCGCCTGCTGGATGAGAGCTGCACGTGTGAACATGGCCACGAGCCGGTCGCGCGCCGTGTTGAAGGGCTCGAGCTTCGTCTTCGCCTCGAAGACGATCTGCCACAGCTGCTCGAGCGAATGCCCTTCGATGCGTCCCAGCGCGCGGCACGTCAGGCCGAGGGAGAAGGGCTCCCAGGAGAACGGCCCGGTCGCAGTCACCAGATCGATCTGCGAGGCCGCGCACTCCGTCGCGACTTTGAGCTGATCGCGCAGCTTCGCGATTGGCATGGCGACGGCATCCGGGATGGGCTTGCCCAACTCCAGCTTGCGCATCTCCGCCGCGACGACGAGGAAGGGGTCCTTGGAGACATCGTGGTCGCCGGCGGCGCCGAATTTCACGTCGAGCTTGTCGTTTACGAGCGTCGCGCTCAGCCGCTGCGCTGCGGTCGGGTCGAGCTTCGCCGCGGCCGCGGCGGGGCCGACGAGCTTCGCGACGTCGTTCAGGAAGGCGCGGCTCACCTCGAGCGGCGCCGGATACCCGACATTCGCGGCGACCGGCGCCGTCGTCGCCGTGCATACCATCGCGCCGAAGTGGACGTCGATGCCGAGCGGCTTCTTCTCCGCCGCGAGACGATAACCGCCGAGACTAGCGAGACCGTCGAGAGTGCTCTGCAAAACGTTGAACGCGTCGATCGTCTTGCCCGGCTTGCCGATCATATCGAGCTTGGTCGTGGCCTCGCCGCCAGCGGCGACTTTTGCTTTGCCGACGGGCACCCACGTATCAGCGGTCGGCAGCGGCTGCGTCGTGCCGCGCGGCGCGGTCCAATAACCGAAGATCAGGTCGAGCGGCTTCGCCTTGCTCGCAAAGCTCATGTCTGGATGCGCCGCAGCGTAGGCTTTCACGCCCGCATCGGCTTGGCCTAGCGTCGCGGAGAATGCCAGGGAGCCGACGCCCTCCGGCGTGTCGGCGGCGTCGGGGACCTGATCTTTCACGCGGGCCGCGAACGCGCGCACAGTGCGACCCCCGGTTTTTTCCGCGGCGTCGCCGGCTTGATAGAGCGAGACGCCGAGACGGCGCGTGCCGAGCTGCCGGGTGAAGACGATGTGATGATCACGCGGGAGGCCGCCGACCAAGGTCTCAGGCTCCAGGTTGCCCTGTGGCAGGCTGGTCCGGACGAGCTTGTGGTCGGTCTTGCCGTCGGCGACGAGTGCGTACGAGTCGAGGCGCACGGGAATGCCGAGCGTCATGCCGCGCAGTTCGTTCTCGCGGTAGAACGAGGAGAAGCGCCTCGCGTCGGCGGGCGTCGCCAGCGTGGCGTCGGCCGGGCGGAAGATCGTCGCGGCCATCGAGGGGAAGATGTAGTCCTGCGGCGCTTGGCTCCACCACGCGCCGAGGCCGTTCATCTTCGGCACCAGCGCCGTGATCGGCTGAAAGTCGACGGGGCGCAGATCCAGGGCGACGATGCCGCCCTTGAGCTTCGCGACGTCGAACGACGGAGAGAGGCGTTTCGCGAGCTCGACGCAGCGGTTGTCGGTCGCGCAGTCGATCACGTCGAGCGGGCGCTGGACGAAATAGTGGTCCTTGCGATAGCCGTCATAGACGACGAAATAGCTCTTTTTTAGCAGCTCGACGTCGGCGGCACCGCTTTGCGCCGCGAAGAACGACCAGCGGCCCGCCTCGGGTCCGGGGCTGCGGGGCGAAAGCTCCTCGACGATCGAATAGCCGGTGGCGCCGACCTTGCGCAGGATCGGAAACGGCTCGCTCTTTGCGTCCTGCAGCGTCCACGTCGCGAACGCATCTTTGCGCCGCTCTTGGCGCAACTTCGTCAGATCGAGCGGCTCGTTCGTCTTCAAGCGCGTCTTCTTGTCCCCCGGGAACGCCGGGGCCACGCGCACGAATGCCTGGCGGTCGCTGAAGAAATCGGTTGTGCGTGCGCCGCCGGCGAGCTGGTGGTCGAAGTGCTCGTAGTCGCGACCCGAGCTGATGCGGACGACGCAGCCGGCGCCCTTGCACTCCGTGGTCTGGACCGCGAGGTGCTCGAAGGCAAATGCGACGTCGCTGAGCGCCGCTTGCGCGCGGAAGCGCTCGCCGAAGGCGCTGAACTCACGGTCCAATCCGCCGAGCGTCACGAAACGGCGCGCGCGCTGCACGAGCTCCGGCTTTTGCCCGACGATGCCGGCAGCCAACGCGACGGCCAGCAGCACCGAGCTGCCGAGGCGGATGAAAATTCGCCGGTTCAAGGGCGAATTGCCAGGGGGATTCATGGGGATACCTCCACCCGAGGCATCGGCCGAAGGGAGGCGGGGGCTGAGTTGGCTGGGGCCTTCCGGGTCCTGGCAGGGCGAGGACGCGGCGAGCCTTCAGCCCAAGGTCACCGATCTTGTCGAAACGCCAACGCGGCAGCTGGCCAGCGTCAAGCGCGCCGTCCCCTTGCCTTTGAACGCCAGGCGCAAGCGCTTCTCGCTCACGTTCCCGCGCGTCCACGGCAGGAAAACCGATCCGCCGTTGTGCAGGCCCTGGCCCCAGCCTTCAAGGTGACCGATCTCGATCACCGATGTGTCCGGCGCCAATAAGCTCAGTCCGCCTTCGCAAGCGACGGAAAGCCGCAAAGGCTCGCTTACGGGCAAGGCCTTCGCCGAGGCGAGACCGTGGGTGGCGAGGTAGCCCTGATTTTTCACGAGCACCTCGATCGTGTCGTCGTCAAGGCGCCTCACGTCGAGGCGCACGCGCGGAAGAAGCGAGGCGACGCGCAGGAAAGCGCGGCTTTGCGCCGTCACAACCTCGTCGATCAGCTCGTACGGCGGGTTCGAGATGCCGACGCGGATGTCGGTGCCGCCGATCTCGACCGGGCCGAGCTGCGGGTGGTCGAAACGCTTCCAAGGCTGGAAAATCCGGCCTTGGTTCGAGTTCCGATCCCAGCGCGCCAAGGCCTCGTAGTGCTCGACGTCGAAGTGCGTGTAGTGGTCGACGAAGGGCTTCTTCCGCTCGATCCCGAGCTGCTTGAAGATGTCCCACAGCTCGCACACGTAGGCGATCGCGCCGCGCTGGTTGTAGGCGAAGTCGGTGAGGTCGCCATAGAGCGGCTTGTCGGGCTCGTAGAGGAACTCGTGGAAGCCGCTGACGGTCGGGTAGCCGGTGAGCTCGGTGTTCCACTTCTCGATCTGCCGGAAGACGGCCAGATCGGCTTGATCCATCTTGTGGTCGGCATGATGGCCGGCGGGTCGGATGAAGACGCCGCCGAAGGTGTGGAAGTTCATCCACGCGAAGATGTTCGGGTGCGCGCAGGCGAATTCGATGATCGCCCGCGTCTCGGGCGCGCTGCCGGGGTAGGCGCCGGCGCCGACCTGCTCGGGCTCCGGCTTCCAGCCCCAAGGAAAGTTGCGGTTGAAGTCGTAGCTGTTGTCGGCGAGGAAGTTCGGCGAAGGAATCGTCGATCCGTCGTAGTGCGAGATCGTCCCTTCTGGATAGACCTTATAAAACGGCCCACTGTGCTCGATCCTGCGCGGAATCAAAAGGCCTGGATGCGCGGGAGACTCGACCAACTCGCCTGATTCGCAGACGACGCGCATCAAGCGCACCATGCCGTCGCTGTCGAGATCCTGCGATTTCCAGTGGGGGCGATGGAGGTCCTGGCGCGCGTCGACCGGGCTCGAGCGGATGTAACGGCCGGTCTTCAGCACCCCCTCCGCGCCGTCGGGGGAGATGCGCGGCATGACGTAAAACAAAGCGCCGCGGATCGCTTCGACGACCGGATCCGGCAGGCCCTGCGGATTTTCGCCCAAGTGCAGCTTCAACGCGTCTTCAGCGATGGCCAAGGCGGCGCTCGAGCCGCAAAGCTCGCTCGCATGCATGTTGCCGTCGACCCAGACGGCGGGGCGGCCGTCATCCGGGTTGGCGCCGACGGTGAGGAGCCACAGCTCGCGCCCTTCGGCCGAGCGGCCGAGGGAGCTCAGCCGCGCGATCTCCGGATGGGCCTTCGCCCAGATGGTGAGCTGCGCGGTGAGCTCGGCGTAGTCAAGGTAACGGGAACGGAAGCTCATGCGTCGCTCAATCGAGAATTTGCGCCTTCAAGATCGTGTCGCCCATCTCCAGCCGGTCAATGACCTCGAGGCCCGAATCGACCTTTGCGAAGACGGTGTACGCGCCGTCGAGATGGAGGTTCGGCGCATGGTTGACGAACCACTGTGAGCCGCCGGTATCCTTACCGGCCGTGGCCATGCCGACGAAGCCGCGCTGATGATTTAGCGGCGAAAGCTCCTCGCGGATCAAGTAACCGGGGCCGCCGTAGCCGTCGCCGCGCGGATCGCCGCCCTGGACGACGAAGTTCGGGACGACGCGATGGAACGTCAAGCCGTCGTAGTAGCTGGAGCGCACGAGCGTGACGAAGTTGTGGGCGGTGAGCGGCGCAAGGTCGAGCATTTGCAGCACGAAGGTGCCGCGCGTCGTCTCGATCTGGACCTTCGCCGTTGAGGCGGCGCGCAGGGCGGCGAGCGGCGCGGTCATCCCACGGACATTGCTGGCTTCGGGCACGCGGTCCATGACGTTGGTGCCGGTGAGGGCCTCGTAGGCCGCGGCGGCGGCGAGCGCGACGGCGCGGGCGTCGTCGCTGAGCGCGGCTTCAATGAGCGGCAGCTGCGCGGCGTCGCCGATCTTACCGAGCGCGTCGAGGAGGGCGACCTTCCCTTCAAGGTCGTCCGGACGCACCATCGCCGCATAAGCTGCGGCGAGCGGCGCGGCGAAGTCCCGCCAGCCGGCCCGAGCCGCGATCTCCGCAACCGTGGAAGACATCGCGAGGTCGTGACGGCCGAGCGCCGCGAGCAGGTCCGATTTCGCGTGCTCGGTGAGCAGCGCGTCGTCGAAGCCGGTCAGGGCCAAGACGGCGGCAGAGGCGATTTTCAGCTTTCGATCGTGCAGAAAAGGCAGGATCGCGGCGAAGGCGGCCGGCGTTTCGACCGAGCCGAGCGCCGTGAGGGCCGAGGCAGTGAGCTCGGGCTCGCTCGTGAGAAGGCGCAGCGCCACCGGCGCGGCGCGATCGGGGGCGATCGCGGGAAGGGATTCGAGCGCGGCGCCGCGGATCCAGGTCGAGCGCTGCGTGTCGGCGATGACGGAGACGACGGCGTCCGCTGCGGGCGCCGCGTCGGTTGCGATCTTGCCCAAAGCCTCGAGCGCCTGGACGACCGCTTGCGGCTCGTTCGCGGGGTCGAGGATCGAGGCGACGAGCGCTTCGCGCGCGGCGGGCGCCTTGTAGTTGCCGAGCGCGCGGAGCGTCTCGGTCTTCACGCCGAGAGACTGGACGCCTTCGCCGTCCAGCGCGGCGAGGAGAACTTTGAGGAGCTGCGGCGAGGTCGAGGCGAAGTTCTTGCCGAGGGGACGCGCGAGGAGGGCGCGCGCCTCCGGATTCTTCGCGGCGCGGTAGGCGCGAACGAGCAGCGTGCGTTGCTCCTCGGGGAGCTGGCCGCGTTGCCGGGCGAGGGCGAACGCCGCCGAAACGGCGTCGGGCGTCGAGAAGCGCGCGATCTGCAGCAAGCGGTCCAAGGTCGCGACCGGCGCGAGCTGCAGATCGACGTTGTTCAGGAAGAGATGGCCGATCGCCTGGGCCGCAGGCGCGCGGATCGCCGTCGTCGGAGCGTTCAGCGCGGCGTAGAGCAACGGCAGATCCGCTTCTTTGCCGAGGCGGCCGATGCCGAGGATGAGCTCCTTCATGACGCGCGCCGAAGTCTCCAGCGGCAGGCGGCCCTTCAACGCAGTGAGCGCGGCGTCGCCGCCGAGGATGCCGAGCGCAAAGGCGGCGTTGACCCGCACCTTACCCGAGACGTCGGCGAGGAGCGGCGTGAGCAAGTTGACGCCTTCCGGGGCACCGATGCGGCCGATGGCAAGGGCGGCGCGGGCGCGCAGGCGCGAGGAGCCGTGCTGCGCGGCGAGGGCGAGAACCGCATCGCCACCGCGACGATGATCCTCGGCTTCGTATACAGCGTGCTCGAGGCGGTCATCGGCGCGCGCCATGGAGGGCATGACGAGGGCGAACGCGAGCGCGAGCGGCGGCAGCAGAGACCTGATCATATGGATATGCTCCCCTGAAGTTAGTGAAAAAGGACTAACCTCGGGGTCGGGGGATGTCAATTGACCGTTCGCGGCGCTTCGCGAGCGCTCGTCTTCCCCGCCAATTCGACCTTGCGGCGCGGAGGACGCGGGGGGCTCGATTTACTGCGGTTTTAGCGCCGCCGGCAGCGCCATGACGGTAAACGCCGGCGTCTCGTGACAGCCTTCTTTGTAGCCCTGCCCCTTGACGCCTTTGTCGCTGAAGATCTTCACCGTCGTACCTTGCGGCGACCCGGCGGGCAGGTCCAGGTCATAGACCGCGCGTCAGGCGGTAAAGATCAGTTGGCGATGAACTTCCAAAGCTCACGCCCTTGCGCCGTGGTCACGGCCTGGAAGTAAATCGCGCCGTCGACGTTCAGCGGCGCCCAGGCAAAGCTGCTGACATCGTCACCGACCGCGAGATCGTAGAGCATCGTCGTGCCGGCGGCGGTGCCGTCCGTACGCCACAACTCGTACCCGTGGGTCTCGTCGGCCGCTTGGAAATAGGCATAGCTTCCGGCCGTCGCGGCGACCGCAGCGGCATCGGTGAAAGCATGGCTTACGTCTTTGAACTCCGTCTCGACGATGCGCTTCGTGCCGGCGGCGGTGCCGTCGCTCACGTGCAGGAAGCGCTTGCCGGCGGCGTCGAGCGCGAGGAAGACGATCTTGCCGTCGAGCGCCGCGAGCGGCACGGGGTCGCTCGACGCCGCGCCGCCGATCAAGTCCTCCACGAGCATCGTTCCAGCCGCCGTGCCGTTGGTCTTCCACAGCTCGACACCGTGGACGCCGTCGTCGGCAGCGAAATAGGCCGTCCCGGTCGAAACCAGGAAACGTTGCGGATTCGACGCGGCGTCGGGGTTGATCTCGAGGACGAGCTCGGTGCCGCCGGCCGTGCCGTCCGAGACGAAGAGCTCCGCGTTGGCCGCCGTGGCGCTCGCGGCGAAGAGGAGCTTCGTGCCGAGCGCGGTCAGCTCGTGCGGATCGCTCGAGGCCGCGCTCGCCGCGAGATCCTTCACGAGCTCGGTCGAGAGCGTCGAGCCGGCCGTCTTCCAGAGCTCGACGCCCTTGATGCCGTCATTGGCCGTGAAATAGAGCGTCGAGCCGACGACGCGAAATTGACCCGGATTCGAGCCCAGGCTAGCCGACGAGCGCATGTCGCGCACCAGCTCCGTGCCCGCGGCGGTGCCGTTGCTCTTCCAAAGCTCGAAGCCGCTGCCGGCGTTCGCGGTGAAATAGGCGTACGTGCCGAGCTTCACGAAGCCGGTGGGGCTGCTCGAGCCCGAGCCGCCGTTGATGTCCTTCAGCAGTGTGGTGCCGGCGGCGGTGCCATCGCTCAGCCACAGCTCGAGCCCGTTCGTGCCGTCGTCGGCGGCGAAGAGGATCGCCGTCTCGCTCAATGGAAAGGGCGCGTGGAGGCCGCTCGGACCGGCGCTGCCGTCTTTCCCCGTGCGCACGTCCTTGACCAGGACGGAGCCAGCCTTCGTGCCGTCGCTTTTCCAGAGCTCGGCGCCGTGCGTACCGTCGTCGGCCGTGAAGAGGATGGTGGTGCTCGATGGCGAGAGGCGGACCATGCTCGCGACCTCAGCGTTCGGCGGGAGCGCGTCGCCGTTGCCGTCCTCGACGTCCTTCAGGAGCTTCGTGCCGGCCTCGGAGCCGTCGGAGATCCAAGGCTCGCGGCCGTGCGCGCCGTCGTCGGCGCTGAAATAGAGGCTGGATCCGATGGCGATGAGGTCGCGGGGTAGGCTGGAGACGGCACCCGCGCTGACGTCCTTCAGGAGCACCGTGCCGGCGGCGGTGCCGTCGCTCTTCCACAGCTCGTATCCCTTGACCCCGTCGTCGGCGAAGAAATACACGTTGGCGCCCAGCGTCGCCCAGGAGAGCGGGTAATCCGTGGTGATCGCGCCCGTCGCGCCGGCACGGATCTCTTTCACCGCCGCCGTCACGCCGGCGGACGAACGCCAAAGCTCTAGGCCCGTTCCCACGTTGTCAGCGAAGAAGTAAAGGTCGGCCCCCGAGGCATAAAGGAAGCGCGGCGAGATACCGCCAGCGCCGCCGATGCTGTCGATGACGCTAACGACGAGCGGCGCTGACGCGTCGATCGCCATCAGCTCGGTGCCTTTGACCGGGTCGGTGGCGCTGAAGAAGAGCATGGCGTCGGCGACGGTCAGCTCCGCCGGATCGCCGCTCCCGGCGCCGGCGTTGAGGTCGATGGCGGTGGGCGCGCCGGCGGGAACGACCGAGAAAAGCTCGGTGCCTTCGGCGGCGGTCGTGGCGACGAAGTAGAGGCGGCCGTTGAACGTCGTCAACTCACGCGGGTCGCTGCCGGTGGCGCCAATGCCCATGTTTTGCAGGATCAGCGTGCCCCCGGCGGTGCCGTCGCTCAACCAGGGCTCGCGGCCTTCCCCCACGGTCGTCGCGGCGAAATAGATCGTGGCGCCGACGAGCGCGAACTCGCCCGGGTCGGAGCCGGTGACGCCGGTCGCGATGTCCTTGATCAACGCGGTGCCGCCCGCCGTGCCGTCGGAGCTCCAGGGCTCGTCGCCCGAGATACCGTCGTTCGCCGCGAAGTACAGCTTCGAGCCGAGTACGGTGAGCCGATGGGGGGCGCCGCTCGTTTTTCCGGGTGCGATGTCCTTCACGAGGGTCGTGCCGGCCGCCGTGCCGTCGGAGCGCCACAGCTCCCAGCCGTGCTCCTCGTCGTAGCCGCGGAAGAAGACGATCGAGCCGACGCGGACCGTCTCCTGAGGCGACCGACCGCCGCTGCCGGAGATGGCGTCCGCGACGAGCGCGGTGCCGGCCTCGGTGCCATTCGACGTCCAAAGCTCCGAGCCGTTGGCCCGCGTCGCGGCGGTGAAGGCGAGCACGTTGTTCGGCAGCGCGGCGAAAGCGGGTGTGGTCGTCAGGCCCGAGACGTCGCCTTCGCCGTTGACGTCCTTGACCACGCCGATCATCGACAGCGGGACGCTCACGGTCTCGCAGGCGGCGCAGACGCCTGTGGAGTCACGGATGCCGATTTTTAGCGTGCAAGGCGCGGCCGGCATGGCGTCGGTGACGAGGAGGAACTCGACGGCGCCGGGGGACTGCTCCACGGTGAATCCGCAGCCGTTCTCGAAGAGCTCGATGCCGGGCGGGTCGCTGTCGGCATCGGCGTAGCCGGCGATCGATCCGGTCGTGGTGAGCGCCGCACCGGCGAGGAAGGGCGAAGGAACGGTCTCGATCGTCACGGTGCCGCTCGCAGGCGTGGCGTTGGCTGGGACGACCACTTTCACGCCGTTGTTCGCGGCACGTTTCAGAATGCCGCTCGTGTGCTTCGCCGTGACGCAGAGGAAGTGCTCGCCCGCTTCGAGCCGCGGCACGGTCACCTCGAGGACGGCGAGATCGGCGAAGGTCGGGACCTCGCCGGTGCAGGAAGCGTCGTTGCTGATCAGGACGTCGTAGGAGGTCGCGTCCGTGGAGGCGGCCCAGCTGGCGGTGAAGGCGACTTGACCGCCGAGGGCGGAGACCTCCGCGATGGCGAATTCGCCGAGGACGAGCGCTGCGGGTTCGGGCGCCGGAGCGGGCGGGAGCACCTCGGTCGGCATGCTCGCGCTGCCGCTGCCCGTGCCGGTGCCGTCGCCTTTGACCACGGTCGCCTTGTTCTTGCGCGCCGGCAGCTTCTCGTCCTCGCAAGCGGAGAAGGCAGCTGCGAGCGACAGAGCGACGAAAGCCTTGGCGAAACCGAAGCGCATGGCGATTCCCCTTCATTCCCTATGTCGACTTCTACGACACGGAGCTTGAAACGGTGCATAATGCTGTTTGCTATCGACCACTTGAAAACCCAATTAATCTGGCACCATGCGCTTCGGAAGCCTCCCTCTCATCGTTGCGCTGACAGCCGCATCGGCCTGCACCACCACGAAGGGGGTGGTGACGCGCAAGTGCGAGGTCTACGCAATCGTGCCGCCCCAGCACGCGAATCCCGAGGCCTCGGATTACATCCTGGCTTCGTGGCGCAAGCGCGCACGTAAGAACCTCGGCAAATGTGACCGCTTCGTCGAGCAGCGCCGGGCCAAGGACGTGCTCGCGACGCTCGGGATGGGCTTCGACCGGCCCTTCAACTGGCGTACCGATCTCAACACGGAGCGCGCCGGCCGCATTGCCGCAGAGACGAAGGCGACGCGGCTCGTCGTCTTGCGCTACAAGGTCGAGGGCCGTCGCCTCGTCGTCGGCCCGGCGATCTACGATTTGAAGCCGCCGCGGCTCGTGAAGGAGCGTGAGCTGAACGACGAGGAGCTCGCGCACGTCATCACCGTCGCGCTCCCTCGCAGCAATCCGCTCAAAGACACCTGGATGAACGACCTTAAGGCCGCGCTTGCGCGCCTTGTCCCGAACGCGATCACCTTCGGCGCTGGCCGGCCCGTCGTGAGTAACGAGCGCGACACGAGCGGCGATCTGGAGGAGGTGTCGAACGAGCGGCAAACCCTGCTTCCTGAGGTCCTGACGGCGTTCGGCGTCACCAACATCGATCATCGCAACGCCTTCAATACCTGGGACGCCGACTTTTCCCTCGCGTCCAACGTGCGCATCATGGCCGACGACGGGCGGCTCACGTACAAGCCGCGCGGCGACCGCGTGCCGTTGGCAGACGAGGACCTCGACTATCAGTTCACGTTCTTCGCGCTCGCGGCGACGATCAACGGCCGCGCCTCGCTCTATTCCCCGCTGGGCACGACGGTCTTGAGCTTCGGGCTCGGATTCGCGCCCCTACGCTTTCAGGACGACGGGGGCACGAACGCGACCCGTGTCGACTTCATCACCCGCATCGTGATCGCCCAGCGCATGTTCTTCGCCGAGCGCTGGTACTTCGAGTTCTCGGCCGACAGCGTCACGTTCGACCGCGACTTGGCGCGAACCGAGGTGTTCAAGACGGATACGGTCCAGACCGCGTTTTTCGGGTTCGGCTGGTTTTTCCCGCGCGGACGCTACTTGGGGCTGTGACAGGCGGTGCGGGGTTGGATTTACGATCGGGAATTGAGAGCTTTGGGTTGTTCGAATTGATTTTTTTATCAGGAACAGACAA
>JANOTL010000118.1:0-40056 GCA_031416315.1 Pseudomonadota bacterium
GATGGTCACCGAGCTGTGTACCGTCAGCGTGTTCTGCTGGAACGTGTAGAGGCTCTCGATCGCGGCGTCGAAGCGGATCTCGCGCGTCTTCGCGGCGGCCACCTGCGACTTCATCGCGGCCGGCGCGCCGATGTGCTTGTAGGCCTGCGACACGATGTCGCCCGCGAGCTTCTGGCGAACGTCGATCGGCAGCGCGTCCTCGCCCGACTTCACGTAGCCGGTGGTCGTGGCCTCGGCGAAGCCGACCTTGTCGCCATCGAACAACGCGACCACGCCCATCTCGCGCGCGGCTCCGTGCGGTCGCACGATCGGGATGTCGAGCGGCTGGCCGACGGTCTGCGGTGCGACCTGCTCCAGCTCGAGCTCGAGCTTGTAGGTGCCCTCCGGCGGGGAGGCAACCTCGATGCCGAGCTGGTAGCGGCCATACGTCGGATCGACCGTGTAGGACTTGGTGCACGGCGTTCCGGCGGGCAGGCTCGTGGCGCCGGCAGGAACGGTGCAGGTCACGGGGCCGTTGGTGCCGAGTTCGACGTTGGCGTCGAAGGTCCATTTGTAGCTTGTCGGCGGGGTCGTGAACTCGCTCTTCTCCATCTCCGGGATGATGCCCGTGCCGGTGAAGACGACGTCGAGCTTGTCGAGACCGCCGACGGCCTCGTCGGCGAAGCGGTTCTTCAGTTGCTGGTGGTCCAGGTTCATGGTCGTGCCGGCCGCGACCAAGTTGAAGCGGTTGTGGAAGTCGAGGATAAAGCGGCGCTGTTCCCCCATGCGGGTGCCGTCGGCGGCGAGAACCGGGCTGTCGAGGACGCCGTCACCGTCGATGTCCGGGTTGATGTAGCGCAGGGAGACGTCGTCGATGGCGCCGAAGGCGGTCGCGGTCGCCTCGCTCATGGCCGTGCCGCCTAGCACGTCGGCGTAGGTCGCGGTGCTGGTGGCGCGATCGCCGGCGACCGGCGTGATCTCGCCCAGGCTCAACGACTTCGCGCCAGCTCCGGGGGAGATCGTGTCGAGGGTCTGGGCGCCGAAGCGGCTGACGAGCATGTCTTTGCCGACTTTCGTCGCGTCGACGTAGGCGAGGATCCAGGGCGTCGCCTCGGCGTTTGCGCCGGGCTTCGCGTCATGACCCCCCGCCTGACTCTCGTCTTGACTCGAGTCCAGCGCTGCGATCGCCTCGGCGTCCGTTTTGCCTTCGATCTGGGCCGCCACATCCGGATGATCGGCGACGAGGCGAACGCGATCGAGCGCGCCGTCGGGGCCGACGTAGGCTTGAATGCCGCCCTCCGCACTTTCTTCGCCATGCTGATCCCCTTCGCCGGGACGCAGGAGCGGCATCTTGAACGCGCCGGTCGCGGGATCAACGGCGACCGCGTATTTCTCGCCGGACTCCGTATTGAGGGCGACGACGTGCGTGACGTGCGGCGCCTCAGCGAGGCCGAGCGTGATCGCCAGGGTGCCGGAGACGGAGAAGGTGTCTTCGGGGATGCTCGACGGCAAAGCTGGGAAAGTGGACGTCGGCGGAATCTGCGTTTGCGGATCGCCAGGAGGCGATTGCGTGGGCTGCGCATCGATCGTTCCGGGGACCACGACCGGCGAGGCGGGCGTCGCGGGCGCCGGTGCGGGTGATGGCGTCACCGGCTTCGTGCTGCTGGCGTCGCTGTCATTCGCCGGCTGGCAGGACGAAGCGGCGAGCGCGAGCGCGCATGATGCCGTCATCGACAAGAGACTGCGCTTCCAAGGCATCACGAACCTCCCGGAACCGGATTCAAGGGCCAACCGCTCCTTCGACAAGTCCGCGGCAAAGCTCAAGAAAATTTCCGATTACGGGAGTCTAGTCAACGACCTATGATGGCAAGCGCCAGCTCGATCTTGCCGAACGGCGCCGACAGCTGAATGCCGTGCACTTTCTCGGTGAGCTTCTCCACCATTTCGGCGGCGATCTCGATGCCGACCTTCTTGGCGTCTTCGGGATCGGTGACGGCTTCCATCCGCCGCATGATCGGCTCGGGAATGACGACGCCCGGGACCTCGTTGTTCATGAAGACGGCGTTGCGGTGGCTGAGGAGCGGCCAGACGCCGGCGATGATCGGAATCTTGAGCTTCAGCTTGTGGCACTTATCGAGAAAGCGCCACATCGCCTCGAGGTCGAACACGGGCTGCGTGATCGCCCACTCGGCGCCGGCCTCGACCTTGTACTTGAAGCGCTTCATCTCGTAATCGAAATCACGGTGCACCGGGTTGACGCCGACGCCGACGGAGAGCGCCGTGGGCGCCCCGATCGGTCGGCCGCCGAGGTCGATGCCGCCGTTCAAGCGATGCACCATGTTGGTGAGGCCGATCGCGTCGACGTCGAAGACGCCCGTCGCGTTCGGGTAACTCCCCATTTTCGGCGGATCACCGGTGACGAGGAGCAGGTTGCGCAGGCCGATCGCGTGCGCGCCGAGCATGTCCGACTGCATCCCGAGAAGGTTACGGTCGCGGCACGTGTAGTGAAGGACGGTCTCGATGCCGGCGCGTTGCTCGATCATCACGGCGGTCAGGATCGCGCTCATGCGGGCCGAGGCGCGCGGGCCGTCGGGGATGTTGACGGCGTCGATCCCGGCTTTTTTCAGCGCGGCAGAGCTGGCGAGGATTTTCTCCGGCGAGACGCCCTGCGGAGGCAGGAGCTCGACCGAATAGACCTTCTCGCCGCGGGCGATCTTCCGCGCCCATAAGGACTTCTCCACGGCCGGAACGCGGGTGGCCTCGGGCGCCTTGCCCGCCTCTAGCGCGGCGGAGAGCTCGACCTTGGTCCGTTTCTTCGGCGGCGGCGTCGAGCCGCCCGCGAGCGCCTTGTAGTGACGGATGGCGTTGGCCATCGAGCGCACGTGCTCG
This sequence comes from Pseudomonadota bacterium, assembly GCA_031416315.1. Classification (GTDB taxonomy): domain Bacteria; phylum Bdellovibrionota_B; class Oligoflexia; order Oligoflexales; family CAIYRB01; genus JANOTL01. Next base: position 2,869 of record JANOTL010000118.1, read on the forward strand.
GCGCCGGTGCCGCAACAGCCGCCGACGAACTGCACGCCGGCCTGGAGAAAGTTCTTGGCGAACTCGGCCATGTACTCCGGCGTCGACATGTAGATCTGACGACCTTCGACGTCCTTTGGCAGGCCGGCGTTCGGCTGGAAGGAAATCGGCTTTAGCGTCGCGGCGCGGATGCGCGCGATAGCGGTCATCATCGGCGCCGGACCGACCGAGCAGTTGAGGCCGACGGCCTCGACGCCCCATTCGTCCAGCTTCTTCATCGCCCATTCGAGGGGCGTCCCCATCGGCGTCTGGCCGTCGGGGTTGATGACGAGATGCGCGATGATCGGCAGCGCGGGGCTGACGTCGCGCGCGGCCAGAATGGCCTGGTGAATCTCGCTGATGTCGGAGAAGGTCTCGAAGCAGACGACGTCGATGCCGCCTTCGACGAGGCCCGCGATCTGCTCGCGGAACGCGGCGCGCGCTTCCTCGAAGGAGGTCGGGCCCCAGGGCTCGATGCGCACGCCGAGCGGGCCGACCGAGCCGGCGACGTAGGCTTGATCCTTCGCGACGGCGCGCGCCAAGACGCCCGCCTCGCGGTTGATCTGATGCACCTTGTCGTGGAGATTGTGGCCACGAAGCTTGAAGGCGTTGGCGCCGAAGCTGTTGGTCGTAATGACCTGAGCGCCGGCGGCGAGGTACTCGGCGTGCACCTCTTTCACCAGGTTCGGGTTCGAGAGGTTGGCGTCCTCGAAGCACCGGTTGATGAACACACCCTTGTTGTACAGAGCCGTGCCCATGGCCCCGTCGAAGAGCAACGGCTCCCCGGCAGAGACGACGTCACGGAACGGTTTCAGCGAGTTATTCACGCGGATTCGGCGTCCTCGGCGTAGGGCTCGAAACAATTGGCTCAGGCGCGGGATCCTAGCATAAGCTTGAAAAAACAATAGTCTGAAAGGAAATCCTCATGCGCATTTTGTTGGCGCTCGCCTCGGGCCTGGCCCTGGCCCTGGCGATTCTCGGATGCGCCAAGGACTCCGACGACGAGGGCAAAGCCGGCAAAGGCGACGGCGAAGGTGACGCGACGGCCGCGGCCGCGGCGGCGCCCTATTACGGAACCTACCAGACGACCGAGCGTCTCCGGACGGGAACAGGTTGCGACGAGACGAGCTTCCGCGAGGCCGACTCCTGGGAGTTCAAGGACCCGTTTTTCAAGCTCTCCTCGGCCGAATTCTTCGGCCAGACCGTGCCCCTCACCTACTACTCCTGCAACTCCGCGACGGAATGCTCGACCTCGATGATGCTCAACTGGACTTTCGAGCGCTTCGAGGACGGCCTTTGGAAGGCCGCGGAGACCCTGTCGGCCTCGCCTTCGAGCGACGCCGGGAAATGCTGGTTCAGCTTCAGCTTCGCCTCGGCGGCGCTCGCCGGGACGACCTTGGAGCTGCGCGAGGAGCGGTACTCGGGCGAGGTACCGCTAGCCGCAGGGATGAAGTCGTGCACGGGCGAAGAGGGCGGTCTCGACAAGCTCCTGGAGGCCAACCGCTCGACACTGGCCTGCAGCAGCATTCTCCGCGTCCGAGCGACCAAGCTGTAGACGCGAATACCGGGCATAAGCCGTTGATTTGACGGTCATGCGGGCTGGCCGGCTTCTTGAAAGAAGGGCGCGACCCTTGATTCAGATGCCGGAGCCCTCGTGAAACTCGTCACCGTCAGCACGTTGCTGCTCGCCGCTACCGTTTACGCTTGTGGCTCGACCGACATCGGCTCTGGCCCGGACAATGCCGCGATCCTTGCTGCCGACAACGCCGACGCCGCCCCGGGTAGCTACGACGTGAGCGTGCCGAAGCTCCTCTCCGACGCCAAAATCGCGCGGTACAAAGCGGCCCTGCCGAAGATCGCCGTGCCGCGCCTCCAACGCGTTTTCGAGGACGCGAACACTTTGTGGTACGACCACGAGGTGATGCCGCCTTCCTATCAGGACAGCGTCGCCCCGGACGTGACGGTCGGCTGCCGCCCGAACGCCGAAGGCCCGAGCCTGATCAACATCATCCCGGGCGGCCGGCAGATGTTCAGCGATGACGGCAAGACGTTCAACTATCCGTTCGGGCACACGGCCGGCACCGACAAGTCGACCAACGTCTATGTCGTCGACTTCGTCTCACTCCCGGTCGTCGACGGCAAGCTGCAACCGGTCGCGTACTGGATCGTCAACGGCAACCGCGGCGGTTTCGGCCTGGTGCAGTGGCAATGGATGTTCCCGAAGGGCACGCTCTTCGGCGAGATGATCTTCGTGAAAGACGGCAGCGGCAACCTTTACCCCGCGGAGCTCAGAACGCGCGAGCGCTGGCTCTCCGGCTGGGCGACGAACGCGTATCGGCCGTTCCCGACGGCTTCGTCCCTGGCGGAAGCGATCAAGGCGAAAAGACCACAGTGGCAAGCCAACGCGGCGCTCAAGGCCGCAGTCGAGCACCTCGAAGGTCAAGGCTCGTTGCAGGCGAAGAAGGTCGGCTCGAAGATCTATCCCGGCGTCTTCGAGCAAGACGGCGTCATCGACACGATCCCCGCGCTAGGCGACGACGCTTTGGTGAAGGAGCTCCTGACGCAGACGACGTTCGTCTCGGCTTACGGCGACACGTGGAAGACGGTCGGCGGCCAGAAGACCTATGCGGCGTCGACCTCGGCGAGCTTCGGCGTCACGCCGAACAACTACGATGCAGGCCTGATCGAAGTGCGCGACGAGTCCTGCCAGCGTTGCCATAAGGATGCTCAGCATTCGATCGAGGATTTCAACGACAACGCGGTGCTCTACGGCGACGTGTGGGGCTCGGACCAGATCTTCTCGTGGCATCCGTTCGACACGCAGCTGTGCCACGGGGCCGCCGAGGACAACCGGGCGGTGCGGCCGATCTTCAAGTCGAGCGGCTTCGTGCAGAAGTATGATGCGTCCGTGCATCGGGCTGAGATGTATCAGAAGTTGAAGTAAGGCATTTTACCGCAGAGAACTCTGCGTTCTCTGCGGCAAAAAAAATACCTACAGCTTCCGCAGCTTCCCACTGCCCCGAATCTCCGCGCTCTTCAGCTTAGGCTCGCCCTTGTAGGAAACGTTGCCGCTGCCGCGGATCGCGACCTCGAGCTCTTCGATCTTCGCGAGGACGACGTTGCCGCTGCCGCTGACGTCGACTTTCGCGGCGTCGCAGGCGAGCCTCGAAGCATCGACGTCGCCGGAGCCGCGGACCTCGAGAAGGCACTTCTGCGTCTTGCCGGCGAGCTCGGCTTCGCCCGAGCCGCGCACCGAGATCTCGGCCGAGGCGCAGGCGAGGTCCTTCGCCTCGATGTCGCCGGCGCCGGAGATCTCGAGACGGCAGGAGGCCGCGGTCGTGCCCGCGGCCTGCTTCAGGGTCAGATCGCCGGCGCCGGAGATCGAGAGAGTGATCGTCTTCACCTGCGGCAAGGTCGCGTCGAGGTCGCCGGCGCCGCGGACGGTCAGGCTGACCTCGTCATCTTTGGCGAAGGCCGAAACGACCGTGATCGCGATCTCCGGGTTGCCGTCGCAGACGTCGTCGTCGGACGGTTTGATCTCCACCTTGCCGCCCAATTGGTCGACCTTGATCTTCGCTTGCTGCGCTTCCGAGGCGGAGATCGACAGCTGCGGCTCGACGCCCTGCGCGAGCTGGACGTCGAAGCAGCCGGAGACCGTCAGGCTTTGGAACGGCTTGAGCTTGGTAAGCTTTTCGACGTTGCCGGCCGCTTGCGCGGCAGCCGATGTCGTAACGGCGAGGACGAGAGCGAGGGCAAGGCGCATGGCGTGAGGCTCCAGTGAGGTTGCGACCCTCCGTCTACACGAAAGCTCAGGGCTGGAGCAACTTGTCGGGGATCAGGATCACACCCCGGCCGGACGCCTACGCCTAAGTCCAGGTCTACGCTCAGGTTTTGCGGACGCCGGCGGCGCGCTCAGCGCGGCCGGAAGTCGAAGGGCGGATACTCGACCGGCACGGCCTCGCCGGCGCCCGGACGCGGGAACTTCCAGCGCTTCAGCTCGCGAGAGACGCAGCCCTTGAAGGAGTCCTTCTGCCGCTCGTCGCTCACCGCGAACTCGCGGTAGGCGACGCCGACGACCCGGCCTTTCTCACTGACGGTGAGCGTGACGGCGAGTCGTCCGGTGGCGTCCTTCTTCTTGCGGACGACCTCGTCCCAGCACTTGCGGACCTTCGGCGCATTCTTGCGGAAGACAGAAAGCGCGTCTTCCGGGGCGATGCCGTAGGCCGGGCCTGAGAGCTTTAGGGCGTCCTCGTCGAGCTTCACTGGCGCGGCGGCCGGCCTTAGGACGTAGCGAGCATAGATCTCGACGGGGCCGGCGACCTCGTTCTTGCGCAAGCCGAGCGTTTTCAGGCGCTCGCGGAAACAGCCGATCAGAGTGCCGTCGGTCAGGCCGTGGTCGAACGTGACGGATTGCACCACGCCCTTCGGCGCCGCGATCCTGAACGACAGGGTGCCGTTCGGCTTCACGCCCAGCTCCTTCCAGGCGAGGAGCGTCTTGTCGTAGCAGACCTTGAGCTCGGGTATCGCGTCCTTCAGCGCCTTCTCGGCCTCGTCGGTGCTGAGCGGGGCGGCCGTGCCGCTGCGCTTCGTCGTCTGCTCGGGCAGGCCCAAGCAGCGCTTCATGAACACGTTGTCGGCGACGCCGGCGTCGATCATTTTCTGGAAGCAGTCCTGATAGCGCTGCAGCTGGGGGCTGTCGGGAGCTTCTGGCGGCGACGGCTGGCCGGGCCGCGGCGGCACGGGCAGGTCGGCCGGGGCCGGCGGCGGCGGCGGCGGATCGTGCTCGCCGGCGGCCGCGAGCACGGTGCACAGCGGGACGAAGAGGAGGACCGCGAGGCGGCGCCGCATCTAAAGCCCCTGCAAGGCGACGGCGCCTTCGCCCTTTTGCCGCAGGCTGAAGACGCGCTGCACGAGATCGTAGGCGAGGCGAAAGGAGGGCTCGTGATCGGAGAGCTCGACCAGCGCGCGAAGGGCTTCGGCGTATTGCCCGAGCTGAAAATTGCGCAATGCGAACATCGAGCGCAGCGCTTGGTCCTGCATGTGCGGCGAGCCGGTCTGGGTCAGCGCGTTGAGGAGGTGGACCGGCTCGAAGCCCTGCTTCGCCTTCGCATCGGGCGAAGCCGCCATGAGCGCGAAGACGAGGCATTGCGTCTTCGCGAGGTCCCACGCGGCGACCGGCTTCAAGAGCGACTTGGCGTTGACGCTCTTCTCGCCGTCGAGGAGGAGGCGCTGGTGCGCCGCGAAGGCGCGGACGTCGTCGATATCGATCGGACAGCTCGGGATCGGTTGTTTATAGAACTCGGCCAGCCGGTCCCAGTGCCCGCGCAAGGGATCGCGGAAGGTCGGAGCGAGCGCGGTCGGGTCGCCCGCGGCCTCCGAGAAGGGCGAGGCCGCCCCCAAGCGCGTGGCGTGGTCCTTCAGGAGGGCTTCGACGTGGGCGCGGTCGGGCGCGCCCTGCTCCTTGGCGCGCATCGCGGCCAGGGCGAAGGCGGCGCGACGGCCTAAGGCCTCGACCTCCGGCGTCCGCATCGCGGCGTCGCGGGTCTCCTCAGGCACGGCGGCGAGGACGGATTCGTACTCGGCGAGGAAGGCCGCCGAGACGAGGTAGCTCGTGGCCCAGCCGGATTGCGGCGTCGGCTTGGCGAGTGGCGTGGTGGTGGCGCGGGCGGCGGGGGCCGCGAATGATGCCGCAGCGAAAACTAAAAATGGTGCCCAAGCTCGGCGCGCTCCGCTCCTCGGCGCTCCGGCGATCGTCCGTTTCCGGCCGGAAGATCGCTGAAGCGCCGAGGGGCGGAGGACGCAGAAGGGGGCCAACAAGGCCAGGACCAGGGCTAGCGCGTGGCTCCTGGCAGGGTGTTCTGCGACGACGCCGCAGCGTTTCTTCACGTTCTCGGCCACGGTCTGCGTCCTCCCCTTCAGCTCGCCGCCTTCGGCTTTTGTCGACGCGACGGCGTCCGCGCTCTGCCGGCGTGCCTCGATCTGTTTCATCTCGTCTTCGACGGTGCCGTTGAGAAAGGCGAGCACGTACCGCGCACGCGTCGCGACGTTGTCGGTGCGGACGCCGTCGTCGTAAGAGATCTTGATGCCACCCCAGTTCACGCCCAAGAGCTTCCCGGTCTTCGCGTCGATCAAGCCGGAGCCCGAAGAGCCGTGGATGAGGTCGCAGGTGTGGCGGAAGCTGAACGGCAAGGTGCGATCGAGGTCCCACTCGCTGACGGCGAAAGGGCCGACGACCTTGCAGTCGTTGAGCGTCGCCGCGGCGGTGGGGAGCTTCGGGCCACCGTCGGGCGGCACCTCCATCTCGGCATCGACGTCGGGATAATGAACGATCAGCGCCGCGCGATTCTCGAGGCCGTCCTCTTTCTCGTTGATCACGATCGGGCGGTGCTTTTCCGGCGGCTTCGACGCCAGGGTGAAGACGGAAAGATCGCCGTCGAAATTGGTGCGCAGGGAGCCCGGCTTGCAGGCGACCGGCGTCGCCTCGCCGGCTTGGCCGCGCAAAAAGCCGAAGTAGGCGGTCGTGCCCTTGCACGCCTCTGGGATCATCGCCTGCGTCGCCTTGCCGTCGGCGTCGGCGACCGCGAAGCAATGATGATTCGACAGCACGCGGTAGCCGTCAGCGCCGGTCTCCGGCCCGATCAAGGTGCCAGAGCAGAATTTTACGCGCTTACTCTCGAGGCGCGTCGCGATCATCACCGAGGCGTTTAGGACGTCGGGGTCGATTTTCTCGACGGTGGGCTTGTCGATCGAGATGATGTCGACCGTGGGACCGACGACGTAAGCCGTCGTCGAGACCTGGAAGCCCTGCTTACAGCCGGACGCCGCGAGGCCGCCGCAAAGGGCGAGGCTCGCGGCGGCGCGGACGCGGGGTAGAGAAAGGCTTAGGCTCATTTACCTTATTGTAGCCGATCGGACACCGCCGCGTAAAACCATGATTTTCCTTACTCTTCGACCGAGTCCGCGTCCATCGTCGTCAGCATGAGCTCGGCGTCCTTGGCGTCATTTTCGTCGGCGACCTCGAGGCGGTCGCTGGGCGCCATCGTGCCTTTCGACGAGCGGAGGACCGAGTGCGCACGCTCGCGGGTCGCGGTGTCTTTGATCGACGAGTCGGCGAGGAGCTGGTTCAAGTAGGCTTCGGCGCGCTTCGAGTCGCCCAGGCCGTTCTTGTGAACGAGGGCGATCTGGTAAAGCGCGGCGGAGTGGTGCGCATTGCGAGCGAGGACCTTCTCGAAGGCGCCTTTGGCGGCGACGAAGCCGCCGGAGCGCGAGGACGCGATGCCGAAGCCCATCAGCGCGGCGGTGCAGTCGCCGCAACGATTCGCGACCTGCCCGAAGGTCTTGGCGGCCGCTCCAGCGTTGCCGAGCTCGAGCTGCAGGGAAGCGAGGTTCATGCCGGGCGCGATCTGCTTCTCGTCGGCGGCGAAGGCGGCCTCGAAGTAGGCGACCGCCTTGCGGAAGTCGGCCATGCGCGCTTTGGGGGTCAGCATCGTCGCGACGCCTTTGACGTTCAGCGCGGCGGCGTGGCCCGGCGAGGCTTTGTCGACGAGGCCGGCGTAATAGGCAGCGAGGTCGTAGTTCTTGGTCATGATCAGAGCGTTCGCCATCAGGATCATCGCTTCAACGTCGCCTGGCTTCTTGGCGAGCTGGCCACGGGCGAGCTCGAGCGCGGCTTGCGCCTCACCCGTCGCGAGGGCGCCGCTCATGCGCGGAAGGAGCGCCTTCTTCTGGCGCAGGTCGAGGAAGTAGCGACGCTCGTGGCCCGAGACGATCGGCTCGCGCCGGCCGGTTTGGGTGACGACGACGCTCTTCTTGTCGCCCGAAAGCGTCTCGGCGTTGTTGCCCAGGGTGGTGCAGGCGCTCGACAGAGCTGCCAGTAGGATGATTCCGACGGTGTTTTTCAGCTTCAACATGATGATCTCCGCTCCCGGTGGTATTAGCGCGTGGTCCATTGCACGAATCCGTTGCCCGCTTCGCCGCTGACGCGCTCGAAGTTCCAGTCCGACGCGTTCTGCCAAAGAACCGCCTGCGTCCACTCGGGATCGGTGAAGCCCTGTTTCACGGTCGAGACGGCCTTGGAGTCGGCGATCTGCACGACGCGGGTCGCTTCGTTCTGAACGTGCTGCTTGCGGGCCTTGAACTTGTCGACGACGTTCTTGGCGAGCTGCTCTTGGATCTCGACGTCGTCGAGCGACTTGGAGAACTCCTCGGCGAGGCGCGCCAGGCGATGCATCGCGGGGGCGCAGAAGCTGGACTGGCCGGCGTCGCAGACGGCGTTGAAAGCGGTGCGGGCGCCGTTGAAGGCGGCGTAACGCTTCTCGATCGTCTCGTTCGGGTCTTTCAGGGCCAGGTTGAAGAACTTCTTCAGAACCGTGTAGCTGGCGGCGCTGGCGATGTAGAAGCGGATCTCGCCCAAGGTCTCTTGCGACTCGATCGAGCCGGAGCCGATGCCCTGGACTTGCGCTTCGAGCTGCTTCAGCTCGACGGCTTTGCCGGCTTTGGCGAAGGCGCGGGCCTTGACGCCGAAGGCTTGCGCCTTTGCGGCCTCGGGGGCGTCGGACGCTTTGATCAGGAGGTCGGCGGCGCGCTCGGCCCGGGCGACGGCGCCGTGACGCTCTTCGAGCTGCATGATGCTGACGAGGGCGTCGGCTTTCTTCTCGGCGCCGGCGCTCGGCGATTTCACAGTCTGGTCGAGGGTCGAGATCGCTTCGGCGTAGAGGCCGCGGCCCAGGTAGAGGGACGTCAGGCCGTCACGCACGCGGCCCGCTTCGGAGTCGGCGTTGAAGTTGTTGACGAAGCGCTGCCAGAAGAAGATAGCGTTCTCCTCGTAGGCCATGGGCGCCGACCAGTCGCCGCCGTTGAGGAGCGCTTGGCGGTAGAACTTCGAGCTCGGGTAGCGCTCGGTGAAGGAGATCAGGGTCTCGATCGAGGACTTGTGCTGGCCGTCGCCGCGGAAGGCGGAGGCGAGGAGGAAGAAGCCTTCGTCGTGGCGCTTGGAGGCCGCGTGGTCCTTCACGAACTCTTTCAGCTTGGCGACGGCGACTTTGAACTTCGCCTCGTCCATCGCGTCCTTGCCGCCTTCGAGGAGGGCCAGGCCGAGCAACTGCATCGCGTCGACGCGGCTGCCTTTGAAGACGGCGGCGACCTCTCGCTTGAGGACGATGCGGGAGACGGACTCGAGCGCGGCCCATTCGCCGGCTTTTTCGTAGGCGGTGAGCATCCAGCCCGCCGCGTTCGCCGCGTGCGTGCCCTGGCCGTCAACTTTGAGGGCCACGGTCCAACCTTTGAAGGCGAGGTCCACTTGGTTCAGCGAGACTTGCAGGAGGCCGGTCTGCGCCAGCATCGGCCACGAGGCCTTTTTGCCGCCTTCGGCGCCGAGCTTCACGTAGAGGTCGAGGAGTTGGCTGCGCTCGTTCTCGTCGCCGGCCTTGTAGCCGCCCCAGGGAGCTTCTTTCGGCCAGGATGCGAGGATGGATTGCGAGTCGACGGCCGAGGCGAGGTAGTGCTTCGCGTTCGTCTTGCTCTCTTCGGCGAGCTCTTTGAAGAGCGCGACCGCTTCACGATGTTGGCCGTTCAGCGCGTAGAGCGAGCCGACTTTGGCGCGTACGTTCTCTTGCTTGGCGGCGTCGTCGATTGAGAGGACGTAGGCGTCGGCCATCGCGATGGCGGTCGAGCGCTCGGCCTTGGAGACTGAGGGCGACGACGCGCGGGCAATCTCGCCCATCACGAGCTCTCCGTGCCGGCGCGAGATCTCGGCCGCGACGACTTTGACTTGGGCTTCTTTGCCTTCGCCCAGCGCTTGCGGGTCGAGGTAGGATTTCTCGGCGCGGATCAGGGCTTGCTCGTAGCCGCGGACGTTGCCGTCGGCGCGGCGGAGGTCCAAGGCGCGGAGGTCGAGCTCGGCTTTCTCGCCGCGGCCGGCGAACGCGCTGGCGAGGTTTTCGTAACGCTTGATGGAGCCGGCGCGGTCACCCTTCGCCCATGCGGCGAGAGCGATGCGCTCGGAGATGGCTTGCGCCGCGACGGTGTCCGAGAACGCTTTCAGCGAGAAAGGCGCTTTGTCCCAGGCGAAGCGGCCGGCTTCCGCGGTCTGCCAGACGCCGAGGGAGAATTTCAGGACCGAGGTCTTCGCGGCTTCCGAGAGGCCGGCCGACTTGGCGACGGCGGCGGAGAGGTGCGTGCGATACGAAGCGTCGTGGGCGCGGGCGGCGGCGCGGGCCGCGGTCAGGCGTACGCCGATTTGGGCTTCGGCCGACAGGCCTTTCGCGAGGCCGGCGACCTCTTTCAAGGCCTTCTTCGAGCCGGCATCGACTTCGACGAGGACGAGGGCGAGGCGGGCGCGGGATTTCATCGCGGCCGGGAGCTTACCGTCGGCCAGCTTCGCCATGGCGGCGGCGGTGGCGCCGCGGTTCTTGCCGGCGGCGAAGTCGAGGGATAGCGCGTGGTACCGAGCTTTGGCGCGGACGCCTTCGTCGTTGGTGAGCTTTTGCAGCGCGTTGGCGTGCGTGACAGCGACGTTGCGCATCGCGTCGAAATTTGCGCGGGCTTTGCTGCGGTCGCCTTCGAGGCGGCCAGAAAGGACGTCTTCGAAGTAGTAAGCGAGGACGGTGGCGTTCTCGACGGCTTGCTCGCTGAGCTCGAGGGCGCGGCCGCCTTGCGAGCGGGATAGGTCGCCGCGGATCTCTTTCAGCTCTTGGGCGAGGCGCGTGGCGCCTTCTTCGTCTTCGGGACGGCGTTGCGCCAGGTCGGCGTCGCGGAGCGCGGCGGCGAAGAAGGGCGCTTGGCCTTTCGCGTCGGCGCTGAGCGGGAGGATCGGCGAGGTGAGGCTGCGCGTCTGCGCTTTAAGCTCGAGCGTCGCGAAGGGCGACGGCGTCGAGAACGGCGCCCTGGCGTCGACAGCGACGTAGCCGGCGCTGGCACCGAGGGCCAAGGCTGCGGTGAGGAGCCACTTCAGGGTCGAACGGCGTTGAGATTCCACTTGAGCACTCCACTTGGTTCCGATCCGGTTTCCCGCTGGCGTTGGTGCAAGGAGCGTGCGGGGACGAATGAGGAGTGGAGTCGGGGGCTTGAAAAGGAAGAGCGCGCCTAGAAGAGGCGCGCTGCGTCGAAAAATTGGTCACTCTGCCCGGCCGGCAGGTTTACGGGCGGGCGCCGACGCGGCCCGGCTTGATGGGCTTGTCGGCAGAGATCTTCACGAGGCCGACGATGTAGTCGTCATGATCGTTCGGCGTGTCGCGGTTTTCGGCGCCGGCGGCGCGGGACTCGACGAGGATGGTGTATTTGCCCTTGTTCAGCGTCCTCGCCTGGAAAGTCGCGGTCGTCTGAGCCTTGCTGATGGGGAGCTGCTCGAGGTTCGAGGCCGCGTTCTGCAGGAAGACCGAGTTCGACTCGTTGTAGTCGACGCCGCAGATCTTGCCGATGGAAGCGTTGATCGTGGTGGCGTCGCCAAGGACCTCGAACTCGAAGAAGTAGCGCGTGCCCTTCAGGCGATAAGAGTCGATTTCCGCGGCGCATTCGGAGGTCGAGGCAAACTCGCCGTCACCGATGTGGAAGACCTTGTTGCCGCCGAAGATGACTTCGTTCTCGTTCGGCTGGTCGATTTGCACGTCGGTGAGAACTTTGAGCAGGCCGCCGATGATGTCGATGAAGGACGGGCCCGAGCCGGTGTCGATGTCGCTGCCGACGCCCGGGGGGTTCGGACCGGGCGTCGGGTCCGGGGGGAACTCGATCGGCGGCTCGGTGATGACGGGCGGCTGGCCCGGCACCTGCGGCTGCGGGTTCGGATTGGGCGTATTCGGGGCCGGAGTCGTCGGTTTCGGGCTCGGCGCCGGCGTTGCGGGAGGCGAAGGCTGGCCCGGGACGACCGGGGCCGCGGGCTGCGGCAGTCCCGTGCGCTTCTTGGCGGTGCCGGTGAGCTCGGCGTTGTTGCAGGCGGCGGCGGAGAAAACCGCGATCATGGCTGTGGCAGCGATCAGGGAACGCAGCATTTCGGGAATCCTCCAGGAGCGCGGAGCGCGCGGACAAGCTTCGGTGTCTGCCTTATCGGCGGAAATCGGCAAAACTTGAGGGGGTGGCAGTTCACGCAAAGGACCCCGGCACTTACCGCCACATTTTGCAGGCGCGCGATTCCCGGTCAAGCCCGGGCGGGGAATGCCGATCCATATATGGATATGAGATCACCTCGCCCGCACATTCTGCAACTCTTCGGCCTCGTCCTGGCACTCGGCTTCGCCGCTTGCAACGAGCCCGTCGTCACGCGCGGCGCGACCGGACGCAAGCAGACCGCCAAGACGGAGACGATCGGCGCGACCGCCATCAAGGGAACCTTGGCGCTCGAGTCAGATCCGACGAACGCCGCAGCCCTGAGCTTCGCCGGCGCGACCATCGTCGTCTCCGGGAAGCCTTCGCTGCAAGCGACGGCCGATGCGGCCGGCGCGTTCACCCTGACGATCGAGGCGGCGCCGCCACCGTCGGCGACGCCCGTGAAAGCGGCCGTCGGCGGCTTCGGGCTCGCGGACACGGCCTCGACGGATGCCGCGAAAGCCGCCGCAGCTGCTGCGGCACAGACGACGAACTACACCTTGTACGCTTTCGCGACTTTGAACGGCGCGCCGTATGCGGGGCTTTCCGCGGACGTGCCGGTGAAGAAGGGTGAGTCGACGACGATCGGCGCCTTGCAGCTGAAGCCGACGGGCTTCGTCAAGGGCAGAGTCCTCCTCGACGGCCAGGTCGACTTCGCCGGGACCGCCGTCAGCCTGCCGCTCGCGGCGCTTTCGGCGAAGACCGACAACCTCGGCAACTTCGTGATCGCCGGCGTTCCGGACGGCGCATGGCAGGTACGCTACGAGCACCCCGGCTACCTCACGCAGGATTCGGCGTCGATCGCCGTGACGACGGGCAAGGCGACGGAGCTCGCGGTCGTCACGCTCTTCTCGGCTACGGGCACCTCAGCGGTCGTCGTCGTGAACGGCGGGCTCGAGCTGTCGCCGACGCGGGCGGTCGCGGTCCACGTCGAGCCGTCGCCGACCGCGACCTTGATGATGACGGCCGAAGACGAAGCGTTCACCGGGGCCGAATGGCGCCCCCTGCAAAAAGACTTCGTGCACACGCTCGCCGGTGACGGCAAGCGGACTCTCTACGTGAAGGTCGCGGACGACGCGGGCACTGCGAGCCCGGTCTATCAGGCGGCGGTCTGGGTTTCCGATCGCGACAAAGACGTGAAGCTCGACGCCGAGGACTGCGCTCCCGACGATCCGACCCTCACGCAAAAGTCGCCGTACTCGCTCCGCGACGCCGACGCGGACGGCAAGTTCATCGCGCAGGCAGGCGAGGTTTGCGCGGGCACGGCCCTGCCGACCGGCTACCTCGCGGCGCCGACGTCCGACGAGCGTGACTGCAACGACGACGACGCTACGGTGTGGGTGATCGGCGCCGCGGCGACCGATTTCGATGGCGACGGCCGCGGCGGCGCGCAGGTCTACGTCTGCATGGGGGCGACCCCGCCCGCGGGCCACGTGGCCGCCGTGGACGACTGCGACGACACGAATCCCGAGGCCTGGAAGCTCGTGCAAGCTTTCGAAGACGTCGACCAAGACACGAAGGGCGAGGGCGAAAGCGCCGCGCTATGCGCCGCGGACGAGCTCTCCGCCGGCAAAGTCTTGGTCGGCGGCGACGAGTTCCCGAAAGACCAAGCCCGCAGCGCCTATCTCGGCACCCTAAGCTGGGGCGGCAACTCCTCGGACCAGAGCCACGCCATGGCGCGCCTCCCGACCGGCGACCTGCTCCTCCTCGGCAGCTACGCGGCGACGGATGCGAGCGGGGTCGACCTCGACTGGACGACGGGCACGAACGTGAAGACGAAACTCGTTGGCGGCCGCAACGTCTACGTTTCCCGAATGGGCGACGACGGAACTTACGCTTGGTCGGCGCAGTGGGACGGCGGCGCGACGGAGCTGGAAGGCTTCGGCGTCGCCAGTGACTCCGCCGGCGGCGTTTACGCCGTCGGCACTTACGAAGGCACCCTCGACTTTGATCCGGGCGCCGGCACGTCGAACGAGACCTCGAACCTCGTTGGCACGACGGGCGACGCCTTCGTGGTCAAGCTCACGGGCGGCGGCGCTTTCGACTCCGTCATCACGTTTGGCGGCGAGCCCGAGGGCGCGCTGACGAAACGCTTCCAGCCGCGGCGCATCATCGTCGACGCGAACGACAACATCTACGTCGCGGGCGTCTATCCGGACGCGACCGCCTTGGATCCGCAGCTCTTGGGCGACGTGCCGGTCTCGGTCGGCGCCACGGACGACGGCTGGGTCGGCTTCCTCCTCAAGCTCGACACGTCGCTCAGTAAGGTCTGGGTGCACACGTGGGGCCTAGGCGTCGAGCACGACGTCACGGGGCTCGCGGTCGACGGCGATGGCAACGTCTTCGTCGCCGGTCATTTCCGCGGCACCGCCGACTTCGACTGGGGCGCGCCGACGGATACGATCACGAGCACGAGCGGGCGCGATGCCTACGTCATGAAGGTGGCGGGCGACGGCGTCGGAACCTATCAGTGGACCAAGCGCTTGACCCCGGTCGGCGGCGGCACGGTGCGCATCCGGGCGCTCGCGGCCGATGCCGACGCGGACGTCGCGGTCGCGGGCGGCTTCGTCGGCGACGTCGACTTCGACCCCAGCGGCAGCGTGGACGCGCGCCACAGCGTCGATCCGGCGACGGACGATCTCTTCGTCGTCAAGCTCGGGGCAACGGGCAACAAGAAGTGGATCTACACCGCGGGCGGCTCTTACCACGACCGGGCCACGAGCTTGACCATCGACGCGCAGAACGCGGTCTTCGTCGGCGGCGAGGTCGGCTACGGCGACGCACCCAATAGCGGCGGCGCGATCGACTTCGACCCCGAGGCGGCGGTCGACGCGCGCGCGACGAGATCCGACGGCGACGCGCTGGCTTTGAAGCTCGGCGCCGACGGCAGCTACAAATGGGCGAAGACCGTGGGCGCGGCGAGCGTCGCGGCGCACACCTGCGACGACCGGATCGACGCCCTCAGCTTCGACGTCACGGACGGCGAGGACGTGCGGGCCTTCGGCCGCTTCGGCTGCTCGACCGACTTTGACTTCTCGACCGTGGGGCTGGATTACCGCGTCAACGCGGGCTCGAGCGACGTGTTCGTGCTCAAGCTCTGATAATGCGCTAGTCTGGGGGGCATGGCACCCCGAGAGACCCCCGCCGCTGCACCGACGAAACGAGGCCGCCCCCCGAGCGCCGCCCTCGCCGTTGTCGCAGGAATCTTCGCTTCGCGCGTCTTCGGACTGGTGCGCGAGCGCGTCTTGGCGCATTTTCTCGGCGCAGGCGAGGCAGCAGGCGCCTATCGCGCGGCGACGCGTATCCCCAACGTCTTGCAGAACCTCTTCGGCGAAGGCGCGTTGTCGGCCTCCTTCATTCCGGTGTACGCGCGCTTGCTGGCGGAAGGGCGCGAGAAAGAGGCGAAAGAGCTGGCGGGGACCGTGCTCGGACTCCTCGCCGGCGTCGTCACCCTCTTGACCGCGGCCTTGATCCTGTGCGCCCGGCCGATCGTCCGGTCCTTGACGGCGGGCTTCACGCCGGAGATCCAGGAGCTGACGGTCTCCTATGTGATCATTATTCTCCCGGGGATCGCGTTCCTGGTGCTCGCGGCCTGGTGCCTCGGCGTCTTGAACAGCCACCGGCGGTTTTTCACGTCCTACGCGGCGCCGGTGGCGATGAATCTGGCGGTGATCCTTGCTCTGGTCGGATTCGGCTGGGCGGCGCAAGGGGATCAACACGAGCTCGGGAAGATCGCGTGCTACGGCACGGTCGCCGGAGCCTTGCTCCAACTCTTGGTGCAAGTGCCGCTGGCGTTGCGGCTGGTCGGACGGGAAGGGCTCCGCTTCCTCCCGTCGGCCGCGCCCGTGCGCCGCGTGCTCAAAAGCTTCGCGCCCGCGCTGATGAGCCGCGGCGTCGTCCAGATCAGCGCCTACCTCGATCAATGGCTCGCGGGCTTCCTGGGGCCGTCGGTCTTGGCGGCGACGGGCTACGCGCAGAATCTCTACATGCTGCCGTTCTCCCTGATCAGCACGGCGATCACGGCGACGGAGCTGCCGGAGATGTCGCGCTCCCTGGCGGGCGATCACGAGACGACGCGCGAGGCGCTGCGAAAGCGGCTCGCGGCCGGGCTCGCACGCGTCGGCTTCTTCATGACGCCGGCGATCGTCGCGTTCGTCCTGCTCGGCGACGTGGCGATCGCTCTGCTCTATCAGACCGGGCGCTTCACGGCGGAGGACGTGCCGCTCGTGAACGCGGTGCTTTCGGCCTTGGCGCTGGGGCTCGGCGCGACCTCGCGCACGCGACTCTTGTCCTCGGCGTTTTGGGCGCTGGAGGACACGCGGACGCCGCTCAACTTCGCAGTGCTGCGGATCTTACTCGCGACGGCCACCGGCTACGCGGTCGTGCAGTGGGCTCGGGAGCGTTTCGGCTTCTCCGTCATGGAGGCGACCTTCGGCTTCACGCTGGCCTCGTCCTGCGGCGCATGGATCGAGTTCGGTCTGTCGACGCGGGCGCTTCGCGCGCGGATCGGCGCCTTCGGGCAGCCCTGGCGCGATCTCGCGAAACCTTGGGTCGCGGCGCTCGTGGCGGGTGGGCTCGCGTGGGGACTGGCGGTCGCGATGGCCGCGCTCGGGCCGATCGTGCGCGGAGTCTCGGTGCTCGGCGTGTTCGGCGCAGTCTACCTCGGGCTTACGACCGCGCTGCGCGTCCCGACGGCGTCCGAGGTGCTTGGGCGTTTTCGCAAGTAGAGGCAGGATTCCCTGGCTTTCCCGAGCCCGCCCGAAAGCGGCCGGCGGGCGCGTTCAGCTCTGCTTGTAAGCCGCCGATAACATTGGCGATGGAGCAGCTGAAGAAAATCCTGAGGCAGGCCTTGGCCAGCGACGCGCAGAAGCTGCGCTTGGCGTCGGGCGCGCACATCGAAGTGACGAGCGCCTTGGGAACGCAGCAGTTCGCGGCGGAGACGCCGGTCGACGACGCGTATCTCCACAAGCTCTTCGGTTTCTTGTTTCCGAACGAGAAACCGCAGATCGCGCAGCGACAAGTGGTGAAAGGTCAGCTGGCGATCCCGAACGTCGGCCGGCTCTTGCTCATCGGGCAGCCGCAATCGCCATCCGCCCTCATGATCTACGTCGGACCGCAGGGCCAGCAGCACTTCGACGCCGACTGGGCGCGGATGCAGAGCCGGACCGTGGCGACGCCAGCGGAGGCGGCGCCGGTCGCGATGCGCGCGCCGATGGCGCCCGTAGGCTTCATTCCCGCAGGAATGGGGGACATGGGTGGGGGCGTGGCGCCGATGGCGCAGCAGCCGCAGCAGCAGCAGCAGCCATCACCGCAGATGGGTGGCGGCTTCCCGGCGATGACGAGCTTGCCTTTTCCGGGCGGAGCGCCTCAAGGTGCGGCCCAGCCGCCGCAGCCCATGGGCGGTCTGCCGCCGATGACGAGCTTGCCGTTTCCGGGCGCGGCGCAGCAGCAGCAGCAGCAGCAGCAGCCGCATCAACATCAAGCGCCGATGACGAGTCTGCCCTTCCCCGGCGCCGCGCCGATGGGCGTACCGCAGCAACAGCAACAGCAACAGCAGCAGCTGCAGCAGCAAGCCCCGATGACGAGCCTGCCATTCCTCGGGGCTGCGCCGGCGCCGCAGTTACCCGACCTCGCGCAAGGCCCCGGCCCGCAAATGGGCGGCATGCTGCCCTTTCCGAGCGCGGCGCCAGCGCCTATGCCTGCACCCGCCCCGCAGATGGGCGGCATGCCGTTTTCCACGGCGCCGATGGCTCATGCGCCGTTTCCTGATCCGATTCCGTCGCCGCATTATGCCGGGGGCGGCGGCGGTTCCGCGCCGAAGAGCTTCGATCAAATCGAGATCGACTACTCCCCTCCTCCCGCGCGTCACGCATCCGGCGGCGGCTCCCATGGCGCCGCGCCGGCAGACGACGGGCCAATTCACATCGAGTTCTCTGCCGACAACGGCGCCGTCGACGTCAGCACGGGCAAGAACCCGATCGACCCGATCCTCATCGACATGGTGAAGCGCCGCGCCAGCGACCTTCACATGACCTGCGGCGAGCCGTATTGCTACCGCGTCGACGGCGAGATCCAGCGCATCGGCCAAGGCGCGGTGGGCCCCGACCAGATGGAGGTCTACCTCCTGCCAATGATGCCAGAGCGAAACCAGCGCGAGTTCATGAAGATCAACGACACGGACTTCGCCTACGAGATCAAGGGTGTCGGCCGCTTCCGGGTCAACGTCTTCCGCGACAAGAACGGCGTCGGCACGGTGATGCGCCACATCCCTTCGAAGATCCTGACCGCCGAGCAGCTGGGCCTCCCGCCGGCGATCACCAAGTTCTGCGCCCTCACCAAAGGCCTCGTCGTCGTCACGGGCCCGACCGGCTCGGGCAAGTCGACGACGCTGGCCGCGATGGTCGACCTGATCAACAAGCAGCGCCACGACCACATCCTCACGGTCGAGGATCCGATCGAATTCGTGCACACGCAGCAAAAGTGCCTCGTGAACCAGCGCGAGGTGCACCGGCACACGGGGTCCTTCTCCCGCGCGCTGAAAGCGGCGCTGCGCGAAGATCCGGATATCGTGCTCGTCGGCGAGATGCGAGACCTCGAGACGGTCGCGATCGCGATCGAGACGGCGGAGACCGGGCACTTGGTCTTTGGCACTTTGCACACGAACACGGCGGTGTCGACGGTCGACCGGATCGTGCAGCAGTTTCCGCACGAGCAGCAGGAAGCGATCCGCATGATGCTGGCGTCCTCGTTGAAAGGCGTCGTCGCGCAGACCCTGCTGAAGAAGAAGGGTGGCGGACGCGTCGCGGCGCACGAGATTCTGGTCGTGAACGACGCCGTTTCCGCGATGATCCGGGAGGGAAAAAATCACATGATCCCG
Source organism: Pseudomonadota bacterium (assembly GCA_031416315.1). Taxonomy (GTDB): domain Bacteria; phylum Bdellovibrionota_B; class Oligoflexia; order Oligoflexales; family CAIYRB01; genus JANOTL01. The sequence continues at coordinate 21,842 of JANOTL010000118.1, forward strand.
AACCACATGCAAACGCAGAAGGTGGACGGGAATCTGATGTTGACGGAGTCTTTGGCGAAGCTGGTCAAAGATGGGGTCGTGGACGTCGAGGAAGCGCTCAGGAAAGCGGTCGACAAGGTGAGCATGATGGAGTCGTTGAAGCGGCTCGGGATTCGGTTCGCGGATCCGAATGCGGGCGTGGCGCCGGTGCAGCCGGGGCGGCGGCCGGCTTGAGCGGCGAAACGATCTGCAGTTAAGGTAAAGCTCGGGCGAGCAGCGCCACACCGTTCCCACCCATGATCTTCCCGACCTGCAACTCGCTAAAGCCGTCCTTCAGCAAAGCCTCCGTGATCAAAGGCATCCCCCGCGCATCGAACGGCGCCGTGATCGTCCCGTCGAAATCCGATCCCAAGGCCACGTGGTCTACGCCGATCAAATTCGCGGTGTAACGGATCGCCTTTACGATCGCGGCGGCATCGATCCCGCACGTCGCCGTATCCCAAAAGCCGATCGCCACCAAGCCGCCGCCGGCCGCGACCTTCCTGAGCTGCGCATCGGTCAGATTCCGCGGATTGTCGCAAGTCCCTGCGACGCCCGTATGCGAGACCACGACCGGTCTCGTCGCCATCGCGAGCACTTCCTCCATCAACTTCGGCGAGGCGTGCGCCAGGTCGATGATGATCTTCTTCGCCTCGAGCCGCCGCACGTACTCACGCCCGAGCTCGGTCAGTCCCCCTTTGGCGATGCCGTGCGCCGAGCCGCCGAGGCCGTTGTCGAAGAAATGAGCGGGCGCCATCATGCGCAGGCCGGCGTCGAAAAGCACGTCGATGTTCTTCAGGTCGTCTTCCAGCGCGTGCGAGCCTTCGAGCCCCAGAATCCCGGAGACCAGGCTGGGATCGACTTCCCGCCGCGCGAGAAACGCCGTCAGATCCGCCTGCGTGCGCAGGATCTTGAATTTGCCGGCGGAGCGCCGCTCCGAGTCCTCGAGGCGACCCGCCTGGAGCAAGGCCCGTTGCAAGAGGGAGCCCCACGCCTTCAGCGGCCACCGCTGCGCCGCGACCAAGAGCGAGATGTCGTCGGTGTCTTCAGCATTGCCGTCGAGCCCCGCGAGCCGCGGCACCTTGGTCACGATCGTGAACGCCTGGATCGCGACGCCGCCTTCCCGCAGCCGCGGCACGTCGACGTGGCCCGCTTCATGGCGACCCAAGACGTCCCGGTTCCAAAGCAAGGCGTCGGAATGCCAGTCGACGACCGTGAGCGAGCGATGCAAGCGCTCCGCCTCGACGTCGACTCGAGGCAGATCTTTGACCTGAACGCCGTTCAGGAGGAGGTCCGCCAAAGGGGCCAAGCCGGTGAAGAAGAACACCGCAAAGAGCGCGGCGAAAACGCCGAAGCCGATGCCAAGCCGCTTTACGATGCGCCCCAAAGGTCCGTCTCCGCTCGCACGCATTGGAAGAGCGCATTGAACGGCGCGCCCGTCGCGCCGTAGTGCGCGCCCGGATAGTCGCCGCTCCAGTTCCACGTCGTCGCGAAGATGTCGAGGTGCACGATCGGCTTCACCGCGAACTCCTTCAGGAAGTGCGCGGCGACGTTCGAGCCGCCACCCATGCTGCTGTGCGAAGGCATGCGCCCCATGTTGGTAAGGTCGGCCGCGTTCGTCCGGTTGCCGTTGAGGAAGGGCAGAAACTCGCCCCAGAAGCTGAACTCCTCGCCGAACTGCCGCCCTGCCGCGGTCAAGGCGTCGCGGAACCGGTCGGAGGCGAAGTGCACGGCGGTGAAGTAGTTGGTGAACTGGCGAAGCGAGGCCGTCGTCAAGGTCGCCGCGATCAAGGTCAGCTTCGGATCCCAGCGCTTCTGAGTGTAATTCAGCGCGTCGGCGAGGATCAGACGGCCCTCGGCGTCGGTATGCTCGATGATGACGTTCTTCCCGGCGTAGCTCTTGATGATCGCGCCCGGCTTCATCGCCCGCGAGTCGATCAAGTTCTCGCAGCACGGAATCGCGAGCGCCAAAGGTCCGGGATAGCCGGTCTCGACGAGGGCCATGAACAGCTGGATCATCAACCCGGCGCCGCCCATGTCGTTCTTCATGCAGTTGACGAAGCTCTCGTGCGGCTTCAGGTTGATGCCGCCGGTGTCGAAGGTGATGCCCTTGCCGACGAGGAGAAGCGGCTTACTGCCCGGCTTGACGTTGTGGGTGGCGAGATGAAGCCGCGACGGCGAGCGGTCGCTCGCCTGACCGACCGCGAGCAGCAGGTTCATGCCGAGCTCTTCGAGCTTGGCGACGTCGAAGGATTCGAAGCTCGCGCCATGCGCTTTGCAGAAGGCCTCGAGACGGCTGCCGAGCTCGAGGGAGGTCAGCTGGTCCGGATTTTCGTTCACCCAGGCACGAAAGCCGAGCTGATGCGTGAGCCGCGACTTGTAGTGCGGATCCTGCTCTTTGAGGCGCGCCACGTCCGGCGTGAGGAGGCGCATCGCCTTTAAGGCCGAAGTCTCGTAGCGCGAAGACATCGTCTTCGTCAGCAGGTCCTCCGCCATGACGACCTCGGCGGCGCCGGCGCCGGCCTCGAGGAAGACGGCGATCTTCTTCAGGTTGAACTGCGTGCCGAGAGTCGCGGTCAGCCGTGCCAGCACCCAGCGCCGCTCCAGGGCGTTCGCGCCCGATCCCGTCCATTCGACGACGACGTAAGGCGAGACGCCGGGCTTGAGGAAGCCGAAGTGGAGGCTCGCATAGTGCTGGGCCTGCCGCATGCCGGCGACCGAGGTGTCGAGCAGGCCGCGAATCCAGGCGGAGCGCTCGGTGCGGGCTTTGCCCGGAGCGCCAAGCACGATCAGGAGCTCGTCCGCGGCGACGTCGGGGACCTGGTCGGGGACCGTCAGGAGCTCGGGAATCAGCAACATGGTCTCTAGGTCCTTTTTCGCGCCGCCGCCGCGGCGAGAAACTCCTCGAGAATCGGCCCGGAGCGCGCCAGATCGGTGTTCCGGCGATCATGCCACTCCGGATGCCATTGCACAGCAAAAAGATAGGGCGCCGCGTGCCCGCCGGCGCGCGCCTTCCAGCGCACGGCCTCGACGAGCCCGTCTTCGGCGCAGCGCGCCTCAACTGTAAGATCGGTCGCCAGGTCTTTGATCCCTTGGTGGTGGACGCTGTTGATCGAGCTCGGAACGGAGGCGCCGTACATCCGCGCCAGCCCGCTCCCCTTCTCGATCCGGACGCCGTGCACGTTGGCATCGTACGCTTCCCAGTTCCGGTGCACGACCGCGCCTTCCACCTGCGTCTCGATGTCCTGAAAGAGCGAGCCGCCGAGCGCGACGTTCATCACCTGGAGGCCGCGGCAAATGCCGAGCAACGGCTTGTCGGCGGCCAAACAAGCGCGCACGAGCCCGATGTCGTAAGCGTCGCGGTGCGGATCGCCCGACCACTCGGGCCTGAGTGGCGTCTCGCCGTAGTTGCCCGGCGATACGTCGCTGCCGCCGGTCATGACGACGCCGTCGAGCTCGGCGATGAAGTCGGCGAGCTTAGCGCCCCCCACGACGCTCTCCGACGGCAGGAGGCAGGCGAGCGCGCCGCTCTCCAAGACCCAGTGGAACATCGACTCCTCGGCGTAGAGGAGGCGCTTCCCCTTGAACAAAGGCCGCGCGGGATCGGGGTGCATCATGCTCGTCGAGAGCCCGATCCTGAGCGGCCTTTTCCGCGCCTCACTCATCGCCGTCCTCGTTCCTCGCCCACATGATGGCGCGAACCCAAGCCTGGGCGATCAGGAGGTGGATCTTCTCCTCGAGCTCCGGCTTGTTCGTGCCCTTAGCGAGCTTGCGCATATTGGTCGCGGCCTCGATGAGGCGGTTTTTCAGCCGCGTCGGCGAGTCGCCGTATTTGCCTTTCTTCGCGAGGGACTTGGCGCTCGCCTCGAAGACGCCCGCGACCGCCACGAGCTCCTTCGCGACGTTCGACGGGACCTTCGTCTTCTGGCCCTTCGGCGTGGCGGCCAGCACTTTGAGCAGCTCGCCGCGCACCTTCATGTATTCGTACCGCGCGGAGACGATCGCGTTGTAGTCGTCCATGAGGTCTCTTTTCACGCCCGAGACGACCAGGATGTCACCGAGATCCGCGAGCTTCACGGCGCCGCCCGCCGCGACCGCCTTCGCGTCCGCGAGCTTGTTGTGCTTCACGATCAGCAGCTCGTAGTGCGGGCTGCCGTAGAAGTCGCGCGCGACGTCGGCGAGCTTCTCGTTCGCTTTCAGGACGCGCGTCTTTTCCTCGACGAGGCCGTCCTTGGCGAAGACCCGCGCCGGCAGGGCCGACGCGAGTCCCAGGAGCAAGATCGTCAGAAGTCGTCGTCGCAAGCTATCCTCAGAATCCGACCACGCCGCCGAATAGGACGGCGGCGCTGTCGAAGCTGCCATCTGTCCGGTCCTCGAGCTCGACCGTACCGTCGATGACGCGGGTGTCGGTTGCCATCTTCTCGAGACCAAAGTCTACCTCAGCCGTCGCCGCCGCGGCGATGCCTCCGGCGGATTTCGGCGTCAAAAACTCGATCGCACAGCCGCCGCCGAAGTGCGCGCCCGAGGACGCGAAGCGCTTGTCTTTGCTCTCATTCACGGCTTCGCTGTAGAGAAACGCCGCGGGAACCGCGTCGCCGCCCCAGTTCACAGAGCCCTCACCCTCGTAACGCCCCAGGCGGTACCCGAGCTTCAGAAAAGGAGTGAAGCGACCGAGGCCGATTTCTCCTTTAATATCTGGACCATAACTCATCCCCGAGAAGGCCTCGAGACCGGTGCCGAGGTCGCCGCGCATCGACTGGAAGGCGAGCGAGGCGCCGACCTTCAGCGCGATGCCGGAGCTCGGGACCCACCCGGTCGGCAACGTGAGAAGCGCGTCGCTCGTCACCTGCGTCGAGATCTCGGTCAGCGTCATGTCGTGCGCGCCCGGCGCGATCTCGAAGCCGGCCGTGCGGGTGCCGAAGGTGACCGCCGCCGTGCCGACGGCCAAAGCCGAGGAACCGATCCCCATCGCGGCACAGATCAGGGGGACGGAAAGCGCGCGCATCATTGCACCGTCCCGAGGAATTCGACCACGCCCAAGCCCGTCGCCGCGAGGTTCGGCGTCGCGGTGACCTTCCAGCTGGTGCCGGCGGCGCCTTCGGTCGGCCGGAAAATGACGCCGGCCTTGCCTTCCGCGTCGGTCAGCACCTCGACCGAGGTCGCCGCCGTGCTGGTGCCGTCGGCCTTGCGCACGGTGCCTTTCGCGGTCGCGGTCGGAAAGACGGCGAAGACGATCGAGACGCCCTGCTGGCGGAGCGGGTTGCCGTCCTGGTCCTTCATCTGCACGAAATAGGGGCTCAGATCGGTGGCGAGCGGACCGTTCTGCGCGTCGCCGGTCTTGTCGAGAGTCTTGGCGACCGCCTTGACGCGGCCCGTGAACGACGCTTGGGTCAAGCCTTCGCTCGTCGCCTTGACTTCGTACATCGCGCCGACGGCGCCGCTGATCAGGCGGAAGACGGCGCGCGCCTTGCCCGTGGCGTCGGTGACGGTCGGAAAGATGACCGCCGTGCCCGGGCCGGCCGAGCCGCTGGTGCGCAAGGTGCCTTGGCCCGCGGTGACGACCTGAAAGGTGACGGCCTTGCCCGCGAGCGCGAGGTCGCCGTTCTGCTGATCCTTGAGCTGCACGACCATTTCGACGTCATTCATGCCGTCGCGGGGCCCAAGCTCGAGGCCGTTGCCGCTGAACTGCGAAAGCTTCGAGGCGACCGGCGTCGCGGTGGCAGTGAGCGTCTCGGTGTAGCTGAAGCTTTTGATCGTCAGCGCCTGCGCGCCGTTGCGCGAGCCCAAGGTCCAAACTACGGCGGCTTTGCCGGTCGAGGCGTCGGTGGCGAGATCAAGCGTCGGCGAGCCCGGCGCCGCGGCGCCGAATTTGCGGACAGCGCCGCCGACGAGCGGATCGACGGCGAATTGCACGTTGAGGCCGGCGTGGTAAGGCTCGCCGTTCTGGTCGACGACCTGCACCTCGATGGGCTCGACGAGATCCGCGCTCGCCGGGCCGGTGAGGGTCCCGGTGCCGCCGCGCGTGACGATGAGGTCGGTGAGGACCGGCGTCGCGGTGGCGGCGTATACGACCGTCTGCACGCCGATGCCTGAGATCGAGAGCTGCTGCTGGCCGTTGACGTTGCCCAGGCGCCAGAGCGCCTTCGCTAAACCGGTGCCATCGGTATAGACGCTGATGCGCTCCGCGCCTCCGGCGCCGCGGGTACGGTCGAAGCCGCGCACGTCGCCGTTGCCGCTCGTCACCGTGAAGACGACCTCGAAGGCTTGCTTGTACGGCTTGCCGAATTGGTCGAGGACGCGCACTTGGACCGGCTCGACGAGGTCTCCGTTCGCCGGACCGGTCTGACCGTTGCCCGAGTCGGCGGGGACGCCGAGGGCGGTCGCGACCTGCGGCGGCGTGACGCCGCCGAACACCTCGACGGCGAGGTCGTTGTACATGCGGGCGTCGGCGGTGCCCGGGCTCGCTTTGGCGCGGATCGCGAGGCCGGAGTAAGAGACGACGAGACCGCCTTCGGTCTTCTGGTCGGGCTCGACCTCGTACTTCGGCAGCATGCGGACGACATTGCCGACGATGGAGATCTCGACTTGGTCGGGCTTCAAGTTGCCGGGGACGTCGGGGACGAGAGTGGCGCCGTTGGCGTTCGCGAGCGCGGCGACGAGGTTATCCTCGGTGCCCGGGACCATCTCGACATCACGGTTGAAGTAGAGAATGAGCTCGCCGTTCGGCACGAAGTCGAGGTCGTCCATGTTGGACGAGACGACGTCGAGGCGCGGCAGCGGGTTCTTCAAGTCGACGTGCTTGACGTAAGGGTGTTGGACGTCGGTCATCGACAATAAGCCGATGTTGATCGTGCCCGTGGCGATCGTCTCCTTGACGTCGGTCGTGGCCGGGATCACGCGGTAGCTCATCTCAGCGCCGAGCACGAGCTCCGCAGCCTTGAAGATGACGCTGCCGAGCTCGTCGGTCTTCCCGGTGAGCGGCTTGGCGCTGATGTTGCGCGGCATGAGGAAGAGGTCGGCGTCGACGAGGTTCAACGTGTTGTCGCCGCTCGAAGTCAGGATGACCGTCGCGTCTTTTTGCGGCAGGCCGCTCTTCGTGACCAGGAATTGAAAGTCGGTCGTCTGCACGCCGACCGGATAAAGGCGAAGGTTGACGGTCGAGACAGGCACGAGCTTGGCGACGTCAGCGAGCGCCTTCTCCGACTTCGACGCCTCGGTCGAGCTGATTTGGACCATGCCTTCGAGGCGCTGATAGCCGGGAAGGTTGATGACGATCGGATAGCGCTCGTCGAGCGGGATGTCGCAAATCGTATAACGGCCGCTCATGTCGCGGCCCTCTTCGACGGCCGCCGCGGCGGTCGTCTGCGCCAGCGTCGTGTCGCCGACGAGGACGCGCACGCCTTCGCCCTTGGCGAGCGCGGTGCCGCCGAGGTGGACCGTCTCGCCGGTGAGGCCGTTGACGGCGACGCCTTGGATGCAGCCGAGGTTCCTCGCGAGGCCCGTCTCGGGATCGCTGAGGGAGCCTTTGCTTGAGAGCTGGCCGCAGGCGGCGACGGCCGCGAGACCGGCCAGGAGGCCAAAGCTGGCTAAAAGCTTCCGACTCTTCGTGGACATGAAGGGTGCTCCGCTGTGGTGATTTATGAGAAGAGCCTAGCCAAAGCTGCCTGGTCGTGCACGCGAAAAGTTCGGGAAGTCCACGAGATCACAGACCCTTACGGACCACTTCCCGAACGCCCCCGAACGCTTTTTCGCAGGGGCTCAAGTTTGGGGGGAGGGTGCCGATCTAATCCTCAAGTCCTCGGGACCTTAGGGAGAAACTGGTGAAAGGGCGCGGCCTCACCAAATCGATCGCGACGCTCGCGGGGCTCAGCCTCGCTTTGAGCGCGTGCTTGAACGGCGCGCCGCAGGACAAGGACGAGAAGAAGGAGGAAGCGAGCGCGCCACTCGGCGCCGGCGGCCGCGTCCGCGGCGTCACGACCTTCTCGCCGTCGTCGACCCAGAGCTCGACCGCCCTCTTCGTACCGGGAACGGACACCGTGCTCTCCCTATGGAAGGCGCAGCTGACGTTCTTCGGAACGAGCTACGACGCGAGCGCTGCGCTGGCCTTGACGCTCGTCCCAGGGACGATCGTATCGAACCCGGATCTGGTGCCTTTGTCGCCGCTCCTGGCGTTTCGAGCCACCGATGAAGGCGCCGCGACGCTGACGCGCGCAGACGTCGCGACGCAGCTCAAGGTCGAGACGATTCTCGACCGCAAGATCGACCCCGAAGACGTCGTCGCCCTGATCATCCTCGGCCGCGGCACGGCGACCGAAGAACGCTATGCGCTCTTGCCCTCGGATTTGAGCATCGTCGAGCGAGCCGACGGCTCGAGCCTGGTCACCTTCTCGACGCGAGACGCCGACTTCGCTTACGCGGTTGCGGCCTCCACCGGCGGCCGCGTGCCGGCGACGTATTCGCCTTATCCGAACGTGCCGCCCGACAACGCCGAGTTCGCGGCGAACGGCAGCGAGGTCTCGGACGCGCCGGCTGAGGCGCGCCTGACTTGGACGCCTTCCGAGGGCTCGCGCGTCGGCTACCTGCTCGCCGTGGCGTACGACGGCGATGTGCCGCCTGAAGGCTGCACCGGCGGCACGGTGCTCCCCGCCGCCGAGATCGTCGAGACGCGGACGACGTTCCCGATCAAGGCTTCGAGCGACACATATTTTGCGCGCGCCCTCGAGGACGGCAAGCTGGCGACCTTCCGGCTCTGCTCTTTGAACGCGCGGACTCCGGCCGACGCCTCGCCGGGGATCACGGCGAGCCTCCAGCTCCCGGCGCGCGCCTTGGCGACTTTGGCCGGATCACCGGCGAACCCCGCGAACGCAGCCGCACTGTCGGTCGTCGTGGCCGGCGACGACGTCACACACTACAAGTACGCGCTCCTCGGTGAAGAGGCCGCCGCGAGCCCCACGGGCTGCGCCGACGCGAGCTACTCCGCGGACTGGATTGCCGTCGCGACGTGGATCACGGACGCGTTGACAGAGGGAGCGCATAGATTGTGCGTCGTCGGCAAGATCTCGGCCACCAACGCCCAGCTCGCGAGCGGGGCGACGGAGATCGGCTTCACGATCGATCACACCGCGCCTGAAGCTTTCACGATCGCGGCGGCGACGACGCCGACGAACGACACGACGCCCGCCTTTAGTTGGTCGGCCTCGATCGGCGCCGCGACCTACGACGTCTCGATCGCCACGGACGCGGCCTGCGCCGTGAGAGTGCAAAGCGAGAATCAAGCGCTCTTGACCTACACCGCAACAACGCTCGCAGACGGTGACTACTGGCTGTGCGTGACGGCGCTCGATGCGGCGACGAACGAGACGCCGGCGACGAACACGTCTTGGCCGTTCGAGGTGGATACGCAACCGCCGACGTTCACGTCATTGGCGCTGGCAAACGCAGCGGCAGATACTTATCTGACTCTGGCGGAGCATGCCGCTTCGACGGCCTTGGTCGGAACTCTGACGGCCGCGGAGTATGCGCTGGCGGAGTACGATCTCGTGGCGGCGACGACGGCTTGCGACGTTGCGCTCACTTACGGCGCCATACCGATGAGCGACGACGCCGGCTTTGACGCCGACGGACTTTACAAGGTCTGCGTCGAGCTGACCGACGACGCCGGAAACGTGACGTACGGGGCGAGCGCGACGATGACGCTCGACACGGTGGTGCCAGCGTTCACGTCGTTGACCGGGGCCACCTCGGCCGTCGACGGGTTCCTGAACATCGTGGAGCACGCGGCGAGCACGGACCTCGTGACCGCCGTCGTCGGCTCCGGCCACGACGCCGCGGATTACGCCGTCGTCGCGAATGCGACGGCTTGCTCCGGAGTCGGCACCTGGGGAGCCTTGCCGCGTTCGGACGCCGCGGCCTTCGTCGTCAGCGAGGCGAGCTACAAAGTTTGCGTGCGGCTTACCGACTTGGCGGGCAACCCCGCGGCCTACGGCGCCTCGTTGGCCATCGTCTACGACGTGACGCCGCCGACCCTGACGTCGCTCACCAACGCGAACGACGCGCTCGACGGCTTTTTGAACCTCGCCGAGCGCACCTTTACGGGCGTCGTCGGGACGGCCGTGGCCGGCGGGTCGGCCGCGGAAACCTTCGCCCTGGTGCCGGCGGCGACGGCGTGCACGAGCGGCTTGCCTTACGGCGCCATGCCTACGAGCGACAGCACGACGTTCGGCGCGGACGGCGTCTACAAGGTTTGCGCCCGCCTCGTCGATACGGCCGGCAACCCGACCTACGCATCGGACGCGACCTTCGTCCTTGACACCCTGGTGCCCGGCTTCACATCGCTGGCGCGGGCGAACGCGGCGGCCGACGGTTTCGTCAGCATCGCCGATCACCTGCTGACGACGGACCTCGCCGGAAGCGTAAGCGGCACCGGCTACGATACCGCGGCCTACTCGCTCGAAGAGTTTGCGACCGCATGCAGCGGCGTCGCCGTGTTCGCCGCCATGCCGAAAGCGGACGACCCGCGTTTCGCGGTGAGCGAGTCCGACTACAAAGTCTGCGTGAGGCTGAGCGACGCCGCGGGGAATCCGCCGGCGTTCGGCCCGACGAGCGCGATCACGTACGACGTGACGCCGCCGACCCTCACGTCTTTGGACAACGCCGATGAAGCGGCCGACGGCTACCTGAATCTGGCCGAGCGCGTCGCGACGGGTGATCTCGGCGCCGCGGTCTCCGCCGGCTCGGTCGCTGACGCCTTCGTGCTCGTGCCGAGCGCGACGGCGTGCACCAATCTCCTGACCTACGGCGCCATGCCGAAGAGCGACAGCACCGCTTTCGTCGGCGACGGCGCCTACAAGGTCTGCGCCTCGCTCGTCGACGCGGCGGGGAACCCGACCTACGACTCGGACGCGACCTTCTTCCTCGACACGCAGGCGCCGTCGGCCTTCACGATCACGGCGCCCGCGACCAACGATCACACGCCGACCGTTACCTGGACTGATCCGACGGACGCGACGGATTACGACGTCGCGCTCGACGATTCAAGCGGCTGCGGCACGGCTCTGCAAAATTACTCCGGCGTCGTGACGCTGTCGCAGACGATGACGACCTTGGGAGACGCGACGTACTACGTATGCGTCTCGGCGCTGGACGCGGCGGGCAACGCCACACCCGCGACCAATACCAATTTGAGCTTCGCGCTGACGACCGGCACCTGGACGGCGACCGACACGATCGCGGCGCCGACGGCGCGCTCCGGCGCCCGCGCGGTGTGGGCCGGCGACCGCATGATCGTCTGGGGCGGCTACTCCGGCGCGGCTTACCTCGCGGCTGGCGCAGAGTATGCGCCGGCCGGCGACGTCTGGACGCCCGTCGAGGTGACGAACGAGCCGTCTTTGCGCGGCCACCACGTCGCGGTGTGGACGGGCGCGGCGATGTTCGTGTGGGGCGGCTCGGACGGCGCCGTGCTCGGCGACGGCGGCATGTACGATCCGGCGGCTCTGGCCGGCAGCAAATGGAGCGCGGTCGCCGGCGGCGGGCCGAGCGCGCGGCGCGAGGCGGCGGCGGTATGGTCGGGAACGACGGTGCTGGTCTTTGGCGGCCACGACGGCACGACTCCCGTCGCCACCGGCGGCGTTTACGATCCGACGGGGCTCGGCACGTGGTCGACGCTCGACGTGACCGGCGGCCAAGCGCCCGCAGCGCGCGAGTCGGCCGGCGGCGTTTGGACGGGCGCCAAGATGATCGTCTGGGGCGGCAAGAACGGCACGGGCGTGAACACCGGCTCGATTTATGACCCGACGCAGGCCGTGGGCAGTCGGTGGACGACGATCACGACGACGGACGCGCCGAGCGGCCGCTGGGGCCACTCGATGATCTGGACGGGCACGCGCCTCATCGTCTTCGGCGGCACCGGGAACGGCACGAACCGGCTCGCCGACGGCGGCATCTACGATCCGGCAATGGACGACTGGGAGCCGCTCTCCACGACCGAGGGACCGACGGCGCGCATGGATCACGTGGCGAGCTGGGATGGGACGCGGATGTACGTGTTCGGCGGCCATGACGGGACAACGGCGGTGGCGGGCGGCGGCGCGTATCGGCCGGCGTCCGGGGCCTGGACGGTGCCGCGGCTGCAGCTCACCGGCGCGCCGGGCGCGAGATTCGGGGCGGCCTGCGTGTGGACGGGAACGCAGATGCTCGTTTGGGGCGGGGACACCGGGAGTGGCAAGGTCAACAGCGGCGGGCGCTTTACGCCGCCTTGATCACTCGTCGGCCCAGGCATCCTCCGGGAACGGCGCGCGCCCGCGGCGGGGCATGATCCACATTTGATAGAGCGACGTCACGATCATGAAGGCGGCCGCGGCATTGTAGGCGGCGCCGCCGAGGATGGTGAAGTAGGCGGCGCCGGGAAACCATTTGGTCGCCCACCAGGCGCCGATATCGACGACGAGGAAGAGGAACGGCGAGGCGATGGCGGCGGTCTTGACGATCTTCGGCACGCGGATCGCGAGCGTGAAGATGCCGCAGACGAAGAAAAAGATGAAGGCGATGCCGAAGAGGTGGATGTGCGAGACGCGCGTCAGGCCGTCGACCGTTTTGCCTTCGTCAAACTTGGTGAAGGGCTTGAGCTTGTCGTAGGTCGAGAAGTCGGCCAGGCCGGGAATGGCGCCACCGTGGCACTTCAGGCAGTTGTCGGCGACGACGGGCGCGACGCTGGCATCATAGTCGGGCTCTGTCGCGCCGCCGCGCACCCATTTGATGATGGTCGCCCGCTCCTGCTCGTCGGCATTGTCCTTCATCGTGCCGTTCAGCATCGTCTCGAGCCGGCTGTTGCCGCGGTTGCCGTAGTAGCTGAAGACGATGTCGTCGACCGACAAGCCGAGCCGGCCGTCCGCCATGCCGTGCGTGAGCAGAATCTGCGCGCCCGCCATCGACAGGCCGACGGATACGACCAGAAGGTACCCGGTGAATAGGGCGCGCAGCGACGGGCCGAGGCTCGGGAGGTTTAGGGGGCGCGACATGCTCCACAAATATCACGTTTTGGTGCCGCGATAAACTGAGTCGATCCGCGCACGATCTTCGGGTCTGCACGGATCCTCACTTCACTCCAAAACCTTGAGCCCTCAACATCTCGATCAATCCCGTGCTGCCTACGAGATGACCCGCACCGACGGCCACGAAGCAGTTGCCGCCCGCGCGCAGCTCCCGCAGGAGACCCGGCATCCATTTGCGATTGCGGCCGTCGAGAAGAGCTTCCTGCTTCGCGCGCGCGGAGTCCATGCCGCCGACGCGGGCGTTGCCGCGTCGGATCGCGGACTCGATGGCCTCGGAATCGCCGGCGCGGTAGGCCGCGATCAGATCCTTTAGCTCTTGGACGTTCTCCGTCTCGCTCTCGACCAGATCCTCCAAATCCTCGGGGCCGGTGACGCCGGCGAAAGCGACGACGGCATCGCGCCAGCTTTCCAGGAAGACGATGCGCTTTTGCGCCTTGCGCGCCTCGGCGAGGAAGACGCCGTCCATCGCGGCGACGCCTTTCGGCGCGAGCGTCTGCAGATAGGCGAGCGCGGCGAACCACGGCGCCGTGTCGGCGAGCGGCAAGGTGCCGACGCGCTGGCCGAGGCGTTGCGCGATCTTCGCGTAGATCTCGGGCTTCACGGTGACGCCGACGCCCTTGCCGGGCGGCGCCTTGGCGACGCTCATCAACTCGCGGACGTCGATCGCGTCCTGGTCAGCCTCCATGACGTAGCAGCTCGCCTCGCGGAACGCCGTCCACACCTCGGCCGGCAGCTCGCGCCGCGCGTCGACGCCGACGTGGATCGTGCCGAAGAGCAAGTGCCGCGGACGCGGCTCGCCCGGGACCGTGACGGTGTAAGCGAGCGGACGCGGCTTGGTCACCGCTAGAGGCTCGCTCGCCACGTTCGGCGCCGAGGCCGTGACGCAGCCGGCCAAGGCGAGAAGACTGGCGAAAAGAATCGTAACTAACTGTTTTCTCATAATAAATCTCATTCTTGTGGGCGCGTTCTCGGTGGCCTCGTCCTCAGCCCTTCTCCCCACTCTGCCGAACCTCGCCCCAGGAGAACCGAATGTCCAGGGCGATCACTGCCTTGACCCTGATCTTTCTCGTCAGCCTCGGCACCGCGCCGCGGGCCTTGGCGCGGGCGGCGCCGTCGCTGGACGCGTTGGGCAAGGACGTCCTCTCCCTCGAGCCCGTTCGCACCCGGCTCGCCGTGAAGACGGCCTTCAACATGCTCTCGGCGCGCGGCGAGCTGCGCCTCGAGGTCGGCAACGTCATTTTGCAAACGCGCACCCTCCGTCTGAAGAAGGGCGAGCCCTACGCCTACATCGTGACCGAGGACGGCGCGCAATACGGCTACGTGCCGCTGGAGACGCTGAAATCCTCGACGACGACGCCACCGAGCGCGGTCACCCCGTACGGCATCCTCGCGGCGCTTTCGAGCCTAAGCGCCGGGCGCACCTTGAAAGACGCGCTCGGCAACTGGACCGACAACGCCGGCATGAAGCATCTGCCTCAAGCCGCGAAGAAAGCGATCCACTTGACGGTCGATCTGTGCCCGAACTTCGCGCGCTTCGAGTCGACCTTGTTCGAAGATCTCGAGGACGTGGGCAAGGCGCGCGGCCGCCCGGTGCCGGTGACGATCTTCGCCAGCGGCCTCTGGCTGAAGGGCTCTGGCGAGCGAAGACGCACCGAGCTCCGTGCCCTGCAAGCCTTCGCGAAAAGCCCGGGCCTCGCGCTCGCGATCGGCAACCACTCCTACTCGCATCCCTATCTCAAAACCGCCAACACCTCGCGCAACTTCCTCCTGAAGCCGGGTCTCGACCTCGAGCGCGAGATGCTCGGCAACGAGCTCGAGATTCTGCGCCACGGTCTCGTGCCCGCGCCCTACTTCCGCTTTCCCGGCCTCGTCTCCAGCGCCGCCCTGGAGAAATCGGCGCGCGAGAAGCTTTCGCTCGTCGTCGTCGGCAAGGGCAGCTGGCCCGGGCTCGGCGACCCGATCAATTACGGCGACGTCGTGCTCGTGCACGGCAACGGCGGCGAGCACGTCGGCGTGGTGAAGTTCGAGGACTGGCTCCGCGACCGCCGCGCGGGCCTCGTGAACGGCAGCGTGGAGCTTGCGCCGCCCGAGGCGAAGTTCGCCGCGCCTTGACGCGGGAACGGGTGCACGATAACCCTGGTTTTATGAAGCAGTCGCTCTCGACCTGGCTCGCGGAAGGCCCTTGGACGCTGACGATGTCGTCCGGGTTCTTCGGCTTCTACGCCCACTGCGGCGCGCTCGCGGCGCTCGAGGAGGCGGGCTTTCGGCCGAGCGCCGCGCGCGGCTCCAGCGCCGGCGCGCTGATCACCGGACTCTGGGCCGCGGGTCTCGCCGCGGCCAGCATCGCGCGCGAGCTCGCGGCGCTCAAGCGCCAAGATTTCTGGGATCCTCGCCCCGGCCTCGGCGTCCTGCGCGGTCGGCTTTTCGACCTACGCCTGCGCCACATGCTGCCGGTGCAGGAGTTCTCGCGCTGCCGCATCCCGTTCGCAGCGAGCGTCTACGATGTCTTCGCGCGCCGCACCGTCGTCCTCCGCGACGGTGACCTCGCCAGCGTGATCCGCGCCTCCTGCTCCGTTCCCTTCATGTTCCATCCGGTGTGGATCGGCGGAAGGCCCTACCTCGACGGCGGCATCCTCGATCGCCCGGGCATCGAAGGCATGGCCGAGGGCGAGCGCACGCTCTACCATCACCTCCTGCCGACCAGCTTCTGGCGCAAAAAGACCAGCCCTTCCGTGCAGATCCCGACGCGCGCCGGCCTGCGACCCTTGGTCGTCACCGGACTGCCGGCGGTGACGCCCTTCAAGCTGGAGGAGGGCCCGAAAGCCTTCGAGCGCGCTCGAGCCGCAGTATTGACCGAGCTGGGCCGCTCGAGCGGCTGACGGACGGCTATACATCCCCGGGTCATAACTGTTATTCCCGTCCCCTATGGAGCCGAGCGCCCTCATTCGCAAGTCGACGATCGTCTACGGGATCATGATCCTGCTCGGCACGCTCGTCGTCGCCTTTGGGCACGATCGGCTCGGGCCGGCGCTGGCGCTCCCCGAAGGGCCGATGGAGGGAGGCCGCCTCGTCGCGATCGGCCTACTGGGGGGCGGACTCCTCCTCGTCCTCAGCTACTTCTTCGAGGACTGGTTCCCGTCCTTCCGCGTCCTGAAGTCGACGATCATGCGCTTTCTCGGCCCGGTGTCGGTACCGACGGCGATCTATCTCGCCGTGATCACGAGCTTCGGCGAGGAGCTCCTCTTTCGCGGCGCCGTGCAGCCCTTTGCCGGCCTGGTGTTCACGGCCGTGCTCTTCGGGCTTCTGCACCTGGGCCAGGACGGGCTCGTCTCGGCTTGGAGCGTCTGGGCCGTGATCGCGGGCCTCCTCCTCGGCTGGATGTACGAGGAGACGGGGAGCTTGTGGCCGCCGATCGTGGCGCACTTCAGCGTCAACGTCGTCTCGATCTTGAACTTGCGCCGCGCCTACCGCTCTTGGAAAGAGCACGTGCAAAAGCACGAGGCGCGGCTCACGCCGCAGGATCTGCGCCCGCCGTGATCGCAGCGCATCCGGAAGTCTGCCTCGTTCAGCCCGAGATTCCGCAAAACACCGGAAGCATCGCGCGCCTTACCGCGGGCAGCGGCTGCCGTCTGCATCTGATCACGCCTTTCGGCTTCGACGGCGACGACAAGAACCTGCGCCGGGCCGGTCTCGACTATTGGCCGTTCGTCGACCTCGAGATCCATCACGACCTCGAAACGCTCTTCTCACGCTTCGCGGGGCGCTTCGCGCTCCTGTCGAAAAAGGCGACGCGTCCCTACTGGGAGATGCCCGCGGACACCGCGCTCTACGTTTTCGGACGGGAGACGACGGGCCTCTCCGACGAGCTCCTGGCGCGCTTTCCGAAAGCCTCGTACGGGATTCCCATGTATCATCCGGGCGTTCGGAGCTTCAATCTGGCGAATGCGGTCTCGGTCGTCGTCTACGACCGGCTGCAACGCCTCTACGCCCCGGGAGGCGCTCCCTCGTGACCGCCACGCATCCAAAAAAGCCCGACGCCGCCTGGCTCGCCCGCTATCTCGAGCCCTCGATCATCGGCGCGCCCGCGTACAAGATCGACACGCCCTCGGTCGACATCAAGCTCGACCAGAACGAGAGTCCGTGGGACTGGCCGGAGTCGATCAAAAGAAAGATCGTCGACCGCCTCATGGCGAAGTCCTGGAACCGCTACCCCGGCGCCTTCACCGATGAGCTGGCCGACAAGGTCGCCGTGTACGGGGGCTTCGCGCCCGGCTCGATTCTCCTCGGGCCCGGCTCGAACTACCTCGTAAGCCTGACGCTCACCGTCTTCTCGAAAGGCTTCCTGCGCAAAGACGGCGACGCACGCCTCGTGATCGCGCGGCCCAGCTTCCCGCTTTACGAGTCGCACTGTAGATACGAAGGCATTCCGTACGAGCCCTGGCTCCTGAACGCGGACATGGAGTACGACGAAAAACTCTTGCCGACGCTCGGTCACGGCTCGATGGTCGTCTTCGCCTCGCCGAACAATCCGGTGGGCAACGCCTTGCCGAAGGCGACCCTGAAGCGTCTTCTCGAGAAGCATCCGACGACGCTCTTCGTCGCCGACGAAGCCTATTGCGAATACACCGCGGAGCAATACGGCGACCTTCTCGCCGAGCATGCGAACCTCGTCCTGATCCGCACTTTCTCGAAAACTTTGGGCTGCGCCGGCGTCCGCATCGGCTACGTCGCGGCGCATCCCGAGTACCTCGGCTTCCTGAAGAAGCTCCGCCTCCCCTACCTCCTGAACCATTTCAGCATCGCCGCGGGCGAGGTGATCCTCGAGGACCCCGAGACGAAAGCCTACCTTGAGCGCACGCGCACTAACGCGATCCGCGAGCGCGGCCGGGTCTATGAGGGCATGAGCGCGCTCGCTTCGGCCGGCGGCTTCTTCGTGAAAAAGTCCGAGGCGAATTTCGTGCTGGTCAAATGGCCGACGCAGGCTGCTGCCATCGCCGCCTACGAGACGCTGATCCGGGAGCGCATTCTCGTGCGCAACGTCTCCGCTGGACCAGGCCTCGAAGGCTGCCTGCGCATCACGGTCGGCGACGAGCGGGAGAACGAGCGTCTCTTGGTCGCCGCACGCAAGCTCGCCGTCAGATGACGGCG
>JANOTL010000119.1:0-41964 GCA_031416315.1 Pseudomonadota bacterium
GGCCGAAGGTCGCGGCGGTCGCGGCACCGGTTTTCAGGAGGCTGCGACGAGAAAGCTGAGACATGGTCGTCCTCATTTTCGGATCAAAAAGTGGGGGTTCATCATGATCGCCGTCATCATGCCGCGGACGGACGGCGCGCCGCCTTCGCCGCTGAGCGTCCCGAGCTCGCCGTCTTCGCCGAAGGCCGCGAGGAACGCGTCCTTCTCTTCTTGGGGCGCATCGTAAGCCATCACCTCGTCCCAGAGCCGGTCCCTCGCCGCCACGATCTCGACGTCATCGCCCTGCTTGCAGAGCGGCAGCAGGATGTCCACGAAAGAGTCGGAGAGCCGCATCTGATAGCCGACGTCGGGCGAGCCGGCGTCACAAACCTTCGCGACGTCCGCCGCAAGGCCGGAGACGGCGAGATGCCAGAGGACGACGTTCACCGCGTTCGCCTTGCCGTTGCGGAAGCCGGAGCGCACGCCGTTGCCGGTCTCAACGCCGAGCAACTCCGGCAGGCCGAACGCGCGCTGGCGGGAGTAGCTGTCGAGATAACGGCCGAGGTAGAACTGGTCGCTCGCCTCGAGGTCGAGCATGCGGTCGCGCACGGCGCCGTCGATCGCGAAAAAACCCTTAAAATCGGCCACCGCCTCGTTCACTGGCTCGTCGACGACGAGGTCTGGACCGGCGGGCTCCGGCGCGGGGTCGTCGGAACCCTTCGCCGGCAGGCCGTCGCCTTCACCATCCGCATCGGGCCCCGGCTGCTCGTCCGGCTCGTCGCCCGCTTCCTTGCGGCCGCACCCGCTGCCGACGAGCGCCGCGGCGAGCACGAGCGCCAAAATTTTCACCAGTCCGAGCTCGCTCATCATCGCGCCTTCTCCTTGTACGCCCAGAGGTAGATCGTTTCGCGGTCTTCCGCGGAGATGAACTGGTTGAGCGGCATGCGACGGTCGCGGTCGCCGCTCTCGAGCCGGTCGACGATGCGTTGCATCGTGTCTTCGCGACCAATCTGGACGCCGTCCTGCACGTGCTGAAATCCAGCGCCGCCGTCATCCAGCCGGATCCAGGTCGTTAGGCTCAAGCCGCCGGCGCCGCCGCTCCCACCGTGGCAAGAAGCACAGTTCTTCTCGAGCACGTGCATCACGCGGCAAGGGGGGCCGGCATCGGTGCCGCCTTCTCGCGGCAAGCGGTCGTAGCACTGCGAGGAGATCGGATCGGGCTCAGAGAAAGTGTTGCCCAGGACGAGGCGCGCCACGGTGTTGCGGACGGCGGTCGTCGAGCTCGTCTCCGCCTCGGAGGCGAATTTCGCCGCGAGGTAGTCGAGCCAGCCCGGATCGATCGCCTGGCCTTCGCCGTTGAAGCGCTCGAACATGCGGCGCACCAGGCACCTTTTCGGTTCCGGCGCCGTGCGCAGGAGCGCGAAGAGGTCGTCCAGCGACTCCCCGTACGAATTCAGGGAAGAGTCGTCGACCGAGCGCACGTAGCCCACGTCCCAAGTCCGGCCCGAGCCGTCGGGCGCACGCCAGGCATCGGCGTAGGTGTCGTGGTCGGCGCGAGCCTGGTCGTCGAAAATGATCTCCTTCGCCTTGCTGAAGTCGAGGCCGACGATGCCTTTGTCGCGGAAGTAGCCGGCCATCGGGTCCAGCTTGTAGTGGCAGGATTGGCAAGCCGGCTCGGAGGCGTGGCGACCGCCCGCGTGATCGTCCGGGATGGTTTGGTTGATCGGCGTCAGGTCGTCGCAGAAAAAGCGCTTCAACATGTAGGCCGCGCGGCGGCGGTTGTAGTTCGTCGACGAGTTTTGCACGCGGAAGAAGAAGGTCTGCGAGAAGGAGGGCTGCGGCGCCAGCCCCAGCGGCGCGGTGTCGATCGCTTTGATGCCGGCGAGGCCGGAGGCAGCGTAGGTGGCGGAGTCGAAGGTCGCGAGCGAGCTGAACAAGGCGCCAAGGGTCGCCTCGGCGCGCGCCAGATTCCCCGAAAGATCCGGCTTCGGATAGGGCGGGAGGAAGCAGTAGAACAGGGCGTCGCCGAACCAGGCTTCGGTCAAAGCCTGCACGAGCTCGCTCGGGACGCCGTAGTCGTCCAGGAGATCGTCGACGGTCTGACCCTCCTCCGGGAACAAACGGCCGCAGTACTCGGCCTGCGTCGTGTCCGGATTCATCACGAAGGCGCGAAGCGCTTGCACCTCCGCGACGATCAGGGGGCGCAGCGTGGCGCGGATCGTCTCCTGCGGAATCTCAGGCTCCTCCGAGCCGGAGCCCGGCTCTTGCGGGTCCGCGTCGCCGCCTTCACTTCCAGTGTCGGGAAGCTCGGCCTTTTCCAGCGGCTTCAGATAGAGCGGCTGGCGCGCGTCGAAGAGCGTCAGATAATCCCCGCCGCCTTCAAGCGCTTTCGCGGCGCTCAGCGCGGCGGGCAGCGTCATGACGTCGTCGGCCAGCATGCCGTCGTCGCCGATGATGCGGCCTTCGCGAAAACCCAGGAACCAGAGGTTAAACTCGAGCATCCGCTCGGCAAAGCCCGGCTCGGCGAGGAGGCGCCCTACGAACTCGCGGCGCGGCAGCGCGCGGAGCTCCGCGGCGTCGGCGCGCGTCGAAAGCTCGCGTCCGGTCAGGGCCAAGGCGGTCTTGCCGTACCACCAGGCTTCACGGCCTTCCGGCAGCGCGGCCGGCGACTCGAGCGGGTCGACGAGGCTCGCGACCACGGGCTCGACGCTCGGCACGGTCGCGACGGCCTTGTCCGCGTCGACCGGTGCGGGCGCCGCCGGAACGTCCGGATGCGCTGGCGACTGCGGTCGGTTTTTATCGTCTTTCCGACCGCAACCACCACCGGTAACGGCGACCAGCGCGCTGGCAATCAATGCGCGGCGTAGGGCTTCCACGAGAGCGTCCTCCAAAGCGTTTCACGGGCAAGTGTCACGGGAACGCGATGCTAAGAGCACGGACCGTGCCAAGGCGGCGCAGACACTCCGAAAGCCTTGAGCCGTGCGGAAAACGCGGGTTTTAGACGAGTAAACGCGCGGCGCATCGCCACGACCTGTTGCCGAGCGGCAACAGGTCTACGGGTGAGAATTGGGCGCGCCTGTTGCCCGTTGGCAACAGGTTCAGTCGTCGGTCGACGGCCATCAAACGATATAGTGCTGCTTCTCGATCTGATGCAGCTTCAGCCACTTGTGAACCGTCGTGCGCTCGACGCCCAAGACCCGCGCGGCCTCCGAGACGTTGCCTTGGCAAGACCGCAAGGTCTGGACGAGGAAGCGCCGCTCCGATTCGGATTTGAAGCTCTCCCAACTGGTCGGCTGGAACGCCGCCGCGACGCCCGGCCCGGACGCGACCGAGGGCGTCCCAGGGACGGCCGCCGTCGGTCCGGCGAGGAGCGCCGCGGCGCGGATCTCGGCGGGCAGATCGACGAGGCCCACGACGGGGCCGCCGAGGATCATCAGCCGCTCGACGACGTTGCGCAGCTCGCGGATGTTGCCCGGCCAGCGATACGCGGCGAGCGCCGCGAGCGTCTCCGGCGCGAAGTTCTTGTCGCCGAGACCGTTCTCCGCCGTGATCTGGTCGGCGAAATGGCGCGTCAAAAGCGGAACGTCGGAGGCACGGTCACGCAGGGGCGGCGCCTCCAACTCGACGACGGCGAGCCGGTAGTAGAGATCCTCGCGGAAATTGCCGACCTCCACCTCCGCCTTAAGATCGCGGTTGGTCGCGGCGACGACGCGGACGTCGACCTTGATCGTGAGGTCGCTGCCGACCGGCGTGATCTCGCCAGACTGCAGCGCGCGCAGCATTTTCGCCTGCGCGGACAAGGACATCTCGCCCACCTCGTCGAGGAAGAGCGTGCCGCCGTGGGCCGCCTCGAAGTGGCCTCGCCGCGCCTGGACCGCGCCCGTGAACGCGCCTTTGACGTGGCCGAAGAGCTCCGACTCGATCAGCTCCGACGGGATCGCGGCGCAGTTGATCTTCACGAAGCGCTTCTTCGCGCGGGCGCTGAGCTGGTGGATCGCGCGCGCGACGAGGTCCTTCCCCGTGCCGCTTTCGCCCGTGATCAAGACGCGTGTCTTCAAGGGCGCGATCTTCGCCACGTCGGCGAGGAGCGCGTTGAGGCGCGGCGAGCTGCCGACCAAGCGCTCGCCGCCTTCGCCCGTGGCGCACTCGAACATGGCCTTTTTCTCGACGGCGCGCGCGACGGCGTTGATGACGCGCGGCGCGAGCAAGGGCTTCTCGAAGAAGTCGTAGGCGCCGAGCTTCAAGCCCTCGAGCGCCTCGGTCAAGGTCGCCTCGCCGCTCATCAGAATGACGGGGATCCCGGGATGCTGCACTTTCCAGCGCTTCAAGAGCTCGATGCCGTTGGCGCCGGGCAGCCTTAGGTCCAGGAGGACGCAGTCGGGCGGCGTCGCCGCGAGCACCGCCTCTGCCTCGGCGCCGTCGGCGGCGAGGTCGGTGGCGTAGCCTTCGCCCGCGAGCGTCATGCGCAAGGTCGAGCGGATGTTGCGCTCGTCGTCGACGACGAGCACGCGGCCGGCGGCGCCGCTCTCGGGGGCATCGATCTCGCTCATGCGAAGAGCTCCTGCAATGGGACCTTGACGAGCTGTATCAGCCGGGCGGCTCCGGGCGCAAGGATCCTTCCGATCGGGACCATCACGAGACTCCCGCGTCCGGCGCGCCGCGGGGCAAGGCGTGGAGCGGCAGGCGCAGCGTGAACACGCTGCCTTTGCCGCCGGTCGAGGTCAGATCGAGCGACCCACCGTGATCCATCGCGATCTTGCGCGCGATCGCCAGCCCCAAGCCCATGCCCTTCTCGCCGTCGCCGGTCGAGCGCGTCGTGACGTAGGCGTCGAACAAGGTCTCGCGCAAGGTCTCCGGCACGCCGCCCGCGTCGTCCATCACGTCGACGACCGCGCCGTCCGCCTCGCGCCGGAGGCGAAAGCCGACCTCGACCGCCTGCGGCGCCTTGGCGAGGCGGGCGTTGTTCACCAGATTGTGCAGGATCTGCGCGATCATCGCGCGATCGAGGACGACAGGGTAAGGCCCCGGCTCGCCGCCCATGGTAAACTTAGGTCCGTTTATCACGAGGTTCCTTTGGGCGAAGTCCCGCACGAGGTCCTCGAGATCGCCCGCCTCGAGCCGCGGCTCCGGCAAGCGGGCGAACGCGGTGAACTCGCGCACCATGCGCTCGAGCGAAGAGGTCTCTTCGTAGAGGACGCGGCCGGCCTCCTCGAGGAAGCTCGCCGTTTCGCCCGTGGCCGCAGCGCCCCGGCGCTTGAGCTCGGCCGCGACGAGGCTGATCGGGGTCAGCGGGTTCTTGATCTCGTGCGCGACTTTCCGCGCGACGTTCTGCCACGACTGCATCTTCTCCGTCAGGACGAGGCGCTGCCGAGCTTGATCCAGGTCTTCGGCCATCCGCTCCAGCGCCCGCGCCAGCATCCCGACCTCGTCTGTGCCCCGGGTCAAAGGCGGCGCCTCCGCCAGCTCGCCGACGGCGATGCGCCGGGTATAGTCGACCAACGCGGAGACCCGCGCGGCGATGCGCCGCGACAGGAGCCAGATGCCGAAGAGCCCGAGGATCGCGGCGCCGAAGAGCGCGAGGCCGAGCGCGACGAGGAACGAGCGCGTCAGCTCCGGCAAAAGCAGGCTCAGGTGCTCGCGCCGGCCGATCACCTCGCTCACGGCCTCGAAGCGCGGCTTCATCTCGTCCCAGTCGAAGCGCGCGCGTACGAGCTTTTTGCCGTCGCGGAAGACGTAGGCCTTCTCGCCCTCCCAGCGCGGCACGGCGCCCGGGTCGTCTTCAGCCAACTCCTCCCACGCGATCGTGACGTCCGGGACCGTACAGGCGGCGACACGGCCGGCGTCGCGGCAATTGGCGATCAAGGCCTCGGCGCTCGCACGGCGCAGCTTGTGGCCGTCGAGCAGCGCCTTGCGCTCGTCGGTCAGGGCCTCGGTGACGCCTTTGTCTTCCGCTAGCGCGGCGACGCGCTCGAGCACCCCTTGGCCGGCGAGGAAGCCGGCGGCGCCGATGACGACGGTCGTGCCGACGACGACCGCGGCGAAGCGCGAGCCGATCGAGCTCACTGGGTGAACCGGGCGTGATCCGGGAAGAAATAGCGCACCATCGTACGATCGAGCCCCGGGTCGCCGTAGACGAAGGCGAGGTCGATCTGGGTGCCGCTGTACGTCGCGCCGAGGGCCACTTTCCAGCGGAAACGCTTCGGGTCGTCCTGATCAAAATCCGAGACGTCGACGGCCTTTTCCTCGCCGTAGGTGAAGCCGAGGACGGTCGTGCCGAGGAAGACGAACTCGTAGGTTGCCGAGAGATCGTAGCTGCGCCGAAGGTCGGTCCGGCAGTCGTCATTGTAGCAGCTCATCATGTACGAGAGGTCGTAGATCCCCGTCGGCGTCAACGCGTGCGGCCCGACCATCCAAGTACGCGCCGCGTTCACCGTCGCCAGCGGCGGCTGGACCTCGGGCGCATAGCCGCGCATGTACTGGACGCTGGCGACGAGGCCGGGCTCGACGCGGCTAATAAAGGGCTTGTCGCTGTAGCGCGCGTTCACAATCCAGTACGTGAAGTAGGCGTGGCCGTTCTCCTTGCCGAAACCCCGCGACTCGTAGCGGTAGTCGCTCATGCCGCGCATCCATGTGGCGCTGCCGCTGAGGAGGCCGACGCGCCGGCCGAGCGTGAGATGCGCGACGCGCATGTAGCTCGTCGATTCGCCGTGATAGTCAGGGCCTTCATCATACTGCGCATCGCTCGTCGACTGGCCGCCGGAATATAGGAGATTCACGCCTGCGAACCACGGCGTGCCGAAGATCGCCGGCTCGTACAGCGAGGCGCGCCCGACGACGTGGCCGTTGGTGTGGCTGGAGCTCTTTTCCTCGCTTCGCTCTTCGTTTCGAAAGACCGCGAGCTCCCCGCGGAGACTCGTGCCGAAGAGAGCACGCGAGCCGACGAAAGCCTCGGCAAGCATCGAGGTGTCGCTCAAGACCTCGTTCTCCTTGCGCGCTCGCACCGAGGTCAGGCTCGCGCCCTGATAGACGACGCGCGCCGCACCTAGGACGACGGCCAGGCGGTAATGATCACGGACGGCGCCCTTTACGAGGCGCATGTCGATCGTGCGAAAAAAGGCGAGCGCGTCGAGGCGCCTTCGCGCGCCCTCGATCTCGAGGTCGAGCTTCTCCCGCGACAGCGGTTTTCCGGCGGGAATGCCGATCATGGATTCGAGGAACTCGCGCGAGATCCCCGAGCCGCCGTCAAAGTCGATGCCGTCGAGCACGACCTCGCCTTCGGCTGCGAAACTGGCGGACGCGCAGAGGACGGCAAGGAGGAAGAGGAAGCGACTCATTGCCGCACCTCGCAATCCCGCTCGTGCGACTGCGTCTGGTGCATGCTGACCATGGCGGCAGCGGCGCGGCCGAAGAGGGCCTTCGAGTTGCCGCCGATGCCTTTTTCCGCGAGCCATTCGCGCGTTTTCGCGGCCTGCTCCTCGCTCACGGGGTCGACGACGGTGACCACCGTGACCCGGTCGCCTCCGGCCAGGGCCCAAGCGGGAGCGCCGGCGTTGCAGGCCTCGAGCGCTTTGGCGCGATCCTTCTCGATCCGCTTCGAGCCGCCGAAAGGCGTGACGCCGTAAGTCTCGTCCCAGAGGTCGAAGTAAATCTTGCAGCCGAAGACGTGCGTCCCTTCTTTGCCGGCTAAGCTAGCTTGATGAACGATGGTGACCGACAGGCCCTTCGCGAGCTTCGCCGTCACTTCGGGAAAGGTCGCCTCGACGTCTTCTAGCTTGATCAACGCGCGCCCCGCCGTGCCGGCCGTGGCGACGCAGCCTCCCGCCGCGTCGGCGCCGGGTGCGAGCAAGTTGAGCAGGGCCAAGAGGGCCGCCAAGATCTTCCTCATGGCTCACCTACCCGGGCTCGGTTGCTCAGATGCTGTTCTTGCAGGTTCAAGCCTTCCAATCCGTAAACGAGGCGAAGACTGGCGAGGAACGAGCTGGTGCCCCATTTCAGCACGAGCTGCGTCCTTCGCCCAGACA
Organism: Pseudomonadota bacterium; assembly: GCA_031416315.1. Classification (GTDB taxonomy): domain Bacteria; phylum Bdellovibrionota_B; class Oligoflexia; order Oligoflexales; family CAIYRB01; genus JANOTL01. Next base: position 8,001 of record JANOTL010000119.1, read on the forward strand.
AAGTGCCAGGATCCCCATGCAAGGTCGCGTCGCGCACGTACGCATGCTCAAGGCCGACGACCAGGGCCCCGGTGCCGACGAGTTCGTAGGTCAGGCCCAGGTCCGACTGGCGATGATCCCGCTTCCAGTCCACGACGGCGGCAGGGGTGAAAGCATGGCGCTCAGCGACGAGGAGCGTATCCAGTAGCGAGGCGGTCCACGTCGGCGGCTCGACGTCTTCCGTGTCGCCCGCGCCGTAACCACGCTCGAAGCCGATGCGCGCGACGATGCCGGGCTCGACCAAGGCCAAACGCGACTTTTCCGAGTAGACCGTCTCGACGGAGAGGAAGCTGAACCAGCCGCGCTTGCGAAAGCCTCGCTCCGCATCCGGCTGCGCGAAGGTCGACACGTAGTCGACGCGGGACTTGCCGCCCGAGGTGATCCGGCCGCGGCCGAAAGCGGCGTTGAGGGAAGCCAGGCCAAAACGCCAGCCCGCGAGGACGGCCCCGAGCTGGAAGTTGGTCGCGCCGCGATTCTCGTAACGACCGACGGGAAAGCGTCCCGAGTTCGCCCAGGGCTGCTCCGCGTGCACGCCGATCAGGCCCAAATGCGCGTGCGAATCCTGGATGTCCGGCCAGTAGGCCGAGGCGTGGACGCGCTCGTCCTTCCAGGCGTTCTCGGCGTCGCCGTGACGGTGGCTGAAGGTCTCACGCGAAACCTCGAGGTCGAGGCGCGCGCCCGTGCCAAACAGATCCCGCGTCCCTCCGAACAGCGCGCTGCGCGTCGCGCGCTCGGCGACGACCTCGTTCGTGCGCCGCGCGACCGCGTCGACGCCGAAGTATGTGGCGCTCTTCCGGACGAGGGTCGCAATGACGCGGAAGCTGCCGCGAATGGCGCCGCGCTCCAGAGCGAAGTCGACGCTCTCGTAGATGCCGAGCGCCATCAGCCGCTCCCGAGCGAGCTCCAGCCGGACCGCGAGATCTTCGTGACTCAGGGGTTTTCCGACCTCGATCTCGAGAGCTTTCGCGGCGAAGACGCGCGCGCCGCCACGCACGCCCCGGACGTCCACCGCCTCGACCGTCACCAAAGGTGTCGACGCCGCAGCGAGAGCCTGCGGCTCGCGCAGCGTCGCGAGGCAGAGCACGCCGAAAAAGATGAGGCGGAGGCGATCCGTCATGAGGGACTCATGATCCACGGGGGCGTCTGAGAAAGCCATGAGCTTCGAAAAATCAAAGCTAGCGCAGGCGCTTGCCGACGTGCTCTGGAAAGATCTTGCCCGCGACCTCCTGGCACTTCGTGCGTGACGCTCTTTGCTTGGCCGGTCACGCTCTTCGTTCAGACGTCGGTATCTTCACCCCGCCTGAGCCTCAGCCCCCGGCAAAGTCCGCAACAAATCCGCATCCCGCGTCTGCCCCGGAATGCATCCCTGCCACTCGCCCGACTTCGCCAGCTGCTTCCTCACGTCGCCGACGTTCGGCGTGTTCGAGCAGAAGTCGTCTTCGCCGGCCAGGCCGTCGCCGTCCATGTCGGCATTCGAATCGTAGCCGCCGAGCAAGGAGTCCGAGACGTCCTTGTCGCGCATCTGTCCGGGCGCGCAGCCGGCCCATTCGCCGGCGCCGTGGGTCACGGGCTTCAGGTCGGCAGATCCGGGGGTATTCCAGCACTGGTCGACCGCATTCTGGACGCCGTCACCGTCGTAGTCGGTACCGCTCGCGGTGGTTCCATGCCCTTCACTGAGGCCGAAGGCGCCGCCGCATTGATACGCGGGACAACCCGCCATGTAGAGGTAAGGTCCGGCCAAGCCATGCACGATCCGCGAGGTGCCCGCTATGACCCAGCTCGCGACGTTGACGGTTGCGCGGGCGACCGCGCCGACCGCGTGCGCGCCAACGCGGACGATGCCCACCGCGAGACGACCCGTCGCTCGGACGGTGGCCGCGACGATGCGCGCGCCGCCGCGGATGACGGCGGCGCCGCCGCGCACCAAGGCGACACCAACGCGGACGCCAGCGCGAGCGACGCCAAAAGCGACACGACCCACAGCGACGCCGGTATGCACGATGCCGCGGCCGATGCCGACCGCGAGCCGCGCGAACGGCCGCGCGATGCCGCCCACGACCCCCCGTAGGATGCGACCGCGCAGGCTCGAGCCTTCACTCTCGCCGGCCGATTGATCGATCTCCTTGGCCAACTTCGGCAGGTCCGACTCTTCGTCGACCTCGGGGAACTGCGTCGCCAGCGCCTCCAGGTCTTTGACGAAGGGCGTGAAGGCCGCATTCGTCTCCGGGAAGTCCTTGACCATGGTCGCGCGCGTGTCAGCGTTGCAGTAGAAGGAGTCGAAAGCCTCCGCGAAGACGAAGTCGCGCAGGAGCTCGGGCGCGTCGCCGTCGGGCTCGACTTTCAGAGCGTACGACTCCAGCGCCTTCATGTCGTAGCGGGAATTTTCCTGCGCGGACGCGCTTGCCAATTCGCGCATGAAGGTGCGCGCGAGCTCGCTCGTGCGGCTTTCGAACTGGCGGTCGCCGTCGCTCACGTCGACGTCTTGGGGAACGGCGAGCTTGGTGAGATGCTGCGAGACGATGTAGCCGAATGCGCGCACGGTCTGATGCGACAGCGAGCCCTCGCCGCCGGAGAGGTAGATCACCTGCTTCACCGGGCGCACGTTCTTCCCTTCGAACTGCAGCTCCTCGGCGGCGACGTCGCGCCAGCAGAAGCCGTCGACCTGGCCGCGGTCGGTGACAAAAGCCTCTTCGTTCGCGTCCTTGAACTTCGCCGGCCGCTTGCCGCATTCCTCTTTCGTCGTGTCGCTGACGACGATGGCGCCGCCGGAGTCGAAAAAGCCGACGAGCGCCGCGAACGGCACGGCGACGAGCGACGCCTTCAGCTCTTCGCGCGCGCGCTGCGCGTCGCCCTTCATGTCGACGCTGACAAAGCCGGCGTCGGCGACGAGCTCGTCGAGGAGCTTCTTTTTCGCCGCGGGGATGTCGAGATCGCCGGCCTGGTCGGGATCGTTGGTGCCGCACAGATTGTGGCGGAAGTCGGCGTTGGCCGAGCGCGCCAGGTTGTCGAGGGACTTGACCTCGCTCGTCCTTTGCGTCGACTTGCAGCCAGGGACTAGGACCGCAAGGAGAAGCGCGTAGCTTGCAAAGCGCATAAGTCCTCGATAGATAGGGATTTCTTGGGTGATCCCAAGACTTTAGCGGGAGGGGCGCGTCGGGGCAAGCCCTAAACGGTCGGCCGGACAGTGACCGGGACGGGGGCCCACCTCCGGAAATTGCCGGCAAACCTGCGGTCGCGTCGCGTAGGTCCCGCAGCGCCGCGTCTCGGCATCCAGGTAGCGACAGTCCCCGTTCGCCTTCTTGCCCAAGAAAAAGGTGCCGCTGATCGGGTTGAATTCGCGGATCGCGCCGGAAGCGAGCAAAGGACGCGCCGCTTTGCGCAAAGAGCCGCGCGCTTCGGCCGCCGACAAGAGGCCTAGGCGCACGAGGTCAGCGGGCGATGCCTCGACCGGCAGGGAGCAGCAATGGGCGCGGCAGCCCTCGCAAAGGCCGGGCTTCCACGCGGGCCAGCGCGAAGGCAGATCGAGATCCTCGAGACCTTGCTCCGTCACGGCATGGTCCTGCGCCTCAGCTGCCGTAGCCGGGCTTGGTCGCGAGGCGATGGGTCGACTTCAGCTCGCGCGTCGTGCCAGTCTCCGAGCGCATGACGATCGAGTGCGTGTGGGCGTGGCCGCCGTAAACCTTGACGCCTTCGAGGTAGCTGCCGTTGGTGATGCCGGTGGCGATGAACATGACGTTGCCGCGAGCGAGCTCTTCGGCCGAGTAGACCTTGTTCTCGTCGGTGATGCCCATTTTTTTGGCGCGGGCGCGCTCGTGGTCGTTCCGGAACTTGAGGACGCCCTGCATGTCGCCGCCCAAGCAGCGCAAGGCCGCCGCGGTGATCACGCCCTCGGGCGCGCCGCCGATGCCCATCAGGATGTCGACGCCGCTCATCGCGTTCGCGGTCGCGATTCCGGCCGAAACGTCGCCGTCGCCGATCAGGCGGATGCGGGCGCCAGAGCTGCGGAGCTCGGCGATCAAGTCCGCGTGGCGCGGGCGGTCGAGGACGATGACGAGCATCTCGCTGACCGATTTCTTCAGGGCCTTGGCCACCGACTGCAGGTTCCAGGTCGGGCTCTTGGTGATGTCGATCGAGCCCTTTGCCTGGGGGCCGACGGCGAGCTTGTCCATGTAGGTGTCGGGCGCGTGCAGGAAGTTGCCGTCCTCGGCGGCCGCGATCACCGATAGGGCTTCGCTGCGGCCCATCGCCGTGATCGAGGTGCCTTCGAGCGGGTCGCAAGCGATGTCGATGCGCGGGCCTTCGACGCGGCCTTCGGCCGAGCCGATCTTCTCGCCGATGTAGAGCATCGGCGCCTCGTCGCGCTCGCCTTCGCCGATGACGATGGTGCCCGAGAACTTGATCGAGTCGAAACTCTTCCGCATCGCCTCGACGGCGGCGTGGTCGGCCTCGTTTTCCTTGCCGCGGCCGATCCAGGGGCTGACCGCCAGGGCGGCGGCTTCGGTGACGCGGACGAACTCGAGGGCTAGGTTGCGGTCCATGTGGTGCGACTCCCGGCGGTTGAAGGCGCCTGTTCTACCACGCGCTCTGCATCGCAGAAAGTCCCGAAACCACGGCCGGTCTAGGGCGGCCCGAACGACCCCTCGGGGTCGGCGAAAGCCCGCTCGACCACCTTCGCCAGACCGGCGGCGTGGACACCGTCGATGATGCGGTGGTCGAAGGTGACGCCGAGGCTGGCGACGGTCCTCACCACCGGTACCCCCGAGGCGGCGACGACCCGGGGGCGCGCGGCGCCCAGAGCCAAGACCATCGGCACGCGGGAGTACGGGACCAAAGGCGCCAGCGCGAAGTCGAGCCCGAGCGAGCCGACATTGGTGATCATCACGCTGCCGAGCGGGTCCTTGGGCGTGCCGAAGAGCGGCGTCCAAATGTTGAGCCCGAACTGCACGAAGCCGGCGAAGTCCATCACCAGGCCCGAGATCCACCCCGGCAGAAGCTCCATCAGCCGCTTCATTCGAGCGTAGCTCTTGTCCTTCCCGGTGCGGACGCCGCCGACCTTCTCGCTCATCTCGCGCGCGATCGTCTCGACCGACTTCGTCTCGGCGGCGAAGACGCGCACGCCCGATAGATCCTCGCCGGCGGCGTCCGTCGCGACCTGAAAAAAGAGGGTCACGGCGCGTCGCGGATAAACGGCGCCGAAGCGCAAGATCCCGTTGATCGCGGGCTTCTGCCGGAAGGCTTCGGCGACGGCGCGGCCGAGGAAGTGCGTCAACGTCACCTTGAGGCCGGTGCGCTCGGAGATCCGGCGCACGTAGGCCAGCGCCGCGTCGCACTCCAAATCCATCGCGCCGTAGACGGTCGGATCCTTGGCGGTGCGCCACGTGCCGATCGCCATTTTGCGCCACGCGCTCGTTCGCAGCGGCGGCAAAAGGTCGAGATGGCGCTCGAAAAGCATCAGCTGACGATGGGAAGCGCGAGCGAGAGGCTCGGGCCGCGCTCGAAGCGCAAGGTGTCGCCGTACTTCAGGTCGAGCGAGCCGTGCTGGCCGTCGAGCGCGAGCAGCGCCAGCGGACAGCGGTTCTCGATGACGACCGATTCCACCGCGGCGTCGAAGAGCCCGCCGTCGATCATCGGCTGGGGGCGGGCCAGGCGGTAGAGCTCACGGATCTTGAACTGGAAGAAGACGTCGTCCTTCGGGCGGGGCGCGCCGCCGGCGGCGAGGATGGCCGCCGTCGAGCCGACGCCCGTGGCGATCCAGATGCCGCTGGAGCGGTGCAGCTCGGTCTCGCCGCGAAAATGGATACGATAACGGGTGGTTGCGGCCGGGTTGGCGTTGGTGTACAGGAAGTCGTTCAGGATCGGGACCGTGCGCGTCTCGGCCGAGGTGCCGGCGAAGTCGGCGTGCTTCACGATGCAGACCAGGCGGTTCACCGTGACGAAACGCGTGCGCTTCGCGAGCAGGGATTTGACCAGGGCCTCGGGGTCGTCGGGGCCGGCGCAACAGAGGTAACCGACACTGGACTCGGAGGAGCGCACGCCGTAGATCGGCATGCCGTCCGCGATGTGGTGCGAGGCGGACAGGAGCGTGCCGTCGCCGCCGACGGTGAGCACGGCCTCGTACTTCGCGCCGCGGGTGCCGTCGTCTTCGCGGCTCACGAGATCGTAGTCGACCTTCGCCTTCTCCATCGCGTCCTTGAGGCGCGAGAGCGTGGCGTAGTGCTCGGAATGCGCCTTCACCAGCCGCGCGAGCGCGTCGGGCGAGACGCGCCCCGCTTGCACGCGCGCTTCGACGGCAGGACCGTGAAGCTCGTAGTTCGTGGTCTTGGTGACGATGAGGACGCGCACGCTTCCCTTCCTAGGACGGCTGGCTCCCGCCGGCAAGGCGAGCGCCGGCGCAGCCGGCCGCTACGGCGCTCGCCTTGCCGACGGGCGCCGGCACACTCGCTTCACCCGCCAGTTTCTTTGGCGGCCCCGTCGGCAGCAGCATCGTCTAGCGCCAGGAAATCCGGGTTCATCCAGATCTTCTGCTTCTTCTCCATGTCGTCTCTGATCTGCTTCTCGTAGAGATTGAAGAGCGCGTAGCCCTCGGAAAAGGAGGCGCTGGCGGTGAGCTCGCGCTTCTTGTCGAGGTCGAACTTCGACATGTCCGGGTCTTTTTTCGTTTTCAGGCGGACGATGTAGAGGTTGCCGCGGACGTCGAGGACCGCCGGGTGCACGTCGCCCGGGTTGCGTAGGCCGGCGAGGGCGTCCGAGACCTCTTTCGAGGAGCCGATGCCCGGGAGGTACTTGGTCGACGCCGGAAGCTCGCCCGTCGACGCCCAAGCCGTGCTGCTCGAGGCGAGGAGCGCGTCGACGTTGCCCTTCTCCTTGATCGCGGCGAGCACCTTCTCGCCGGTCTCCTTGGCGACTTTCGGGCGCTTCTCCTTACCGATGAGGGTCTCGGCGATCTGACGCTGCGCGTCCTCGAGCTTGGTGACCTTCGCGGCCTTCTTGTCCTCGACCTTGATGACGTGGAAGCCGAAGGGCGACTCGACGGCGCCCGAAACCTCGCCCGGGGCCATCTTAAAGGCCGCTTCGCTGAACTCGGGCACCATCGCCTCGCGGGCGAAAAAGCCCAAGTCGCCGCCCGAGCTCTTGCCCTGCGGCTCGTCGGTGTCCTTCTTCGCCAGGGCGACGAAGTCGGCGCCGGCAACCTTCGCCGCGGTGGCGATCTCTTCGGCGCGCTTCTGCGCCTCTTCCTTCGTGCGCTTCGCGCCGTCCGGGGTGGCGTTGCGCGAGCCCTTGTAGCCGACGAGGATGTGGCGGGCCTTCACCTGCTCGGCGGTGTTGTACTCTTTGACGTTCTGGTCGTAGTGCTCTTTCGCCTTGTTTTTGGTCGTCTCGTCGGTGAGAAACTTGTCGATCTCAGCGGCGTCGATCTTCACGTCGACCTTCTGCGGATCGAACTTAAGGTACTCGAGGTCGAGCTTCGTCTCGTTCAGGCGGTAGTCGAGCTCGGCGGATTTCGTCGACACGAGGGCCGTGTCGGTGACGAAGCGGCGCATCTTCTGCACGGTGACGTTGCGGCGGACCTCCTCGAGGAAGGACGCCTCGGTATAGCCCTGGGAGCGGAGGAAGTTCTCGAAGCCTTCCTCGGAGAACTGGCCGTTTTCGCCCTTGAAGGTGTCGCTCTTCTTCAGGAGGTCCAGGACCTCCTCATCGGAGGCCTTGAGGCCCAAATCGATGGCCCGGATGTAAAGCGCGCGGTCGTCGACCAGCTCTTTCATGACGTTGTGCGCGAGGCGCAGCGCTTGCGGGTTGAATTGATCGGAGAATTGGCGCTGGTAGCGCTCGTAGGCGACGCGGTACGCGCGGTTGAACTCGGCGCGCGAGATCACCTCGCCCTCGACGACGGCGGCGGAGCCGGACATGCCGGCCGTGGTCCCGGTCCGCTGACTGGTCGGGTCACAGACGCCGAAGAAGGTCATCGCGCCGAGCGCCGCCAGCAGAACGGCGTACGTGGTGTAGTTCTTCTTGAGCTTGGCGGCCTCGAGGCCGTGGAGGCTCTTATCTTTCATCTTCCACATACGCACGCCGCTCCATCGAGGAATCGAGAAAGTGATAGACCCTAAGCTGTAGCACACGATGCGGGGGTCGTGCTAACAAGCATCCTTGTCTCGATCCCCAAGCTTTCAAAGAGTGTAGCGCCCGATCTCATCGGACGTTTCACGAATCTTTCCCCCATCTTAAGGAGGCGCGCCCGAAATGCAAGATCTGGCGATCGACCTCGGCACGGCCAACACGCTCGTTTACGTCAAGGGTGCCGGCATCGTCCTCGACGAGCCGTCGGTCGTCGCGGTGCAAAGAGACGCTTACGGGGCCCGCAAGATCCTCGCGGTCGGCAAAGAAGCGAAGGCCATGCTCGGGCGCACGCCCGGCTCGATCACCGCCATCCGCCCCTTAAAGGACGGCGTCATCGCCGACTTCGAGATCACCGAGGCCATGCTCGGCCACTTCATCAAGAAGTCCACGCAGGCGCACAAGGGCTTTCTCGGCCTGGGCCGCGTCCGCCCCCGCGTCATCATCGCGGTGCCTTACGGCATCACCGACGTCGAGCGGCGCGCCGTGCGCGAGTCGGCCGAATCGGCCGGTGCCCGCGCCGTCTACTTGATCGAGGAGCCGATGGCGGCGGCGATCGGCGCCGGCCTGCCGGTGAGCGAGCCGACCGGCTCGATGATCGTCGACATCGGCGGCGGCACCACCGAGGTCGCGGTCATCTCCCTCTCCGGCATCGTTTATTCCCGCTCCGTCCGCGTGGGTGGCGATACGATGGATGAGGCCGTGACGAGCTTCATGAAGCGGAAGTACAACTTGGCCATCGGCGAGCGGACGGCCGAGGATCTGAAAATCAGCCTCGGCAGCGCTCATTCCGGAGACGGCAAGGTCGACCTGGAGACCATGCCGGTCAAGGGCAGAGACCTGGTCGCCGGCATCCCGAAGACGATCTTCGTCACGGGGGCCGAGGTGCGCGAGGCGATGGCTGAGCCCATGCATCTCATCGTCCAGAGCGTCCGCCTGGCGCTGGAGCATACCCCGCCGGAGCTCGCGGCCGACATTTTCGAGGCCGGGATCGTCTTGGCGGGCGGTGGCGCCTTGATTCGAAACCTTGATATCCTCCTCTCCGAAGAGACCGGCCTGAAGGTCACCGTCGCCCCGGACCCGCTCAGCGCGGTCGCTCGCGGCAGCGGCAAGGCCTTGGACCAAATCGAAATCTTGAGCCAGATCCAACTCCAATAATGATGATGAGCCGAGGCAAAAGGCTACTCTTCACCGCGCTCCTCGTGAGCGCCGTGTTGTCGCCGTTCATTTTTTTCTCGGCGCCCTTGAGCGCTTGGAAAGGCTCGAATCCCGCGGTGATGATGCTGCAGGACGCGCTCTATCCGATCGAGCGCGTCTGGCACGGCGTCACCAGCGGCTTGGGCAAGGTGATGTCGACCTACGTCTTCGTCACCGGCGCCGCGGACGAGAACGCGAAGCTGCGCTCGCAGCTCGCGGGCGTCCAGGCGCGCATCATGGACTACGAGGAGCAGGTGCTGGAGAACGAGCGCTTGCGCCGTCTCCTCGGCTTCAGCAACCGCAGCGAGAAGAAGTTGATCGCGGCCGAGGTGATCGGCGTCAGCGAGAACGCGCCTTTCCAATCGATCCGGATCACGCGCGGGCACACGGCCGGCGTGAAGCCGGGGATGCCGGTCGTCGCGGCGGACGGCATCGTCGGCAAGGTGATCCGCACCGGCGCCTATTTCTCCGACGTGCAGCTCCTCGTCGACTCGGATTTCCACCTCGACGTCCTTCTGCAGAGAACGCGCGTGCGCGGCGTCCTCTCCGGCGCCGACCGCCAGCATTGCACCTTGTCCCTAAACAAGAGGGTCGAGATCCGCATCGGCGACACCCTGATCACTTCGGGGATCGTCGGCGGCTTTCCGAAGGGCATGCCGATCGGGCGCGTGATGCGCATCACGTACGAGTCCGACAACGTCGCCCAGACGATCACGGTCGAGCCTTGGGTCGACTACCGCCGCCTTGAAGAAGTGATGGTGATCTTCAACGAAGATCAGGAGCTCGCCAAGATCGTCGAGACCGCGGGGCCGGAATGGCTCGGACGCGCGCTCGGCGACCCTGCGGGAGGCTGAGCTTATGCTCCCAGGTCACGCCCAGCCCTTACGGCCGAGCCAGCTGCGACGCGCGGGCGACGCGTTCTTGCGCTTGCGCGAGGTGATGACGCCGCGGCCGGTGACCGGCAAGCTCTGGCTCGACCTCGTCTGGCTCCTGGTCGTCGGCGCACTGCACCACGCGGTCTTGCCGACCCTGACACGCCTACCGCCGGTGACGCGGTCGACGTTCCTGATCGATCTGATGACGCCGTGGCTCACGATCACCTTCGTCGCCGCGCCCCTGTCGCGCGCGGCACTGTTCGCGCTGGTCGGCGCGATGATCCTCGAAACGCACTCGACGGCGCCTTCGGGACTCTACATCACGGCCTATTGGGTCGTGGCAGTGGTGATTCGTCTGACGCGCTCGACCTTGTCGTGGCGGCACGCCTTCCCTTGGCTCGTGACCTTGGCCTTGGCGGAGCTCTGGGTGATGGGCTTCGAGCTCTTCGTCTCCGGCGTCGCCGGGCTCTCCGACGGGCCGCTCGATTTCACCATGGTCGCGCAGATGGGCCTTCGATTCGTGCTCTCGACTGGAATCGGCATGCTCCTAGCGCGGCGCCTGATGGCCGAGCCCTTGACGCCCGACCCGGAAAAAGACGCCGTCTACGACGGGTCGTACTGATGCAAAGGCTCTTCAACGAGACGCAACAGATCGGGCCCGGACGCTTCATGTGGGCGAACATCGCCGTCGTCGCGATCGTCAGCGCCCTCCTGTTCCGCCTCTGGTACGTGCAGATCTATCGCGGCGACTATTACCGCCAGATCTCCGAGAACAACCGGATCCAATACATCGAGGTGCCGGCGGCGCGCGGCATCGTTTACGACCGCAACGGCCAGACGGTGCTGGGCAACCGGCCTTACTTCGACCTCGTGTATGTGCCGCAGTTCGTGAAGGACACCGACACGACCTTCAAGATCTTGTCGCGGCTCCTGCACGTACCGGCGCCGGTCTTCCAGCGTCGCCTCAACATGGCGAAGGGGCTACCGAAGTACCTCCCCGTGAGCTTGAAGCGCAACCTCTCGCTGCACGAAGTCGCCGTCATCGAGTCGAACAAGATCTTCCTGCCCGGGATCGACGTCGCGCAGGCGCCGCGGCGCGATTACAAGGCGGTGACGCCTTCGCACGTCGTCGGCTATCTCGGCGAGATCTCGAAGAAGGAGCTCGTGCGGCAGAACGACGAGAATCCCGACAATCCGTACCGGGCCGGGGACCTCATCGGCAAGCAAGGGCTGGAAGCGCGCTGGGAGCGCTACTTGCGCGGAGACCGGGGCAACCGCTTGATCCAAGTCGACGCCTTCGGCCGCCAGGTCGACTCGCTGGAGCGCGCGTCCCTGAACCTGCCCGAGGTGGCGGCAGTGCCCGGCTCCGATCTCATCCTGACGATCGACATGGAGCTGCAGGTGATCGCGCAGGAAGCCTTCAAAGGCAAGAACGGCGCCGTCGTCGCGCTCGACCCGCGGACGGGCGAGATCCTGGCTATGGTGAGCGAGCCCGGCTACGACCCCAACCTCTATCAGACCGGGATGTCGGCGGACAAATATCGCTCGCTCGTGGCGAACCCGTACAAGCCCTTCCTCGACAAGACGACGGGCGGCATCTTCATGCCGGGCTCGACCTGGAAAGCGGTGGTGGCGGTCGCTGGTTTGGAAGAAGGCGTGATCAACGCGAACAAGACGATCTACTGCCCCGGCTACTACACCCTGGGCGACAAGACGATGAAGTGTCACGCGCACCAAGGCCACGGCACGGTGAACCTGCGCAAGGCGTTGATGAAATCTTGCGACGTCTACTTCTACAACCTGGGCGTCGAGCTCGGCGTCGACCGGATCGCCCGCTACGCGAACGAGCTCGGCATGGGCCAGAAGCTCGGCGTGAACTTGAACATGGAGCTGCCCGGCCTCGTGCCGACGACCGCGTGGAAACGGCTGACCGCGCGCGTGCCGTGGGCGGCGGGCGAGACGCCCTCGGTGGCGATCGGTCAGGGCGCGGTGCAAACCACGCCGATGCAGATGGCGGCGCTCTACGCCGAGATCGGCATGGAGGGGAAGCTCTTCCGCCCGCACCTCGTCCGCCGGATCGTCAACCACGTCGGCGAGACGGTTCTAACCGAGGAGCCCGAGCTCATCCGCACCGCGAAGATCCGCCCGGAGACCTGGCGTCTGGTGAAAGAGGGCCTGACGGCCGTCGTCATGGACCAGGAAGGCACGGGGAAGAACGCGCGCGTCGAGGGCCAGGTCGTGGCCGGGAAGACGGGCTCGGTGCAGGTCGTGAGCCTGTCGCGAAACAGCGGCAAAGGGCAAAAGGACGTCAGCATGCAGTGGCGCGAGCACGCGATGTTCACGGCGTTCTCGCCTGCGGAGAATCCGGAGATCGCCTTGGCCATCGTCTCGGAGCACGACATCGTCGGCGGCGGCGGCGCCTCGGCCGCGCCGGTGGCGGGCAAGATCCTGAACGCGTTCTGGCGGCTGAAAAAAGACCGGGCGCGGCTCGCGCAAGCGGCGCAAACCCCGAAAGCGGAGGAACGCGATGTCAAGCGCAACTGAGAGCGTGGCGCGGATGCCGACGGGCGAGATCCGCGAGAAGAAGGCAATCAACACGCGGATCCTGATCTGCCTCTTTATGGTCCTGGCGGTGATCGGGACGATCAATCTGTGGAGCGGCACGGCCGGCGGCGCGATCTTCTACGCGCAGCTCAGACACCTGGCGTTGGGTTTCGTCGCCTTCATCGTTTGCGCCTTTTTCGTGCATCCGCGGCATCTGGCGACCTATGCCTATTGGCTCTTCGGCGCCATCTGCGCCCTCTTGATCGCGGTGCTCGCGATCGGCCGGATTGGCGGCGGCGCGCAACGTTGGATCGACCTCGGCTTCATCGGCATGCAGCCGTCGGAGCCGGCGAAGGTGATCGTGGCGATCGTCACGGCGCGATTCTTCGCGGTGGCGAAGCAGAGCCAGCCGTACCGCATCCGCGACATGTGGCCGCTCCTCGCGATGCTCTCGATCCTGTTCCTTTTGATCTTCACGCAGCCGGATCTGGGGACGGCCTGCCTGGTGGCCGGCGTCGGCGTCGTGCAGATCTGCTTCATGCGCATCGACCGGCGGACGATCGGGGCCGTCGTCCTGATCGCGATGATCGCGATCCCGATCGTCTGGGTCTTCTTCATGTACGACTACCAGAAGTTGCGCGTCATCAACTTCCTGAACCCCGAGTACGACGTCAAAGGAACCGGCTACAACGCGCTGCAGTCCCTAGTGGCGATCGGCTCGGGCGGCCTGAACGGCAAGGGTTTCATGGCCGGGACGCAGACGCAGCTGTCGTTTCTGCCGAAAGGGCATACGGACTTTGTCTTCTCGGTGTTCGCCGAGGAGCACGGGTTCAAGGGCGGCGCGCTGCTCTTCCTCTTGTTCGGCGGCATTGCTTACGTCGCGCTGGAGATCGCGCGGCAAGCGAAAGATATGTTCTCGGCTCAGCTGGCCGTCGGGCTCGCGGCCTTCATTTTCTTCGAGTTCGTGGTCAACGTGGGGATGGTCTTGCGCATGTTCCCGATCGTCGGGATCCCGCTGCCGTTCTTCACGTACGGCGGGTCGATCTTACTGACGGTGTGCGCGGCCTTGGGGATGTTGGTGTCGATCGATCGGGACAATTTGGGGCGGTTCAGGAGGCCGGCGTCGCTCGGGCGAAAGCGATGACGCCTTTTTCAGGACCTAAGAACCGCTGGATTGCCGTGGCGCTGAGTTTCCCGCAGGGGCGCGCCATCCTAGCCGTTGACCACGCGGCCAAAAACCTCTAGATTCCTCGCAAGACCAACTGAATTCCCGTCCGCATCTCGAGAGCACGCAGTGACGCGTGCGCGGCGTGGAGTTTTCCGTCCATGAGGGATGCACGATGAGACATTCGATGAACATGCTGTCCGGCGTCGCGGTGCTCGCGCTCCTCGGAGCCGCCCAAGGTTGCGGTCAGGCCGCGTCGCAGGACGTGAGCGACACGAAGATCATCGGCGGCGCCCCGGTCCCCGAGGGTCAGCAGGACGAAAGGCGATGGTCGACCGTGGCGCTCACCACCGATTTCCAGCGCGACCCGGCGAACCCGTCGACCCTCGACGCGAACCATTCCTTCTGCTCCGGCACGATCGTCGCGCCGCGCATCATCTTGACGGCCGCGCACTGCGTGCAGAAGTTCGACGCGACGACGCGCGAGAAGCTCGACGAGCTCATCCTCCCGACCGCGAACGACTTCCTGATCTTCTTCGGCACGACGGTGAGCCGCAGCGGCAAATGGCTGCGCGCCGCCGCGGCCATCCCGCATCCCGACTGGAGTCCGGCGGAGACCCTGTCGCCCCAGCCGACCGCAGCCCCGAACGACATCGCCGTCATCGTCCTCGGCGAGGACGTCCCGGCCGAGGCCAAGATCGCCGAGATCGGCGAGCCCACGGATTCGCTGCCCGCGCGCATCGCGCTCGCCGGCTACGGCGTGACCACGAGCCGCAACACGAACGACACCGGCATCCTCCGCCAGGTCGAGTCGGCGGTCACCGGTAACGACGCCGCAGTGAAGCGCATCGGCGTCGGCGAGTTCTTCCGCGGCGCCTGCGCCGGCGACTCGGGCGGCCCGGCCTACGTGCAGAAGAACGGCAAATACGTGGTCGTGGGCGCGACGTCGACGGGCGCCGAGATCGCCGGTCAATGCCTCGGCCTGATGAACAACTACACCGACGCCCGCTACTACAAGGACTGGGTCCTCAACCGCTGAGGCCTCGCCGCGATCCGAACGGCGCACACGCGCCGCAAAGGCCTGGGAAACTTCAGTTTCCCAGGCCTTCGCTTTTACGCTATCCTCGCCGCCATTCCGAGAACGCGCGACGGAGGCGGTAAGCCGTGAAAACAATTCGCGAAATCCTTGCCTCACTCGACGAGTCCAGCGCGCCGCAGCACGCGTACCACGGCCTCTCTCCCGAGCAGCGCGCGCGCCTCGCGACGCTCGACGTGGCGAGCTACACCGGGAAGGTCCGCGACGTCGTCTACCTTCCGGGCGGCGACGAGCTCCTCATCGTGCATTCCGACCGCCTCACCGCTTTCGACAAGCTGATCTCGATGGTCCCGTACAAGGGCACGATCCTGACGGCGATCTCCGAGTTCTGGCTGAAAGAAGCGCAGAAAGTCGTCCCGACCCACTACCTCGGAAGGCCGCACGAGCGCGTCCTGCGCACGCGTCGCACGACGCCGTTCAAGGCCGAGGTCGTCGTCCGCGGCCACCTCGCAGGCGCCATGCTCCGTTCCTACAAGGAAGGGACGCGCGACTACTGTGGCGCCAAGCTCCCGGACGGGCTCGGCGACTACGCCGAGCTGCCAAAGCCGATCATCACGCCGACGACGAAGGCCGCCGCGTTCGAGCACGACGAGAACGCCTCCCCCGCCGAGCTCGTCCGTCAGGAGGTCTGTACCGCCGCGCAATGGGCCGAGATCGAGACGAAGGCCTTCGCCCTCTTCGCCCACGGCAAGAAGGTCCTGGCGCAGCACGGCTGGATCCTCGTCGACACCAAGTACGAGTTCGGCCGCACGGGCTCGGGCGAGATCATCGTCATCGACGAGGTCCACACGCCCGACTCCAGCCGTTTCTGGCTCGCGAAGACCTACGCCGAGCGGCTCGCGCGCGCCGAAGCCCCGGAGATGCTCGACAAGGAGACGGTCCGCCGCTACTTGCTCGAGCGCGGCTTCAAAGGCGACGGGCCGGTTCCCCACGTGCCGGTCGATCAACTCGTGGCGCTCGCCAATCTCTATCTCGATGTCACCGAGAAGCTTGTCGGCAAGCCGCTGCGGACCGATGGCGTCACGCCCCAGCAGGTTGCGATCGAGAGCCTCCTCTGATGCCTGCGGCGATTCGACTCCGTCCCGTGCGCGGCACGGATTCGGCGCTCCTCTTCGCCTGGCGCCAGGAAGACGAGACGAAGCGCTACAACCCGCTCGAGCCGGTGAGCTACGCCGAATTCCTCGAGCGCCGCGTCCTGGAGTCCGGCGACCTCACGGACCACACGGTCGACACCTACAGGTACATGATCGACGCGCTCGACTCCGGCGAGCCCGAGCCCGTGGGATCCGTCTCGCTGAAGAGCGTCAGCCGCCGCATGGGCTTAGGCGAGCTCGGTTACGCGCTCACCGCCTCGGCGCAAGGCCAAGGCTACGGCACCGCCGCGGTGCGCGCCTGGATCGCGCTCATCTTCGAGCACACGACGCTCGAGCGGCTCTTCGCCCTCGTCGCTGCAGAGAACCTTGCCTCCTGCAAGCTCCTCGAGCGGCTCGGTTTCACGCGGGAAGGCTGCCTTCGCCAGCACTACGTGATCGAAGGCCGCCGCGTCGACGAGGTCTTTTACGGGCTCATGCGGTCGGAGTGGAAGAGCTCGAGCTGACCGGGCGCCTTCGCGTGCTTGCCGACCAAAGGCCGCTGGAACCGCGCCCCGTCGAGATAAATCGTGCGCGGATCGTCCGGCAGCGGCTCGAAGTCGGGATCGGCTTCGGTCCGCGTCGTGGCGTAGCGGTTGTCCCGTCTCAGGGCGGCGCCGCGGCGCCTCTTGCGCTCTTCAGACATGCGCCGAAGGGTACCTTAAATCCCAAGGCCCTTCGAACTTCGATCGCAAACCCATGAAAATACGGGTGAAACACGCACCCCTCAAGCCCGGCGCCATGGTGCCGAAAGTATTCCCGGTATCTTCGGACCGCATAGAGGACGTTTTCCCGTGAATATTGCCAGTCTAGAGGTTGCGATCGTCTATGTCTGCCGCGCCAGCATCCGACCCGTCGTGCGTCAGGAGCTGAAGGCGGCGGGGATCAAAAACCTCGTGCCGGTCGATACTCCCGAGAGTTGCATCCAAGCGCTCGCGCAGATGCCGCACGCGCTCCTCGTCGTCGACTGGGATCACGGCCAGAAAACCGTCAACAACGTGCTGCGCGCCGCGCAAAGCACCTTCAAGACCGATACCCGCCCGATTTTTTTGATCGCGGCGCAAGTCTCTATGGAGGTGATCGCGGTCGGCACCGAGTACAACGTGTCGCGCCTCCTTACCGGCGAGATCTCGCGTAGCGTCATTCACGAGCACGTCGAGGGCATCGTCCGCGAAGAGACGGACGCGGCGAGCATCCGCTCCCTTTTTCTGCGGGTCGCCGAGGCGCGGGCGCGCGGCGACCTCGCCCTGGCGAGCGAGCGTTTGGTTGAGCTTCGCGCGCGCTTTCCCGATAATCTGCGCATCATCTGCGAGCTCGCCGACAACCTGATCCAGGAAGACCGCTGGACCGAGGCGTACGCGATCCTCGAGCAGGCGAAAGCGCACGACCAGCAAAGCCTCCGCTCCCAGCACCTCACTGCGCGGTGCCTGATGAAGATGGGCAAGGACAAGGACGCCGCCGCGATCCTCGAGCGCTGCAATCTGATCAACCCGTTCAACGTCGAGCGCCTGATCGACCTCGGCCACGCGCTGCTGCGTCTGGGCGAGATCCGCGCCGCGGCCGCCAATTTCGAGGCGGTCCTCGAGCTCGACTTCGCCAACACCGAGGCCAAGAAGGGCACGGCCCAGTGCCGCCTCGCCGAAGGCGACGTGAACGAGGCCCTCGTCTTGCTGAGGCAGCTCTCCGGCCCGCAGGAGCTCGCCTCCATATTCAACAACGCCGCCATCCTCTCGATCCGCCAGGGCCGCTTCGATGCCGGCCTGACGCTGTACAAGACCGCGCTCGGCGCGGTCGGGAAGAAGGACCGCCTGGTCTCGCGGCTCCTCTTCAACTTGGGGATCGCGCTGACGAAAAACCAGCGGATGGCGGAAGCGCTCGACTGCTTCGAGCGCGCCGTGACGCACGACCGGTTCTTCGAGAAGGCGCAGCACAATGCCTCCGTGCTGAAGGCGCGCCTCGGTCGCGTTGCTGTTACACTGGCAGACGATCAGTCCCCCGACTTCGAAGACGAGAAGGTCGACCGGATTCTATGAAACGCTGGACCCAGACCGTACGCAACGTGCCGCAGCACTGGGTCGGCGACGGATTTCCCGTCCGCAGCCTGTTCTCTTACCTTGAGGGCGAGAAGTTCGACCCCTTTCTCCTCCTCGACTACGCTGCGCCGCAGGCCTTCCCGCCGGCCACGAAGAAGCGCGGCGTCGGCGAGCACCCGCACCGCGGCTTCGAGACGGTGACGATCGCCTATTCGGGTGAGATCGAGCACCGCGACTCCGCCGGCGGCGGCGGGCGCATCGGCCCGGGCGACGTGCAGTGGATGACGGCGGCGTCCGGGCTCGTCCACGAAGAGTTCCACGGCGGCGCTTTCACGCAAGCCGGCGGCACGCTCGAGATGGTGCAGCTGTGGGTGAACTTGCCGAAAAAGGACAAGATGTCTTCGCCAAAGTATCAAGGCATCACCGACGCCTCCATCCCGAAGGTCGCGCTCGAAGGCGAGCGCGGCACGGTGCGCGTCATCGCCGGAAACTTCCGCGGCACGAAGGGGCCGGCGTCGACCTTCACGCCGATCGACCTCTGGGACGTGGCGGTGAAGACCGAAGGCGCGATCATCCTCCCCGTTCCGGAAGGCTACACCACGATGCTCGTCGTGCAGCGCGGCACCGTCGTCAACCACGAGGGGCAGGCGGCCGACGCCGGCGATCTGGTGATCTTCGAGCGCAAGGGCGAGAACGTCCGATTCAGCCCCAGCGCCGGCGCGCGCTTTCTCTTCCTGGGCGGCAAGCCGATCGGCGAGCCGGTCGTCGGCCAGGGGCCTTTCGTGATGAACACGCGCGACGAGATCCGGCAGGCCATCGCGGACTACCAGAGCGGCAAGATGGGGAAGCTCACGAGCGGAAATTGACCGCGGCGCCGCCGGCCTCGATCACGGGAGGAACTCGATCCGGCTCATGTCCTCACGGATCGGCGCCGTGAGGTCTTTGGTGAGGTAATGGAATTTCCAGCCGCTCTCGTTGCGCAGAAAGCCGACGGTGAATTTCGCGTGGATCTCGTTGGCGGACTCGGTGACGCAGAAGCCGCCGACGACGGGGACGCTCTCGTTGAAACGGTTGACGGGCGGGAAGACGGTGTCCTTCGCCACCGTCGGCGCCCCGTTCCAGTCGGGCCACCTGCGCACGACGAGCATCGGCCTTTGCTCGACGGCGCAAACGGTGCCGCAGCCGTCTTTCACCGCCTCGGCGACGGTGATCCCGCCAAGTCCCATCTTGGTCATCCGCCCTTGCTCCTTGCCGGTGAGCGCGCGGCACATGGTCTTGAAGCGGAGCTTCTCGATGACGCGCGTCGCGCCGGCCTTGCGCCAACGAAAAACGTCCAGGCACGGTGACGCCGGCAGCGGGTCGTTGCAGGAGGATATGGAATAGCCGAAGTCGGGCCGCGAGACGGCGCGGGTGCGCATCGTGGTCGAGAGGCGCTCGAAGACGTGATGCAACTGGTTACCCGCGTCCCCTTTCGCCGCAAGCGCGGCTTTTCCCGCGGCGATGTTGGACATCAACGTGACGACGCCGTAGAGGACGACGCCGAGGATGCCGACGGCGACCATCATTTCGGCGAGCGTGAAGCCGGCCTGAGCTTTTAAGCGAAAGCGCATACGCCCGTAGTATCGGCAGATTAGGGACGAGCCTTGAGGCCTTGACCGTCGAGGCGGGCGTGCAGGCCGCAAAGGAGCGGAAATCGCGCCGGATCCCGGGCGAGTCCGGCGAGGTAAGCGCTCTCGGTGAGGCGGCCGAGGCGCACGTCGCGGGCCATGGAGTTCTCGTTGTCGGCCGTGGCGACCAGCAAAGCTTCCAGCGCCTGAAACGCCGCGTCCTTGGCGAAGGTCCAGGTTCCGAAGCGCTCGGCGCCAAGGCGCCAGGCCTCCTCGAAAACAGCGGCGAGCATCGGGATGTCGGCCAGGAGCTCGCCGTTGCGAGGCAGGCGGCGCGTGGCGGCGAGGGAGTTGATGACCACGTTGAAGAGCCACTTGCGGCGCGCGAGCTTGACGACCTTCTCGTGCCAGCAGAACCGGGCGACGGCGCCGTGATGCGCCGTCAGCGCGATTTCGGCGGCCGACTTGGCGCCGCCGTCGAGCGGTCCGAAGGCGATCTCGCCCTCTTTGGCGCGTAGCGCGTAACGCCCCGGCTCGAGCGCCGACACGCCGAAGGTCACGAAGCCGAGCCGCGTGCCGCCCGCCGCGCGCACCTCGTCCTCGACGAAGCCGTTGGCGAGGGGGATGAGCACGGCGTCCGGCGAAAGCTCGCGCGCGCGGCGAAGTCCCGCCGCGAGATCGAAAGCCTTGACGGCGACGAAGGCCAGCTCGCAGTCGCGAAAAGCCGCCGGATCAGCGGTTTTGGCGCAGACGAGCCGCTCTTCGCCCGAAGGCAGGATCAGGCGCGCCGTCCAAGGCATCGGGCCTTGCCGCCCGACGAAGCTCGACTGGAAGCCGCGCTCTTCGAGGGCCGCCGCCAAAAGCGTGCCGATCGCTCCGTTGCCGATGATCGCCGCCCGTCGCAAAGTGAAGCCCTTCCTATCGAAATTCATTGCCATTTTCCTGTGGTTCCAGGGTTCCCGTCAAGGGACGCGGAATTAAGACGATAATGACCTACGGGAGGCCGAGATGGCACTCAATCCTAGTGGTAAGACCCTGGTCGCAAAGCCGAAGCGTTTCAGCGAGATCTTGGCCGTCATGGACGATCAGAGCTGGATCTGGAGCTTGGCGTCGAAGCAGATGGAATGGCTCAACCTCGCGCACGTGCGCCTGCCGTCCACCGTGCCGATCCGCCAAAGCTGGGAGCGCTTGCGCGACGCCCAGCGCATCATCGTCCACTGGGAAGCGAAAAGCCGCTCGGGCGGCGCCGTCATCGAGGAGATCCTCGACGTCCAGCCGAACTTCGACGTCGGCGAGCGCATCATCGTGCTGACGACGAACCCGACGCACGAGGACGTCGTCTACTTCTCCGAGCTCGGCGTCCGCCGCATCATCCGCCTACGCCAGCGCGACAAGGATCTCGCGCAGGCCGCGCGCGAGCTCGACCTTCATCTCACCGCCGAGCCCGAGCACGACCGCCGCGAGATCGCCTGGCGGAAGCTCCTATACGCCCTCGACACGCTGCCCGACACGGTGCCGCCGGAAGCGGTCGACAAGCTCGACGAGGCGGTGCGCAAGCTCCGGCCGGACGAGTTCACGGCACGCTATTTCGACGCCGTCTCGACCATCGCCATGCTCCGCGAGCAGGACGAGGTCGCCGTCAAAGGCTGGCACAAGGCCCTCGACAAGAACCCGAACTACTACCGCACCTACCACAACCTGATCCGCTTCTACCGCCGCCGCGGCAAGAACGACGAAGCGCTGGCGCTCATGCAGAAGATGCAGGAGCTCAACAAGTCCAACATCTCGCGCCTCGTCGGCATGGGCGAGATTCAGATGGCCTTGGCGGACTACGAGCGGGCGGAGTTCTGCTTCAAATCCGCGCTCGAGCGCGACACGTTCTGCAGCGGCGCCCTGAACGGCTTGGCGGAGATCCGCTTCCACCAGGGCAACCTCGAAGAGTCGCGCCAGCTCCTGGCTCGCTCGCATCTGGCGTACAAAGCCGCAGCTTCGCTCAACCAGCAGGGCATCGAGCTCGTGCGCAAAGAGAAGTTCGAGCACGCGCTCGACCACTACACGAAAGCTCAGTACGTTCTGCCCGTGCAGGACAAGGGACCTTTGCTCTTCTACAACATCGGTCTGTGCTATGCGCGCTGGGGCAAGCACAAGATGGCCCGCGAGTTCCTCAAGATCGCTTTGATCAAAGAGCCGACCTACCGGAAGGCGCAGCGCCTCCTCGAGCAGGTCGACACGAAGGCGACGGTGAGCGAGAACGTGATCGAGGATGTCGCCTAGACACCGAACGCCCGGAAATGCTCTGCCGCCGCGAGCGCGGGCGCGGCGGAAAGAGCCGCGGCACGACGCGCAAGCGTCGGACCACGGCCGCGAACCTCGGTTCGGCGAACGGGAGTGGAGCGTCTCAGCGCTTGAGCATGGCCTCGTCCCACTGATACGTCTGCGGCAGCTGGCGCGCCGAGCGGATCAGGTGGGCTTGCTGGTTGCGCAGGTACTGCACGATGTTCTTCGACGTCGGGTCGGTTTTCAGACGGTCGATCTCCGTCTGAATGTCGTTGATCCGCTCGACGTCGTTTTCTTTGGCGTAGATCTGGTCGAGAATGGAGTTGAAGTCCGTCTTCTCTTGC
Source organism: Pseudomonadota bacterium (assembly GCA_031416315.1). Lineage (GTDB taxonomy): Bacteria > Bdellovibrionota_B > Oligoflexia > Oligoflexales > CAIYRB01 > JANOTL01. The sequence goes on from JANOTL010000119.1 coordinate 30,423, forward strand.
TCGTTCAACCCCGTGGTGTTCGTATAGCGGTGATACTGATTGACGCGCATCGGATCGGTGTCGATCACGACGGCGCCGTCTTCCTTCTTCTCCACCACCACACCCGGCTCGGTGTAGATCCCCGACTTGGACACTAGGTCGCCGATGTTCGCCATGGCGCACTCCTCCTGCTAACGCGCTTTGCTCTCGTGGATCGAATACTCACGCGGCTTGATGCCGTTCGAATTCATGATGTGCATCATCTCGGCGCGCACGTACTTCGCGAGCAAGTGGCGCGTCGGATCGCTCTCGATCTCGGCCAGGCGAAGTTTTAGGGTCTCGACGCGGTCGTTTGCGTCCATGGTGTCGCTCTTGACGACGTCGAGCAGCGAGTCGAAAGCCTCGCGGTCCTCCGGGGAAAGCCCGTTCACGAAGCCGTGACGCGTCGCCGCCTGGACCTCGCCGAGCTCCGCGTCCAGCGTCAAAAGGCCAGAGAACTCGTCGCGGTTCTTCACGACCGCGGGAGTTCCGTTCCTGATGAAGGCCGTGTCACCGATGCGGATGGTCATGCGGCAATTCCCTCTAGTCCTATGCTAGCTGGAGCCGTCTGGAGCCGCAACTCACTGAAATGAGTATGTTTTTCCTAGTGGGGGTGGGCAAATTTCGCCGGTCGAAAGACTTGAGCGCGTTTTAAGCCCGATTTTCGCTCAAGAATCCGGTGAAACATGCCGAATCCAAGCCTTGTATGCAGAGAGAACCACGAAAACTCAGAGGGACGTAGAAAGCCAACATGCCATGAGTCAGCTTATCCAACTCAACAGCTACCGCCGCAGACGCCGCCAATCGTATCTTGCCCGCCATGGCTCCCGCATCGATCACATCATCCAGAAATTCATCCAGAACCACGTCGACTTCACGTTCCGCGAGCTGAGCCGGATGTATCAGGCCGATCTTGCTAGCGTTTCTGAAGAAGCCTGGGATTACGTGGACTTCCGGGAAGTGCTGGGGGAAGTGCTGGACCACGTCATCGGGGAAGCCCTGTACGGACTCCTGAAGAGTCAGTACTGGTTCGACCGCTGCCTGATCTCGCAGGAGGAAGTGATGGATCGCGCCCTACGCGCCTACATCACCGAGCAATGCGAGGTTGCGACGGCTCCGTGAGCGTCTGAATCGAGGCTCCGAAGATCCGTGGCCCTTCAGCCGCCGGTCCGGCTCCGATTCGTCTCTCCGAGTCCCCGAACGTGGGACACGTCGCCGAGCTCCTCCGGGATCTTGGCGGTCACGTGGCCTTCCGCGATCTCGCGGAGGGCGGTTACGGCGAGCTTGTTCTTCGAGCGGACGAGGGCCTCGTCGCCGTTCATAAGCTGGCGGGTGCGGGAAGCCGCGACCGAGACCAGCGCGAAGCGGTTTTCCAGGACGTTGAGACAGTCTTCGATCGAAACGCGGGCCATCGTCTTATCCTTTGAAAATCTCCGATTTCTGGGCTGACGGACGCGCGACACCGGGTTAGCATCGACGCGGAATCTAATCGGAGATCGCCCAATCTATCGCCTCGGACGCCCGCGATCAAGCACTGATCGGTCGTGCCGGAGGCCCGCGAGGTCACCCGCATGCGCCCTTCACGTCCCTTGGCCGCCGTGGCCGCCCTCGTGTTGAGCCTTGCCTTGGCGGCTTGCGGGGATCAAGACCCGCCCGCGCGTGGCCGGAAGCCCGTTCTGCCGGTGGTCGCTAGCCCAGATCAGCCCGTGAGCTACCAGCTGGCCGACCCGGACTGCCAAAATACCACCCAGCCGACCCTCCTGACCCAGACGCGGATTCGCGCCTGGGATGAGGACGAGATCGTCGACCGTCAGGTCCGTTACCCGGCCAAGGTCGAGTCGGGTCGCACGCTCACGAGCGACGCCATCGGCGAGACGAGCTACGACGATCGCATGGAGCGGGTCTGCGACTACGAGAAGGGCCCGGGGCGATACTGCGACGACGACGAGGGCCAAGAAAAGGGTTGGTCGAACGCGCGCGATCTCAAAATGCTGCGGATCTGCAAGGACGACTTCGACTACGGTCGCCGGACGTTCGAGGGCGTCGCGCTCGCGAGCGTGAACTACATCGAGATCGCGAGCACGGACTACAAGCGGCTCGCTCCCGCCGGCGCCAAACCCTTGCCGCAGATCCATCTCTCGGTCCTGCCGCACTTTATCGACTATTACGACAACTACCCGCAATCGGACGGTACCCGCGTGCGGCTGAAGACCTGGATCACGCACAACATGGCGCACTTCCAGTCGCCGCCGATGATCGCGGTTTTCCCGGACACGCGCCAGGACGAGCAAAACACCCAGGGCTCTTTCTGGGAGTCGCAGTTCGTCCTCGCTCACGAGTTCGGCCATCACATCGACTTCACCCTCAACGGCTTCGCGCTCGAGGCGATGGGCCTCGGCTGGAGCCCGCTCGAGCACGGACTCGTCGACCGGTTCGCGCTGGCGCAAGGGCTCTCTGGCGGCTCGGACCGCGCGAAAGTCCACGGCGCCGTCGGCGAGACCTTCGCCGACCTGACGGCGTACTACTCCGAAGGCGGCACCGGCAAATCGATGGTCGCCCTCCCCTGCTTCGGCGTGAACCGCAACGTCCGCGGCGACGCGTTCAAGAACGGCGACGACAAGATCATGACCGAAGACCGGCTCGGCTTTCTCCTCGGGACGTTCGACGAGGGCGACAAGACCTGCGGCGAGCCGCGCTACGGCGACATTCACATCGCGGGCGCGATCATCGCCCGCACTCTTGACGAAGCGTTCGGACGCCTTCTTCTCGCCAGCGGCGTCGACGAAGAGGGCGATGCGGACGCGCGCTACCGCCTGACGCTGGCTTGGATGGACCGCTTCGTCGAGGCTTCGCGCGGCATGGCGCTGACGACGACGGGCGCGGGCTGGCTCGCCCCCGTGGCGCAGGCCATGCGCGACGTGACCGAGAGCTACCTGGAGGCGCCCGGCCTGAAGCTGGCTCCGGGCGAATCGACGGACAGGGTCCAACGCGACGTGTGCCGCATCGTGGCGGAGCGCCTGCCGGTGGTTGAAGGCAAGCCGTTCGCGCTGGCGGGCGGCGGCTGCGGCTAAGGGTCAGCGTCGTGGAAACGAGCGCGTCTCGGCGCGCTCGAACGGCCCAGACGGCCAAAGCCAGTCCCAACGCTCCACCTCGACCAGCTCGCGGTCCAAGCGCAGGACGTTGAAGGAGTTCGGCTGGCCGCCCCGGACGCGCCACGAGCACGCCGTGCCCGCGGCGACGAGGAGCGCCTTATGAGTCGCGTCGGTATGCACCTTCTCGGCGACGGCGGCGTCTGGCGTGTGCAGGTGTCCGCTCAGGACGAGGTCGAGGCGCAGCTCGGCGATCTCGGGAAAGGCGACGTGCTTTTTCCGTGCCCCGCCTCGGCCGCGTCGGCCCGCTGCGTCGATTGGATGGTGCAAGACCAGAAGACGGCTCTTATCGGCGGGAACGCCGCGGAGCCGCTCCGCCAAGTCCCGTACGCGCCGTGGTGAGAGGCGGCCCTCCGCGACGGTGAGCGAACGCACGCTCGGGATGCCGACGACCACGTAGTCCGCCGTCTCATGCAGCGGCAAAGATTCACTGCCGAACACCTTTTTGTACCCCGCCAGCGGCCGGAAGAAGCGAGAGAAGAGGTCGTAAAGCGGGACGTCGTGGTTCCCGGGTACGACCAGGCGGGCGCCAGGCAGGCGGTCCAGAAAGGCGCGCGCGGCCTGGAATTCCCGCGGCCTTGCCCGCTGCGTGAGGTCGCCGGAAACAAGGACGAGGTCGGGCCGAAGGTCCGTGATGGCGGTCACTAAGCCCTCGACCACCGGCGGCGCCTCGGCGCCGAAGTGCAGGTCGGAGATGTGGACGAGCGTTTGCATGGCGGGGTCCGTGCAAGTTTACGGCCGAGAAGGGGCAGATTGATGGGACGTCGAGCATTGCTTCTCGTGAATCCGGTGTCGCGTTCGGGCGCCGACGCGGCCAAAGCCGCCGCGACGATTCTCCGCGAAGGCGGCCTCGAGGTGATCGAAGGTGACGGCGAGCACCCGGAGCGTTACGCCGACTGCGTTCGCGGCCACCGTGGCAAGGTCGACTGCGTCGTCGTCGGCGGCGGCGACGGAAGCGCCCACCTGGTCCTACCCGGCCTCCTCGGCCTCGAGATGCCGCTCGGCTTCCTCCCCCTCGGCACGGCCAACAATCTAGCGCGCAACCTCGGACTGCCGACCGACCTGGCGGAGGCCTGCGGCGTCGTCGTCGCGGGCGCCACGCGGCGGATCGACGTCGCCGACGTCAACGGCCACTATTTTTTCAACGTCGCGGGTCTCGGGCTCAGCTCGGAGGTGAATCGCAAGGTTCCCCGTAAGCTGAAGCGGCACTTCGGAGTCCTGGCCTATGCCGGATACGCGTTCAAGGTCGCGCGCCGCTTCCGCCCGTTTCACGCGGAGATCGAGGGCGACGACGGCAAGGTTTTGCGCGTGCGCACGATGCAGATCACGGTGTGCAACGGCAAACACTACGGCAACGGCTTAGCGATCGCGAAGGCCGCGCAGATCGACGACGGGCGCCTCGACCTCTGCAGCACTGAGGTCGACCGTTGGTGGCGCGGCGTGCGCAATCTGCCGGCCCTCCTGCGCGGCGACCCCGATGCGGCGCCCGACGTCCGCTGGCTCACGAGCGCGAGCTTCCGGATCAGCACGCGCCGGCCGATGCGGCTCGACGCAGACGGCGAGATGGTCGGCAAAACGCCGGCCATGATCCGCGTGCATCCACGCCGGATCGAGGTCTTCGTGCCGGGCGAAGCTAAGGCGCCCCTCGGCTGAGCATCAACTCGCCGATGATGCGGATCAGGAGCTTGGGATCGATGGGCTTCGTAACGTACTCGTCGAAGCCCGCAGCGAGGCACCGTAGGCGCTCATCTTTCAGAGCGTGCGCCGTCAGCGCCACGATCGGCATCGCATGGCCTTCGGCGCGCAGCTTGACCACGGCCTCGTAGCCATCGAGCCGTGGCATCTGCAGGTCCATCAGGATCAGATCGAACCGCACGGCGCGGATCATCTCGACGGCCTCGAGGCCGTCGGCCGCGTACTCGGTCAAGGCTTCGGTCGGGCGCAGAAAACGCGCGACCAGCACCCGGTTGTCCGGCGCGTCGTCGACGATCAGGATGCGCTTGCCCGTGAGCTTCGGAATCGCAGCGATCAATGTTGGCTTCTCCCGCAACCCGAGGAATTTAGTCAAGCGCCGGGTTTTCGTGAATGTCTCTGATTGCATACGGCAAAAAAGCGTCAGCCTCCGGCCCGTTAACTTATGATATGATTGCGGTAAGACTTAGTAATCCTTCACTGAATCGAGGACGCACCCTGCTGGCGCGCATCCGCATCGCGATCATCTCGGGGACGCTGACCGCGCTCGCGCCGGCGGCGTGGGCGCAGGCGGGGAAACCCGGCGTGAAGAAGGCCCCCAAGGCGCAAGGCGCCAAGAAGAAGAAGAAGAAGGCTGACAAGGACGAAGGCGACTGGATCGAGGGTGACAACTTCAAGGCGCCGAAGACCGGGAAAGACCGCGCCGGACGCGCCGGTCCCAAGGGCGTCCGGGCCATGTTCGAGTCGGCGCAGAAGCTCTACGACGCCGGAAAGTTCGAGGCCGCCCTCGGCGCCTACGACGCCCTGCTGCGCAAGTTTCCTCAGCACGATCCCGCGCGCGTGCAGCTCGCGAAGACTCTTTATCGACTCGACCGCATCAAAGACGCGTACGGCGTCTTCGCCCAGGTCAACCCACAGCATCTCGACCCCGAGACCGCCTACGAATACGGCTGGTCCTTCTACACGAACAAGCAATACGAGGGCGCGCTCTATGCCTTCCAGCGCGTGCCGAAGGGCCATGCGCTTTTCGACCTCGGCAACTATTACGGCGCCATCTGCGCTATCAAGCTGAAGAAGTACGAGGACGCCGAGGACATGCTGGAGAAGGCCGTCGTCCTTCCCGACAAGCTGGCCAAAAGCCGGTCGCTCTACATCAAGCACGTCCAGGCCCTACGCCTGATGAAGGAAAAGGGCGCTCTCGCGAAAGAGCGGCAGGCCGAGATCGACGCGCTCAACAAGCAGCTGGCCCAAGAAAAAGGCATGAACGGCGCCGGCAAGGACGGGAAGCCCGCCGAGAAAGGTCCCTACGTCCACGGCGGCCGCCTCGGCGTCGACAAGCAGGCGAAGGTCAGATACGCGTTCGAGCACCAGTACCGCGACAATCACGGCTACAAAGAGGGCAATTACGACGCGCGCGTCGCGACGCTCGACGTCAAGGGCGGCCCCTTGATCCCGATCTCGGCGTTACGGCAAGGCAAGGATCGGCTGGCGGCCTTCGGCACGACGTTTTCCGTGGGCGCGGAGAACCGCATTACGGAGGGCAAGGAGCAACGCGTCCTCGCCGACGAGGAGAACGACGACCTCACGCGCGTCCTCGCCACCGAGCTCGGGACGACCGACACGACGGCGGGCCTGGTCGGCGTCGCGCCGTGGATGGAGTTCCCGCTGCCAGAAGGCGTTTGGGCCGGCTTTGGCGGGGAGCTCAACTTCACCTATCCCGAGTTCGAGCGCGGCAAGCGCAGCGGCAATCGCAAAGGCTACGTGACCGGGGGCGGCACGCTCGGCTTTTGGCGCTACGGCGGCGACGTCTCCTATTCCGAGATCCTGAACGTCAAGACCGAGCCGTTGGTGACCATCGTCGGCGGCCAAGGCTCCGCCGGCTTCGCGATGCCGAGCAAGATCGAGGGCGACGTCGTCGTCACCTACGAGCTCAACGACTATCTCGACGAGACCGCCGGCCTCGACGGGCCGGACGCCTTGACCCGGATCCATGTGAAAGCGAAGCAAGGCTTTCCGTTCGGCTTCACCGCCGGCGTCGAGCTCGGCATTGAGCAGCAGGCGAACTACATCTTTCATGCGATCCCGGTGTATGGGCAGGTCTCGGCCGACGCGCAGATCATGAGCGGCAAGGCGAAGCTGAGCGCCAATCCCTTCCCGTGGCTCTCCGCTTCGCTGAGCCAGCTCGTGGCCAAGACCACCTGGCAGATCGACAACGAGGCGGCGCGCGACCCGTTCGAGCAGAACGTCGCCGACTACCTCGAGGCGTTCACCGGCACGGTGGCCGTCAACCTCGCGTTTTAAAGGGGGCGAAGGTGGCCGACGAAGCCTGGCTCAAGCATCTCGCGTCGGCGACCCTCAAAGGGACCTTCCTTGCGCCCGAGGACCCGCGCGAGGTCGAGCGCCTCGCCGCGTCGCGCATCGAGGCCGCGATCCACGAGCTCTATGAAGAAGCGCAGGAAGCGGCCGTCGTCTACAACGACCACGTGCGCACCGGGCGGACCGTCGCCGTGCTGCCGGCGACTCCCGACGCCAAAGCCGGGGCTGGGGCGGCGAAACCCGGCGAGGTGGGCTTCATGCTCCTCCTGGGCGGCGCTCAGATCTCCCTGATCTATCGCCCGCACGTCCTCGAGGCGACGCTCGTCGCCATGGACGGCTTCCGCCGTGTGGCGCGGCCGCTCCACCGCTTCGAGCCGCACGTCGATCCCTTCGGCTCCGTGGCCTGGAACATGGATAACGCCTTGCTTCTCACCAACGAGCTGATTATGAAAAGACTCTTCGAAGACTTACGGAGAGCTGCCCCATGAGAATCAAGTTCGCCGAGACCGACCGCCAGAAAGTGCTCGCCGCCATCCAAACGACGATGGGCGATCGCAAGCTCGGGGACATGGTCTCCTTCAAGCTGGTGGCCGGCGGCCTCGACGTCGTGATCTCGAAGATGGGCACCTCCACCATCTCCTTCAAGGAGAAGATGATGGACGACGGCATCGAGTACACGCTGGCAAACGAGAAGATCGCCTTCACGCACAAGCCGTTCAAAGACGAAGTCACGCAGAAGATCGCCAAGGTGATCCAGTCCTCCGGCGGCAAAGTCACGGCGTGAGCACGGGCCCGGTCCCGGCCTACTCGCCTGTGTGGCATCGCGCCCTGGCGCGTGCCGTCGACGAGCTGTCTACGGAGACGTACGAGATCTCCGGGCTAGCGCTGATGGAGACCGCGGGGCGCGGCGTCGCCGAGATCGTCGAAAAGCTCGCCGAAGCCGAGCACCGTGACGTTCTCGTCTTGGTCGGCCGCGGCAACAATGGCGGCGACGCCGCGGTCGCGGCGCGGCATCTGGAAGGCGCCGGCTTCGCCGTGCGGATCTTCCTCGTCGGCTACGACGAGGGTCCCACCGCGCGCCCTGCGAGCGAGAGCAACGTCGCGCAGCTGCGCACCGCGAAGGCGATCGGGATCCCCGTCCAGCCGTGGCGCCCCGGCGCCCTCGTCGCCGCGGCGGCCGGGGGCACGCCAATCATCGTCGACGGCGTCCTCGGGCTTGGCTTTCGCGGCCCCCTAGTTCCTGGGTCTCCGGTGTACGCCGCGCTCGCCGAAGCGGCGACGCTCGCAGGCGAAGTTTTCGCCGTCGACCTGCCGAGCGGGCTGGACTGCGACTCCGGCGAAGCACAAGACGTGCCGCTCGCAGCGGACGTCACCGTCACCTTCGGCGCGCGCAAGCCGGCGCACGTCCTCGCGCCGGCGCGCGACGTCTGCGGTCACGTCGTTTGCCTCGAGATCGGCTTTCCGCCGGCCGCCGCGACGGCTGCCCGCGCCGTCCACGGCCTCGTCTTCGTGGAGCCCGACGCGAAATCGATCATCCGCGTGAGTCCGTGGGACGAGCTCGCGCCGAGCGCCAACAAGTATGACCGAGGTCACGTCTTGGTGATCGGCGGCAGCCCCGGAAAGACGGGCGCGCCGATGCTCGCGGGACTCGCCGCCCTCCGCTCGGGCGCCGGCTGGGCGACGCTTGCGATGCCCGACGCCGCTCTGCTGACGATGGCGGGCGAGACGCCGCCCGAGCTCACTTTCGAAGCGCTTTTCGACGGCAACGAGGTCAACGCGATCAACCTCGAGCGCTTCCTGACCGAGCGCAAGGTTCGCGCCGTCGTCGTCGGACCGGGCTCGATGACGAGCCCGGTCACGCCGGAGGTCTTCGGCGTGCTCGAGAACTTCACGAAGGACGGCGGCTTCGTGGTGCTCGACGCGGGCGCGACACACGGAGCGTACGCGCTCTTGGCCTCGGCGCCCGGCGATGCCGCTCAGTGGCTCCTCACGCCGCATCCGGGCGAATGGCGGCGCATGGGACCGGAGTTCGACTTCGCGCCCCTCGACCCGACGGGCGTGACGCGCGCTCGGAAGCTCGCGCGCGAAATGGGCGCGACTCTCGTTTACAAAGGCGCGACTCCGGTCGTCATTGCCGGCGCCCTCGCGGCGGAGCCTGCCTACGTCGTCACCGAAGGCAGCTCGACACTCGCGCGCGCGGGCTCGGGCGACGTGCTGGCCGGCGTCGCAGGCGCACACGGGGCCGCAGGCCTCGACGCCGTGACGACCGCGTTGCGCAGCCAGATCGCGATCGCGTGGGCGGCGACCTTGGCGGCAGAGACGCATGGAGAGCACGCGGTGCTCGCGACCGATGTGCTGGCCTCGCTCGGCAAAGTGACGCAGCTCTTCGACGTCTGATCGTCTGCCGTCGGCGCGAAACGGTCGAAACGCTTTCGCGTGTCGCGATTTCGAGGCATCCGTCGCATCGGCCGGGACGCGCGAAACTGTTCTGCGAACAGTCGTTTAGCGTTGCAGGCGCGCGCTCGTTCGTCGAAAACCAAAGTCGTCAAACTGAGTTATTTTTTTGTGTTCACGAGATTTCCACGATGCTTCCACGAAAGGAATTCGAGATGTTCGTTGCCGCACGGCGCTCCATGTCAGCGCTCGCGTTCGCAGCCACTTGCTTCGGGCTCTCCGCCTGCTCGCCGGTTGAGCCTTCCACCTCGCAGACGCAAGAGGCCTGGGACGGCGCGAATGCGCCCACCATCTTCGGCGTCCAGAGCGCTCCGTATCTGAACGTCGCCGCGAGCGCTTATCTGCCGGACGCCAAGCTCGGTTGGAGCGGCGATTACTGGCCGACGATCAAAGGCGGCATCTCGGACCGCTGGCAGACCAACCGCAGCGACAGCGAGGACTACACCAACCATGTCTACGCTCCGCTGACCGCACAGGCCGCCTCGCGCCTTACGAATGCCCAGCTCGACAAGCTGTCCCCGGCCGAGAAATATGACATTTTGACGGGTCGCCTCGACTTCCCGCTGACGCGCGCCGAGAAGGGCGCGGTCCTCGCCGCCCGCGACGCAAGCGGCGACGTCCCGAGCTGGCACGGCATCTGTCACGGCTGGTCGGCCGCCTCGATTCGCGAGAAGCAGCCGGGCAAGGCCGCACGCGTCGACCTCGGCGCAGGCCGCAGCCTAACGTTCAACTACGGCGACCTTCAAGCGCTCGCCTCGCGCGCTTACGCCGACTTCGACACCTACGACTTCGCCTTTCTGGGCGGCCGCTGCGACGCCCAGACCGTGCGCTTCGACGCGCAAGGCCGCGCTGTCGACTCGGAATGCCGTGACGTCAACCCGGGCGCGTTTCACCTGATTCTTGGCGACTACCTCGGACGCCGTCAGGAGTCCTTCATCGCCGACGTCCACAACGGCGAGCAAGTCTGGAACCAGCCGATCGTCGGCTACAAGCTCACCTACTCAAATGAGCGCGGCCTGCAAGGCGACCGTCTCGCCGGCTACCGAGCCCCGGGCACGCAGCGTCTCGTCGACGTCTCGGCCCAGCTCTTCTACCTCCTGGAGTCGAACACGAGCCTCGAGCCGACGCGCCCGTATTACGACAGCGTCACGGTCACCTACTCGCTCGAGCTCGACTCGCGCGGCTACGTGCTGGGCGGCGAGTGGACGAGCAAGGATCGTCCGGACTTCCTGTGGTCGGTGCGCTCGGCGCCGCGCACGAACTCGAGCTCGCTCATCGACTACAACACCGTGAAGCGCCTTCTCGACCTGTCGCACGGCAACCAGCCCCTGCCGGATCCGACGCCCGATCCGGATCCGATTCCCGATCCGGATCCGACCCCCGGCCCAGTGACGCTCACCGTCTCGGACTTCCGCCTGGTCAACGACATCGGCCTCCGTCCGGTCGCCGTGGCCACCGGCTACGCGTACGGTCAGGGCGCCGATGCCGTCGAGATGGTCGCCGACCTCGGCAACGGCGATCTGCGCGTCCTCGACGGGCAGCCGGTCTCCGCCGACGGCCGCTTCGAGCTGCGCGGTCGCGTGGCGCTGCGCGCCGCGGGCATCGTCATCCGCGTCATCGACCGGAACGGCAGAGTCTTGCGAGTCGAGACCGTCGCCTGGGGCACTTGACGGTTTCTTTTCCTGTGTGAATCCCTGAACTATTGAAGGAGATGAAGATGAAGATGACCAAGCTGATCATGATCGCGGCACTCGCCCTCAGCGCCCCGGCCTACGCCGGCCAGCGCGGCGGCAACCCTGGCCAAGGCAATCCGGGCCAAGGCAATCCGGGCCAAGGCAATCCGGGCCAAGGCAATCCGGGCCAAGGCAATCCGGGCCAAGGCAATCCGGGCCAAGGCAATCCGGGCCAAGGCA
>JANOTL010000120.1:0-8089 GCA_031416315.1 Pseudomonadota bacterium
TTCTATGAGCTCCATGGGCGAGAGCAGCACCGCCCGGGTACCGTCCGAGAACACGCGTTTCATGGCGTACACGAGGTCGCCATTTTCGGTGACGCTCAGGCGGTCGGTTGCGAGCGGAGGACGAGTCATATAGGCGACGAGCTCTTCGAGACGGCCCCTGTTCGCGGCGCTGTTCCTTAACGCCACGATCGGCGCGGAGTTGCGAGAGGGTGAAGAGCTTGCTTCACGTCACGGTCGATCGCATCGGCCTGACGTCATGATCTTCGGCGGCGGCACCTCGGTGCTCGTCGCTTTGAAGGATCCGGATGGCTCGTTGGCGCGCACCGAGTTTCGCGCCGAGCTCACCGGCGGCGGCGGCGGACCCGTCGCTCCCGGATTTCGTGGCGACGACGGCACCCCGACGACGGCGCACCGGTCGAGGAAGGCGCGGGCCCGATCAGCTTCGTGCCCGAGACTCAGCCGCCGCTGATCACCCTCGAAGGCGCGAGGAAGCTGCCCATCGACCACCGCGAGGCCGTGGCCGTCCACCGGCTGAAGGGTGAGGAATACATCGGTCGCCTCAACATCGTCGACTTCGCGAACGTTTGGGCCGGGCCATTCGTCTTGGGCCTGTTTCACCCCAAAGGCGACGGCTTCGCGTACAAAAGCCAGATCACGATCGAAACGGTGGCGGGCCTTCCCGCGATCGAGTCGGCGTACGATCCCGCCGTCCTCGATTTTCAGGGGCAGATCTGGGTCGCATTCGAGTGCGGCGTCTCGGGTTTGATCGGCTCCGCGCACACGTGCCTCGGACGCCTCGAGCCGAAAGATGCGACGAGCTACAAGCTCACCAACACGGACGTCGTCGTCCAGGGCCACGATTTCGATGCCACGAACAAGTCCGAGCTGTCGGCGTCGGTGCCAAAGCTCTTTCTCTTCGAAGACGCGCCGCACGTTTGCTGGACCGCCGTCGAAATCGACGAAGGGATCGCGAAGTTTCGCCAGATCAAGACCCGGTGCGCAAGGCTGCGCGGCTCGGCCGACGGCCGGCGGCTCGTCTTCGCGGACGTCGGCGACGCGACGCGGATCGGCTCGAGCGACCCGCGGGCGGTCGACGTCATGAACCCCCTCGCCGGCGATCCCAACAGCGATCTCGTGGCCGATATCTTTTCGATCGATCCCATCACGACCGAAAGCGGCGAGAGTGCGTTCGTGGCCGTCGCTGCCGTCGGCGGCAAGACGTACCCGCACGACACGCCGGCAGGGACCTACCGCATCGTTTTCGCGGTCGCCGCGAATCCCTTCGTCAAGGGCGCCTTCGACGTCGTGCGGAAGGACAACGGCATGACGACGATGGCCGGAGAATACGGCCACCTGGTGCGCGAAGGCCAGAAGCACTTTCTGCGCGTCACCTTCCGTTCCGACCCCAGCCTGCCGCGCTACGCCTTGGACCGTCACCCGGAGATCGACGGCTCGGGCGTGTTCTCCGAATATCCGATCACCGACGTCACGGCGCTGGTCCAGATCGACCGCTTGCGCTTGACGCAGGTCATGAGCGTTGAAGTCAAGGCGACCAACCCTGCCACCAGCGATGCGGACGTCGCGGTGGCAGCGGATGCGAAGGTGGCCGCGGTGTTGGCGGGCGGAATGGGCAAGTGGAACGAGCTCCGCAGGGAAATGACCCGTCAGACCACGTTCGCGGATGAGCTCCTCACCCGGCAGTACACGGGCGTCTTCGGCACGGCTCCGAGCGCAGAATATCTCGAGCGGGGCCGACGAGCCTTGGACGAGACCGGCTACGCCGCGATCGTGGGCCTCTTGAAAGAGGATCCCTTGTTCTCCACGCTCTCGGACGGCATCAGAAATGAGATCCTGGTCGCCGGTTGGGCCGACCGGAACCTGCTGAGCCAATTGTTCACGACGTTCGGCGGGCGCCTGCCGACGACGGCCGAGATGTTCTTTTTCTACCGGGTGAGGGGCCATTGGGCGGACCTCGCCGCGAACGTCATGGAATACCATGGCAACGCCAAACGTCGGGCGACCTTCAAGGCCGATCGGGCCCCGATCGACCAACCGAGCAACATCTATCGCGAGTACCTCGAGCAGTTCTCCGCGATGATCGACAATCCGACCCGCGGCGCGAAGGTGGCCACCGCCGACTGGATCGAGCTGACGGCGAGCGAGCTGATGGCAGAGCGCCTGACGTTCCCGCAAGCGATCGCGGGCATCGCGCGAGGCCAGGGTTTTGCGGAGTTCTTGGTCGCGCACGCCTACCGGACGCTGCTCGGCCGCGAAGCGGCGGCGGGCGACTTCGACGCTTGGGTGCCGAATCTGCGCGCGAAAAGCTACCAGGACACGTGGATGAGCATCGCCAACAGCCCCGAGTTCAACGCGAAGGCGCGGCCGGCGAACGAGATCGCCGAGCTTCGCGACCCGAACTGGGTCTACCAAAACCTCATGCACGCGGTCTTTCTGCGCTTCATCGGAAGCATGCCGGCAAGCAACGTGTTGAATCACATCAACGCGCGCTTGCATCAGCTCGGTGCGACTTATGACGGGCTGACCGACGTCGTCGGAGAGATGGGGCTTTACCGGCAGCGCGGGTAAGCGGTCCTAGCCGAGCTGGGCTCGACTCGCTTACCCATCCGTTCAACGTCCTCTGCTCGATCGAAGTCGCCGTCAATTGCGACGGAATCGCATCTATACGAGTAGGTGTATAGAATCAACCCCTATGTAACACGTGATTTACACGTGATCCATCGGTCTGAGCGAGGAAACGGCGGGATGAGCGGGGATCAAGAATCAGCGCGAAGATGGTGATCTAAAAAGAAAACTCAGTCGACTCAGCAGTTAACAGATTGGCTCCCGCGACACCCACCACCTCCACCAGCCGTAGCCTTGGCGAAGGCTGGTGTCCGCCGGGGTTTAAATTTGGTCCGCCACTCTCCGATCTCAGATTTCCCGAACACGACATCAAACCCTCACCCTCGGTGAGCAATCACGTTCCGAAATCTCGAGATCGCAAAACGAAATCTCAATTCCCAGAAACTACCGGCTCCAATTCGCGCAGCTTCTCCCGTAGCGCATCACGGACCCTACGAAAGTCACCGAGATGTGCGTCGACGGGCTTCGAGGCATTCGCGGGGTCAGGAAACGGCCAATGCTTCTTCGTCGTTCCGGGGGGCTCCAACGGGCAGACCTCCTCGGCGCAGAGGGTGATCACTAAGCTGATCGTGTTGAAGTCGAGATCGGCCGTAGACTTCGACGAGCGGCACGAGATGTCGATCCCGATCTCACCAAGGGCTTCGATCGCCAGCGGATTGACCCGGCTCGGCTGCGAGCCGGCGCTCAGGAATTCGGCGCGATTGCCGTACATTTCGCGCGCCGGGGCCTCGGCCATTTGGCTGCGAGCGGAGTTGGCGACGCAGAGGAAAGCGATCTTCATGTCAGCAGCATCCTTTGGCAGGCTTTGGCTCAGCGTCCGGTTCGTGGCAGCGGATGAAATTGTAGGTCACCGCGGCCAAGACTGAGCCGATCGATGGGCCGACGAAGTAGATCCAAAGGGTACTTGTGCCTCCTTCGAACAGGGCTGGCGCCAGGGCACGAGCGGGGTTCATTGCGGCGCCGGTCACGGGGCCACCAAAGAGCGCCGCGAGGGTGACGGTTGCGCCGATTGCGGCTCCGGCCATGACACCAACTGCTCGCGTATCGGTCGCCACCGAGACGATGACGAACATCAGAAAGTACGTAAGGACGCCCTCCCAGGCGACGGCTCGCCAAGGGTCGATGTGAAGAGCTGCTGCTCCAAACGAGGCGCCGCTAGGGAGAAGAACCGAGAGGAGGGCGCTTGCTAAAACCGCTCCGAGAAACTGCGCTGCCCAGTACCAGAGTAGCTCACGGGTAGGGAAGTGTCGGCCGACCGCGAAAGCGAGGGTGACCGCTGGATTGAAATGGGCCCCTGAGATGTGCCCGACCGAGTAAATCATTGCCGCGACGATGGGGCCGAAAACGACGGGGACGCTGCCCGAAGGGAGCGAACCCGGGAACCTCTCGGTCACCATGATCGCGCCGCAGCCCGCAAAGACCATCGCGAACGTCCCGATAAGCTCTGCAGCGACCTTCTTCGCGAGCTGCCTTGCCTTAGGCGACATAGATCAGCATTTCCCAGGAGTGCAACAGTTGCCGGCCGCCTATTTCACGGGCTCTGCGAGCTTTGCCGGCTCGGGGGCGCAACAGGTCGATTCTTCGGCGCCACATGCGCCGGCTTCGACCTCGTGCATCGTCTCGGCCTCGCCGTGGCGCACCCAAAACTCCCACTCGTGACCGTCTGGGTCGCGCGCCCAGAACTTGTCGGCGACGGCGTAGCAGCACGTCGTTTGCTCTTCGATGCGCGTCTCGAGCCCGCTCGACTTGGCTGCGTCCAACCACTTCGAGAGCCGTTCATCCGCGAAAAGCTCGATGCCGTAGTGGCAATTGCTCGCCGGCTCGGGCCTGCGCTTCGGATTGTGAACGAGGGCGAGATGCAGCTGCGGCGATTCGAGGCGGAAGTTCGCGTAGTCCGACTTCTTCTTCGTCGGCTCGTGCTGGAAGAGACGAGAGTAGAAGCTGACCGCGCGACCTAAGTCCGAGACTTCGAGGCTGATGTGGACGCGGGTATCCATGGTCGTTCTCCTTCGTAGTTCGTCGATCAACGAATTGGATGTGTAAAAAAAGGGGCGGGCTTCACAGGTCTGCGATCAGATCCTTCAGGGCCTCGAGGCTATCCGGGTCGACACAGTAGCAGCGGCGCGGGCCGTCGATGGTGCCCTGGATCAACTTCGCTTCCTTCAGGATCCGCAGGTGCTCGGAGACGGTCGACTGGGCCAGGTCGAACTCGTCGGCGAGGTCACCCGAAATACAGGATCCCTTCTTGATCAAGATACGCATGATCTTGATACGCGCCGGATGCCCGATCGCTTTGCACAGTGCCGCAAGCTCTTCGTCGGCCGGCCCTCGGGCCCGACGACTCTTTTTGACGGGTATGCAGCGCGTGTTTTCCAAGTCGATCACCTCTCGCATTTAGCTTATCGTCGATTGACGAAATAGCTGAAGCGGAAGCGTTTAACCGACGATTAACGTTACTGGTGTTGCACCCGCGGCGAGCCGCTCGCCGCGGGCGCTTTGCCTAAACTCGTTAGGGCGAACCAAGCCCAGCCGCCTTGAGAGTCGCCTCGCTGACGCCACGACCGGAGCAGCAGTCAGCCAGCTTGCCGTTGATGACGACCGCGGGAACCGACTTGATACCGAGGGCTTTGGCCCTTTGAGCCACGTCGGACTTCTTCATGTCGAGGACGCTCACTTCGCAAGATGGGCAAGCGAGCGAGTTGACGAGCTTGACGGTCTCGTCACACGCAGAACATCCGGCGGAAAATACTTCGATTTTACGTTTCGCAGCCATGATCGATTCCCTTCTAGTTGGAGGCAGGCGACGGACATGAGCCACAAGGCCGAGCCGAGAGCACTCGCGGCCAAGCGTTCCAGACTGCGGCACCAATCAAGATTGGGACCGCTGTGTAGGCAACTTCATCGGAGTCGACGAGAAATTTTCCGAAAAGGTGGAGGGCCGCTGCTGCCAGGCCCAAAGCTAGCGGACCGTACCCGCGTCGATCTTTCGCCCGCCACGCGAGCGTCGCCAGTGTCACGGCGAGGGCGATCACGGTTATCGGTAATAGGAAGGCCGTGTAGTCGAAAAACCCGAATCCTAGGGCACCAATGAGCGCGGCATATGCCGGCCAGCACGCCGCGCAAGTCAGCTTAGGCAGCATCGCCAAACCGACACTCGGCACGGCCATCATGGTCGTCTTCCAGGAGGAGCGTTCGCCCTTTGGCGACGCGTTGCCGGACTTCAGACCGGATGATTTGGCTCGCCGTAGGGCCGCAACGATGCTCTCGATTGGAGGTACACGACCGATGACGCCAGCGGCGTCAAAATAGATGCGACAGCAGCTCGCGACCGCGTCCACCTCCTGCGGCACGACGTCCTTTCCGTCGACCAGGACCGTCGGAGAGCCAAAACGCCGGGCATAGGCCGGGCTGTCGGCGGACGCCCGATCCCATTCCGTCCATGTCGCGTCTACGCCGGCATCGGAAAATGCGCGCATGAGCTGCGCTCGGGCCGCTCGAACGTTCGGACAGTCCGCATCGTAGATCAACTCAACTTGCATGTCAGGACCTCCGCGGGCCCTGTTTGCAGGTCGATTGCGTCGAGTATCGGGCACGAGCCGGTTGGTGCGTCGCCGCCGGTACAGCTCGTTGCGAGGACTTCTAGTGCCGCTTTGATGCGGCTGAGCTCGACAATCTTGTCTTCAACGAGAGAAATCTTTGCCTCGGCCTTCGCGCGGACGTCTCTGCACGAGACGTTCGGGCTCACTCGGAGGCGGAGGAGTTCCTTGATCTCGTCGAGGGAAAACCCGAGCTCCTTCGCGCGGCTGATGAATCCAAGGCGCCTAACAACGTCAGGCGCGTATTGGCGATAGCCCGCTTCCGTACGACGCGGCTTGTCCAAGAGCCGCTCCTTCTCGTAGTAGCGGATCGCCTCGACGGAGACTCCGGCGGCCTTTGCGATTTCGCCGATGGAAAGCGTCTTCATTGGTCCCTCCTGATGCGGACGAGTTCCGCTTGGAGGTAATGTACGGCCTGAAGTTGACTTCAGGGTTAAGTGATTTCTGGAAATCTGTTTAAGATCAGGCGCATACGATTACCGAAGGCGCTGAGGACAAGGGTAGGTTCATGCTCGCCAAAAAGGGCAAAATCCGCGTCACGACGACGATCGACGAGGACGTGCTCGATGCTCTGAAGGCACGCGCGGCAGACGAAGGTCACGGGCACTATCAGACGACGTTGAACGCGGTGCTGCGAGAGTCGCTGATGCCGGTAGGCAGAGGGACGGCCCAAATGGAACGACTCGATGTGCTGATCGAGGAGCGGTTCAATGAGGTCGCTAAGAGGTTGACCAAGATGGTTCAGCATCAGATCGCGGCGGCAACGAAGCCGAAGAAGAAGGGCAGAGCAGCATGACGTCCACTCAGCTCGCCGCCTTCCCCCTCCCTACAGTCACCGTCACATCGGCCCCGAGCTGGCCCAGATAGGTGACAAGCGTGTCGATCGAAAACAGACTGATCTTGCAGTTCAGGATCTCGCTGACACGTGGCTGGGGTTTACCCCAGATCTTCGCCAGCTCCTTTTGCGTGTAGCCCTGCTCGCGGACCAGCTTGAGGACTTGGTTACAGAGGTCCGACTTGATCGTCAGGACTCGCGCCTCCTCGGGCGAAAAGCCGAGGTCGATGAACAGCGAGTCGGACGTACTGACTCGGGAGCGTTTCCTAGCCTTTGGGCCGGCCGACGAGGACGCGGTAGCGAGCGGTGGCTCTTTCGAGGTCGTACCGGCTCGTTTTTTGGCTTTTTTTCTGGAAGCAGTGGAGGACATGGATCTCTCCCTTTACGATGGCGACGTAAATCGCCCGAAATTGTCCGGCGGCGTCCCTGGCGCGCAACTCCCAGGCTCCGGCACCCACGGTTTGCATCGGCTTGGCGTCGTGGGGGCATTCGCCGTTTTGAAGAGCACGAAGGCCGGCGCCGAGGTCGTGACGAATGGTAGGCGGAAAGGTTCGCAAGACGTCCTGGCTGTCGCCTTCCCAAACGACTCGCTTCGCCACCCGTTCAACGTCCTTTGCTCGATCGAAGTCGCCCTCAATTGCGACGGAATCGAATCTATACGAATAAATGTATAGAATCAACCTCTATGTAATACGTGATTTAAACGTGATCCATCGGTCTGAGCGAGGAAATGGCGGGATGAGCGGGGATCAAGAATCAGCGCGAAGGTGTTGATCTAGAAAGAAAATTCAGTGTTCGCAGTAGCTAGACCCTGGCGCGAAAGCGCCAGGGTCTATCCCGAGCGGAGCGAGGGATCTCGCGGCGCTACCCATAACGTCCGTCACGCGACCCTCGCTCTCGCCGGATTCCCCGGCAATTTCCCGATCGCTTGATCATGCAGACTTTGCCTTCCCTGCTCGCTGGGCCCTGGTCAGTTGCCGCAGATTGAAGCCGAGGACAGAGGCGTACCCGGCGG
>JANOTL010000121.1:0-43331 GCA_031416315.1 Pseudomonadota bacterium
TTAGAATTACCGGTCTGGGGCCCGCGCGTTTTGACCGTCTTGGCGCCGGCGCGCGCGGAAATGCGTAAAAAAACGCGCCCGGCCGCTGCTGCTAAATCCTGTGCAAGCTGAAGCGCGTCGCTCAGCGCCCGCAAAAGGATCTCCCCACCATGGCCAAGCTCTTCGCGCTCCTCGCCTTCTTCTGCTGCAGCACGGCGGCCATGGCCGCCGACGCCAACCTCGAGCTCGGCATCGGCGAGTCGCGGATCCTAGACCTCAAAGAGCTCGCCGACTCGGTGAACCTCTCCAAGGCCGGCGTCGTCACGGTCGCCAAGGGCAACAACAAGGCGACGATCATCGTCACCGCGAAAGGGGCCGGCTACGCCGAGATCGCCATCCGCCTCGCGAGCGGCAAGAACCTCACGTACGGCGTCACCGTCTCCGAGGCCATCTCGCTCGACCGCCAGATCGACTCGATCCGCCGCATCCTCGCCAGCGCGCCCGGCCTCTCGGTCGCGCGCCAAGGCCGCCAGGTCGTGATCACGGGCAAAGTTCGCACGCGCACCGGTCTTCAAGCTCTCGACAACGTCAAGGCGCAGTTCCCCGGCCTCGTCGTCGACGCGACCGAGAAGGACGTGCCCGAGGCGAACGCCGTCGTGCAGACGATCAACCGCGTCCTCACCGAGAACGACATCGCCAACATTCAAGCGGTGTCCTACGGCAAGATCCTGGTCCTCGAAGGCTCGCCGAAAGACGACTCCGAGCGTGAGCTCGCGCTGCGCATCGCCAAGATGATCTCCGCCGACATCGAGGACCGCACGAGCAAGATCTCGACCGCCGCCCCGAGCCTGAACGTCGAGGTCATGTTCGTCGAAGTGCAGAAGAACGACGCCCTCAGCTTCGGCCTGAAAGACACGACGAAGATCGACGACAAAGGCATCAAGCACGTCCCGGCCTCCCCCCTCGGCAGCGCCACCATTCCCGGCGTCTCCGGCAAGACCGGCAACGTCGCCTGGCAGGTCGGCCCCCTCTCGGCCTTCCTGCAGATGATCCGCTCGCGCACCTCGTCGCGCGTCCTGTCGAACCCGACCTTGATCACGCGTTCGGCGCAAGAAGCGAAGTTCCACTCCGGCGGCACCTTCTACCTCGAGACCTCGCGCACGGAGAACGGCATCACCCACGTCGAGTTCAAAGAGATCGAGTACGGCATCCACCTCGGCGTCCTCCCCGTGATCGACCGCTTGGGCCAGATCGACGTGAAGCTCAAGGCCAAGGTCTCCGAGCTCGGCGCGCCGAAATACGAGGGTCGCCTCCCGACTCTGAACGCGACCACGGTCGACACCGCCGTCACCCTGAAAGACGGTCAATCGATCCTCCTCTCCGGCTTGGTCAACAAGAAGAACCGCAAGTCCATCGACAAAGTGCCCCTCTTGGGCGACATCCCGATCGTCGGCGAGCTGTTCAAGAGCCGCAATTTCGAGGACGAGAACACCGAGCTTTTGATCCTCGTCACCATGAATCGCGTCGCGGGCAGCGGCCAAAAATCCGACTCGGCCAACGAGCTGTGGCGCAAGGGCGGCCGCGACGTCGAGTTCAGCTTCTTCGACTGATTCCTTCAGGTCTTCGTCTGATCACAACCGGGAGTCCGCAGTGAGCTTCGTCGAATCAGCCTACGCCCTCGTCACCGCCCCCGGCGCCCGCCGGCGCCAAAGGCTCCGCCTGCCGGTCACCATCGGCTCGTCGGCAGCCTGCGACGTGATCGTGAATTCCGCTGCCGTCGCCCCGCTCGGCTACGTCGTCTATTCGGAGAAAGGCGCCTTGCACGCTTTCCACAACGCCTCAAGCCGCGAGGTACCGCTCCGCTCCTTGAAAGCGCTCGGCATCGAGCTGGTCGGCCCGATCGCCGGCGAGGCGAAGACCCGCGGTCGCGCGCTCCCGCTTCCGCGCGAGTTCCTCGCGAAGGAGGCGGCGCGCTTCGACCGCCTGCCGCGAGCCGCGCGCACCGCGCTCCTCGGAACTTTGCCGCAAAAAACGCGCCTCGGCGTCTGGGGCTTCGTCACCACGTTGGGCATCGTCCTCCTCACCGGAGTCGGCCAGGAAGCGCCGCCGGCTTTGGACCTCGCGGACGACGCCAAGGAGCTCGCCTTCGACGCGGTCTTCACGCAAACCGTCGGCGCCAGCCCGAAAAATCCGGACTTCGTCAAAGGCTACGAGAAGGGCGTTACCTTCGTGCTCGACATGCCGGCGGTCGACGCCAGCCTGGCGAGCCTCATGAGCTTCGACGTCGCGGGCCTCAACCTCGGCCACGAGCTCGTCCTCAAGGTCAACGACAAGGTCGTGCTGCAAACCGAGGCCGAAGGCGCTTGCGCCCAGGAATCCTGCAGCAAAAGCCTGCGTCTCGAGCAAGGCCTGCTGAAGCCGGGCCCGAACCGCATCGTCTTCGAGCACACGCGGCCGGAAAGCTCCTACTTCCTCGCGCGCATCCACGTGCGCAGCCTGCCGCCGATGAAGGCGGAGGAGGCGCAGCAAGCCGCGCGTTGGATGGAGATCGCGGAGCGCGCCTATGCCGAGCGCCAAATCGTCCCCGACAACGTCGTCACTGCCGGCCGTTTTGCCGGGCAAGTACTGAAGCTGGCGCGCGAGCGCGACGGCGCCAAAGACGTCGAAAGCCGTGCTGCGGCGTTGAAGAAGGAGATTGATGTCGCCCACGTCGCTATGGCGAAAGCGCTGTGGGACGAGTTCGCCGTCAACGAACGCCTCGAGCGCCGTCCCGAGCAAGAGCGCGTCCTCGACCATTTGCTCCGCCTATACCCGGATCCTGCCGCCACCGAGCACGCCCGCGTCCGCGAGAAGCTCGAAGATCTGAAGGAGAAATCGCGATGAGCGCCGAAGTCCGCCTGTTGAGCCTGAGTCAGGATGGCGAAAGCCGCGCCGTCGCCGTCGGCGAGCGCCACGAGCTCGCCGAGGGCATCTCCCTCACCGTCCGTAACGAGCGCGGCGACGCGATCATCGAGCGCGAAGGGAAGGATGACGAGGCCTTCGCGGTCTCTGTGAATGGGGGCCCGTCCGTCCTCGAGATCGCCCACGTCAAGCCGCTCGACGTCATCGACGTCGCGGGGAAGACGCACGTCGTGCTGCCGCCTTTCGGCGTGTTCGTTCGGCGCGACGCCGGGCGCCAGGAAAAGGAGGATCGGCTCGCGACGCATTTCGCTGCCGAGCTCGCGCGCGCCTTGCCGGGTCACGTCCCACCCTCGGCCGGAGGCAAGCCGAATTATCTGCGCCTCGCGACGCTGGCTCTCGCCGGCGGCGTCATCGGGATTTTCACGATGCTCTACGTGAAAGGGAAAGACCATCCGAGAGGGAAAATACCCTACGTCTCGGCTGCGATCAGCGGCGAAGCCAACGCCGCCACGACGCCGCCGATCCCCGAGCCCGACGGAGCTCCGGCGCAAGCGACCGTCCGCGCTCCGGATCCTGTCCCTGTTCCTACTCCTCCTGCGGAGCCGGTGACTGAATCGGCGTCTGTGCCCGAAGCCGAAGTCGTTGCGGCACCCGTCGCCGCGCCGGACCCTGCCAAAGCATCGATTCCCCAGCCGAAACCCAAGGCAAAGCCAGACAAACCCCAAGCCCCCGCCCCCGTTAAAGTCAGCTCCGACACGCCGCCGCCGGCGCTCGTGAACGAAGGCGCCCTCCGCAAAGATTACGAAAGCTACCGCCTCGAAGCCGGCTTTGACCCCGAAGGCGCGGCCACCAAGATGAAGCGGCTCAAAGCCCGAGTCCCCGCCGGAACCAAGCTGGCGAAGGATGTCGAAAAAGCCCTGAAGGATCTCGGTCAATAAGGATCTCCGCCCATGCAGCTCTCCCCGACGACGAACCCAGAAAAGCGCGAACGCGGCTCCGTCGTCGTCGAGTTCCTCTTCGTCTTTCCGGCCTTCTTGCTCCTGAGCTTGTTCACCATCGAGCTGTCCCTTTCCTGGATCGACCGCCACATCACACGCCTGGCCGCATACGAGGCCGGGCGCGTCTTCGTCGCCGCCGAGCTCCCCGAATGGGACGCGAACGGCAAGGAATACGACTCGCCATGCGAGGCGCCGGAAGTCAAGAAGCGCGCCCGACAAGCCGCCCTCCGCAAGATCGCCATCGTGAGCCCGACCGTCCCCCTCTTCCTCGCGAAATTGGGCGGCATCGCCTCCGGCCTGAACGCCGGCGCGCTCCCCTCGGTGCCGCAAGGCGGGGGCCTCTCGGGCGCCGCGCTGCGCCGCATCCTGCTGCGCTGGCCCACCGCCGTCGCCTCGACCGAGCTCTCTTGCCACTTCGAGCCGACCTCGCAAAAACTGCGAATCAAGCTCACGTACCAGCGTATGCCGCAAACGCCCTTCGTCGACCGCGTACTCTACCTCGTTCACCGCTTCAACAAAGCCAACCTGCTCTCGACCGTCTCCCTCGACGAGAATTTCAACGGCATCACCGCGACTGGACCGGCCGCGCTCGCCGCGGCGCAAGCGAAACAAGCGCTGGAGGCCACGCTCGGCGCCTCGCACGATCTCGGACTCTCGGTCGCCGACGCCGGCGCTTTGCTGAAGGACGTCCCCGGCATCGCGGCGATCTTCGCTAGCACCACGCCGGCGCCGACCGACTTATCCCCAGCTCTTCAACAAGCACAGGGCGCGACCCTCCTCGCCCTGAACAATCAAAGCGGCGTCCTCTCCGGCCTCGCCAACGTCGTCCCCGAGGCCTTGCGCCGCATCCCGATCGAGGTCGAGCTGGAGCTGCAACGCGACGGCATGCCCGAGCCCGCCTGGGTCGGCGACATCCTAGGCGGCGTCAACCTTAGCGCGGGCTCGAAATTCCGCACCTGGGGCAAGAAGCTATCCGAGCCCCAAGCGAACCTGCGCCAAGACTCCAAACCCCTCGAAGAGATGTGAGCCGAACATGAGTCTCACCGAATTCCTCGTCTGCTCCCCGGTCGTCGCCCTCCTGGCATTCGGCGCCTACGACCTGAACAAGCGGGTGGAAGACCAGCAAATGACCGCGATCCACGCGCGCAACGCCGCGCTCCTCGGGAAAAACCCGCAGACGGCGCCGACTCTCAACCGCATTCTCGACGCGCAGGAACGCGGAATCGTCAGCGGCAGCGGCCTTACTGTCACCGTGCACGACAAGCAAGAGCTCGACGGCCAGTTCACCCAGCTCGACCGCGTGCGTCGCTCGATGGCGAACGGGACCAGCTTCGACACGATCTCCACGACCACCGGCAACGTCGGCGCCGCCGCCTCGCGCGTCGTCGCCGAGCTGCAAAACACTGGCGAGAGCCTGGGCCTCTTCATCAAGGACGGCATCCGCGTCGCCGACGTCGTGACCGAAGCGCCCGGCACCGCGAACGGCATGCAGCGGACCATCGGCACCTTGACCGAGGTGACGACCGGCAATCCGCAGGCGGGCGCCGAGGCCGCCGCCCTCGCGCGGCGCACGGCTCAGCGTAGCTTCTTGCACTGGGAGACCGGTTACCACCCGAGCCAATACACGAATTTCCCGATTGCCGGCATCGCCCTCGGCCTGTCGAAGACGGCGTGGGACGCCGACGGCGACTTTTCCCACAGCTCCGACGGCATCCAAACGCGCTGCATGACGCGGCTCCTGACCAGCGACCAGTGCCAGCTACTTGGCTTTCGTGAGTTTTACTACCGCACGAAGGCGATCGCCGAGGCGCGCATGGACCTTTCTGAGGTCCTCTTCGAAAGCGACGGTTACGGCGCCGCCGCCGACATCATCATCACGCAAGGGGTCAAGAAGCTGACGAGCCACTTCATGAACGCCGAGATCTCGACCCTGACCGACCAGGCCATTTCCGCCGCCGCCGCGAAAGCGACGGATGAGATCTCCGCCAAGCTGAAGGCCGAGCTTTCCCGCCTTGCGAGCATTCCGGGCCACGAAGCCGGCAAGCTGTCAGAGACCTTGAACTCGAACGAGCTCGAGAAGAAGATCGGCGGTGGCTCGTGAGCGCCGCGCCCTTCCGCACGCTGCCCGATTCCCGCGAAGCCGGCGGCATCACCGTCTTCTTCGTCCTCTTCACCGTCGTTCTCGCCGGCGCCGTCGCAGCTTCGCTCTACGTCGGCCGCATGGTCGACCGCAAGATCCGCCTTGGCAACGCCGCCGACGCCGCGGCGCACGCGATGGCGAGCCACGGCGCCATGGGCATGAACATGATCTCGGCCAACAACCTCGCCGTCGGCGCGAACCTCCACGTCGGCGCCTCGGTCCCGTTCATCGGCCGCTATTACGCGATCCTCAAGGCCTACCTGGTCTCTTCGCCGATCGACAAGCCGGAGATGCTGCTCTTCAGCAACGAACTCACGGCGGAAAAAGCCTCCTTCGACGACGCCTTCGACTGGACCAAGCGCTTAACTGGCCACTACACCAAAACGGCCGCAGGCATCACCTCGGTCAACGTGCAGCTCGGCAAGTGGTGGCTCTCGCCGGCGCTGGTGAAAGGCGTCGAAGGCATGCGCCTCAACGAACCGGGCTCGATCGGCGTCCCCATGCAGGTCGGCGGCGCCCGCTTCGCCAGCTTCAAATACGACCAGCTCCGCCTGAGCTCGCCGCCCGAGACCATGTGCCACACCATCCGGTCCTCGGAAGTTTTGGGCGACAGTCGCAACAGGGTCTCGCTTTGGCTGGGCGGCTCGCTGCAGACCTTGGGCGTCCCGAGCGCGGCCATGGCGCCGATCGAGTTCGGCGAAGACATCGTTCATGCAATCGACAAGGTCATGATCTTGATTTCAGTTCCAGCCCTGGGGGTCGCCGTCGCGCAGACGGCCTCGTGCGTCGCCGCCGTCTTCTTCCACCCCGGATGCTTGCGCGCCGCGCGTATCGCCAAGAACATCGCCATCCTCGCCACGCCACCGGTCCCGCATTTCTCGGGCTGCGGCTTGAGCCACGGTGGAGACAACGCAGCGCAGTTCAAGAGCTTCATCAAGGACAAGGCCGAGGAGAAAAACGCCATCGGCTTCATCTTTCCCTACGTCGACGCCGGCACGCTCGAAGCGTACGAGAAGACGCTGCAGTTCGCGCAGCTCGTCGGCTCGCCGCTGTACCTCGCGAAGGAGCTCGAGGCGCAAAATGGCGCCTGCCCGGCTGAGTGGAAATTCACCGTCGGCGGTCGTACGTATTGCAGCGCGCTCCTCGACGGTAGCGATCTCGACCGCGCGGTCGCGCACCAGATGCACGCGAGGCTCGACGACGTTTGGAGCCGCGTCCAGTGGTCCATCGGCCAGGCGGAGATCGCCTACGAGCCGAACGGCGGCCAGGAGGACGCGATGGGCGCCGACGTGCGGAAGATCCCATCGGGCCAGAAGGAAGCGCGCGCCAACCGCCGCAGCATGCAGCTCTTTTGGCCCGCGTGGCGCGCCCGCGCCACCGAGACGACCGCGAGCGCCAACTTTCTCGGCCGCCTAGGCAAACTCGGACAAACGCCCTAAGGCCGAATCGACGATAACCCCTTTCGAGAAGCTCACGGCCGTCCCCCGGCGGCCCTCAAACCCCAGTACGGAGACCGAGAGAATGCGCACCCAAGACCTGCCCGCCCTGAAGTCGAAACTTGGCCAGAACACCGCCGAGTACCTCATCATGCTGACCCTGGTCGCGATTGGCTCGATCGGCCTGATGACCGCGTTTGGCAAGACAATCCAGGCGAAGATCGCCTACGTGTCGGCTGCCATCTCCGGCGACGAGATCGCCTACACTGCTGCCGTAAAAGCATCCAAAGACAAAGCCGACAAGGCTAACGCGAAGGTCACCCGCCAAGGCGACATCAAGATGGACGGCATCGTCGCCACGGACCTCAAAAGCGAGTAATCACCGCTGGTCCTATCCCTCTCCTCCCGCTGCGGGGCGGGGCCCTCGCGGCCCTTGCCCCGCGCGCCTTTTGGGCGCAAAATGCCGCAGACGGGAGGACGCCGCGCCATGTCGGAAGAACGTATTTCGGCCCAAGATCTCAGGGATTTCGTCGAGGGCCGCACCGGTCCGGCGACCGATCTCTACGCCCACTGCCTCCGCAAGCTCGTGCAGCTCGTCGACGAGGATCTGCGCCGCATCTTCCTGAACGACCTGGTCCGGCACACGCGCGGCGAGTCCACGATCTCGATGGAGCTGACGTTCAAGGCTTTTGCGGAGATCCATCGCATCATCGCGCAGGATGCGGCGAGCTTGCCGCCGCCCGAGCAGACGAGCTTCATCCAGCCGGTTTGATCCGCCTCTCCGAATTAAGGCGGCGACGACGCGGCGCTGTAGCGAACGTCGAAGCGAGCTAACTGAAACGTCGCGCCCACATCGCGCGCCTCGACCGCGAGATCGATGGTCACGCGTCCGCGACGCCGCGCCGTGTTCGGATCGTCGTCGGGGCACTGCAAGACGACGCGCGCCGCGAGCCTCGCCTCGAAGTCCCGGTCCCAGTGCAGCCCGATCAAGGACGCTGCCGTGGGCGTGACGCCAGGCATGCAGCGAAGCGCTGCCAGCAACCGCGGTGTAACCTCGACACCCTGCTCCGGATCGCTGAGGTAAAGCGACGTCTCGTCCTGCGCGCCGAAAACCGCCGTCACCGTCGGCCACGAGGCGCCGCTTCGCCACGGCAACTCACGACTCGAGCGCTCAACCAAGCTCGCGACGCTCGCCGTGAGGGTGCGCGTCGTCTCCGCGTCGTAGCTCGGCTCGAGATGCGCCGCGAGCGCCGGCAGCAAAAGCGCGGTCGCCTCGCCCAAGGTCTTCGCCGCGCCTTCGGGGTAGAGCGCCTCGCGATCGACGAAGATCGGCGCGCCGACCCGAGCCTCCGTCACCACGGCGACCCCCTCCGGAAAAAGCCCCGGGTGCTCGCTTCCCAGCAGGAGCTCTGGCGCCCCTTCTTCGGGAAGCCGGGCGCGCAATGCTTCGAGCAGCGCACGCTCTTCATGCCCTAGAGCGCAGGTGAAAGGCTGCTCCGCGCAGCGCGTCAGAAAGCCTTCGAGCTGGGCGAAGACCACCGCCACGTGCGTCTCCGAAGTGCCTCCCGGGAAGGCGAAGAGCGCCAAGGAGACCAAAGCCTTGATCATTTGGCCGCCTTGGAACATACGGGCATCATGATCCCGGACCTCCCGGCCGTCAAATCCGAAAGGAACGCCATGATCGTCGCCGTCTTGGGCGCAAGCCCCAATCCCGAGCGCTACGCCAACAAGGCCATCCGCATGCTGCGGTCGCACGGGCACGAGGTGATCCCGGTGAATCCCGGCCATGAGACGATCGAAGGGCTTGCGGTGGCGGCCAGCCTCGCGGCGGTGAGTCGAAAGGTCGATACCGTCACGGTCTACGTCGGCCCCGCGCACCTTGGCCCGCTCATCCCCGAAATCGTCGCCCTGCGGCCGCGGCGCGTCATCGCCAATCCGGGAGCCGAGTCGACGGAGCTGAAAGCCCGGGCCGTCGAAGCCGGCATCGAGTACCTCGAGGCCTGCACGCTCGTGCTCCTGCAGACCAAACAATTCTAGCCCACACCCCTTCCTCCGCGCTTTCGCGATAAAAAACCACGCGTTTTCATCGCAGAAGCGCCGATGAGCGGAAGCGCACAGACTCGGTCGCGAAGCTGATTGACGCGTAGCACATCCGCGACCGATGATGCGCCGATGAATCGCGACGACCAGCTCATGCGCCCGCACCCGCCCGCCGTGCGGAAGATCGGCGTCACGCCGCGAGCGCCGAGCGTGCGGCGACTCGTGCTCTGGCGCGCGGCGCTCGCCGCCGCGGGCGCCTCGCTCACGGTGCTGCCGATCTTCGCGCTCCGCGTGTTGATGATGCTCGGCCTCGTCGCCATGACGCAGCGGAATGCGGGCCTTCTCACTTATCTTCCGTTCGAGCTGCTCGTGCCCTTCGTCGCGGGTCTCCTTTCGCTGCGCGCGCGACCGGCGCTGTCCACGCTCGGCCTCTCCACGCGGGTCTTCCTCGCCTCGCTGATCGGCGCGCCGCTTCTCCTCGCCGCCGCCATGGGCCAGGAGGTCTTGCGCTTCTTCGGCACCGGCGCCGACCTCTGGATGATGCTGATGGGGCTCGTCCCGGCCGTCGGCACGCTCGGCGTGGTCGGCATGCTTTTCGCGTTCTTCCCGCTGTTGACGCTATCGCTCGGCCTCACCGCCGGCGGCGACTACCTCTTCCGCAAGCGTTATGGCCCCGTCCTCCTCGACGCCGAGCGCGTGCGCGAGCTCGAGCGGGCGAAGCGGGAGGGCGTCTACGAGATCCCGGGCCTCCCGAGACCCGAGCTGAAGCGGCTCACGCAAAACTATGACTCTTTGCATGAAACGCTCGCCGAGCGTCTTTCCCGCGAAGATCCGCATTCCGAGACCAGCGCGGAGATTCGCCGTCTGCGCGAGCAGCTGCACGCCGCGCTTGCGGGCCTGGCGCAACTCGCGAAGATCCTGCGCCGCAAACTGAGCCCGAGCGAGCTGACCTACGTGCGCTACATGAGCTCTGCGCATCACCTCTACGAAACGCTGTCGCGCCAAATCGCGCGCGGCTGCGAAGTCGACGGTCCCGAGCTGCGCCTCATCGTCGCGCAGGGCGACGAGAGCCTACGCGTCTTGAGCGAGGCGGCCACAGCGGTGCGCCGCATGCGCGTCGGTAGCGGCCGCGAGGCTTTAGACCTCACCGCCGCCGCCCAAGATCTCGACGAGCTGGCAAAGCGCGCGGAGAAGTATTGAATGAGTGAGCTCGACCAACTGCGCCGCATCCTGGCCCTCGTGCAGACCGGCGTCACCTACACGAAAGACGTTTACGACCGCGAGCGCTATTTCGAGCTGCGCGAGATCGCCGCGAAGATGATCGCCAAGCGCGCGCAGGCTTCCGACGAGACGGTGCAGAACTTCGTCCTGCCGGAGAAGGGTTACGCGACGCCAAAGATCGACGTGCGCGGCTGTGTCTTTCGCGGCGACCGGATCCTGCTCGTCCAGGAGCGCTCCGACGGCCTTTGGACGCTGCCCGGCGGCTGGGCCGACGTCAACGCGTCGCCGGCGCAAAACGTCGAGAAGGAGATCGAGGAGGAAGCTGGCCTCAAGACCGAAGCGGTGAAGCTCCTCGCTTGCTACGACAAGCAAAGGCAGGAGCATCCGCCCGAGCTCTACCACACGTACAAGCTCTTCTTTCTCTGCCGCGTCATCGACGGCGAGCTGCGTCCGAGCATCGAGACGGCGGCCGCCGCCTTTTTCGACGAGCGCGAGTTGCCGCCACTGTCCCTGGACCGGGTCACGCCGCGGCAGATCGCCCGGATGTACCAGCATCTTCGCGATCCGGAGCTAGCGACGGATTTCGACTGAGCCCGGAAGCCTTCCGCCCGCTCAAGATGAAAGCCGGCGTGTGGCCGATGCCTTTGATCGGGATCTCGCCGCGAGGAATCAGCTCGAACTGGTCCGCGAGCGCCGCCCGCATCGCCTCGGAGACCTGGATCTCGCCGGGAATGCCGTGCGACTCCATACGGGAAGCCAAATTCACCGCCTCGCCCCAAAGATCGAACTGGAAGCGGGAGGTGCCGATGACACCCGCGACGACGGCGCCACAGTGGATACCAATGCGAATCTCCAAGCGGTCACCCGTCTCGCGTGCATAGTCTTCCATCACCGCGCGCATCTCGATCGCCATCTCCGCGAGCTGGACTTGGTGCCCCTCGCCCTTCAACGAGAGTCCCGAGACCGCGAGATAGGCGTCGCCGATGGTCTTGATCTTCTCGACGCCCAATTTATCGGCGATCGCGTCAAAGCGGGAGAAGAGGATGTTCAGCATGTCGACCACGGTCTCCGCCGAGCGACGCGTCGCCAGGGTGCTGAAGCCGACGAGGTCGGCGAAGAGGATTGACACCTCCTCGTGGCGCTCGACGATCGCCTTGCCTTCGCCGCTCGCCTGCTGGCGCAGCCTCGAGCTGAATTTATCCGGCAGGATCGAGGACAAAAGGCGTTGCGACCAGGCCCTTTCCTGCTCCAGCTCGAGCCGCAGCAGGTATGCGAACCGCTGCGCGCGGTCCTGAAGGAAGGCGGTCAAAAGCCCGATGGTCGCACCCGAGCCGAACATGCATAAGAGGCCGAAGAAATACCGATTCTCGGCGATGCCGCGGTGCCAGCAGCCGACGCTGAAGGCGATCGCCAGGGACCCGAGGCCGATGGCACGCACGCCGAACGGAAAGGGCATGGCGGCGATGGCCGCCATGCTCAGAAACGTCAGGACCACGATGTTCATCAGCCGTTCGAGGCTCGTGAAATGAAACATTGCGAAGATCATGAAACCCACGGTCACCAGCACGATCGAGGCGATGAGGTCTGCGAACTCGTTGAACCGCGGGAGCCACTGCAGGAAAGTTGCGCCGATCAGGACGGCCGAGAAGACCAGCTGCACCACTAGGACCGCAGGCAGGATCGCGCCGACGCCGGAGACGATGCCATTGACGATGAAGCCGGCCGCGGTCGTGACGCAGAGCACGAGCATGAGCAATCGAAAGGAGCGACGGCTCGCGTTTAGCACTTCGTCGCCGAAACGCTTCTCCAGCTCCGGCCGCAGACGAACGCCGAAACGCCCGCATCCGGCCCGGCGCAGAACCTCGTTCGAACTGTCTTCTTTGGAGTCGGCTTTCATCGCGCCTCGAAATTGCGGTAGGATCGTGTCGGCCTCGGTCCTGCCGAGCTTGACGGGATCCGGAAGAAGTAGCCCTCATTACATGGTGTTAGCTCGTTGGCCAAGCTCGAGGAATACAACCGAATCCGCAACTTCGAGGCCACCCCGGAGCCCGCGGGCGAGGTCGAATCCACATCCGCCGACGGCCCCCTGCGCTTCTTCGTGCAGCTCCACTACGCGACGGGTCTGCACTACGACTTTCGCCTCGAGGTCGACGGCGTCCTGAAGAGCTTCGCCGTACCGAAGGGACCCTCCCTGAATCCCTTGGACCAACGCCTCGCGGTGCACGTCGAGGACCACCCGATCAAGTACGGCTCCTTCGAAGGCATTATTCCCCCGGGCAACTACGGCGCCGGCACCGTCCTGGTCTGGGACGTCGGCACTTACACGGAGAAGACCTCGAGCTCGAGGGAAGAGAGCGACACTAAAATGCGGCTCGGCTTCGCCCAAGGTCACATGAAGATCGTCCTCGACGGCCACAAGTTGCGCGGCGAGTACGCGCTCGTGCGCCTCAAGGACAAGAAGAGCGCGAACGCCTGGATGCTCTTCAAGAAGCGCGACCAGCACGCCGCCATCCGCGACGTCCTGCAGGACGGCGTCTCCGCGCGCTCCGGCCGCACGATCAAGGAGATCGAGGCCGAAGCGCCGGCGAAAGGCGAAGTTTGGCTGTCGCAGCGTCTGACGCCGGAAAAGGGCGTCAAACGCGCCAACGTCCGCAAACCGGCGGCGCCGCCGCCGAAGCCGGCGAAAACCCCAGGCCTGATCAAGCCGATGCAGCCGGTGATGAAGGACCTCTCCTCCGCCGATCTCGACGCGCCGGAAAGCTACTTGTGGGCACCGGTTAGCGGCGGAACCCGCGTGCTCGCATTCACGGGGCGCGGCGCGAAGCTCGTCTCCGCGCGCGGGCTCGACCTCGGGCGCAAGCATCCGGAGGCCTTGGCGCGCCTGCGACAATTCCGCGAGACCTTGGTCTTCGACGGCGAGCTGGCGAAGCGCGGGCCGCACCTCGCCTTGCACGATCTTCTCTGGGAGAAGGATCAAGATCTGCGCCCGCTACCCTTGGTCGAGCGCCGCGCGAAGCTCGTCCAGCTCGACTTCGCCTCGGATTCCTTCCTTAGCGTCGGCGCCGCGTACGCCACGCCTGAAGAGATCCCGGGCGAAACCTTGCACGTGCTCGCGAAAGACCGAATGAGCCCTTATCGCGAAGGCGTGTCCGACGAATGGCTGAAGCTCCCCGCGGCGGCGCAGCCCGCGCGAGCTCCGCGCGTCGTCCTGACCAACGGCGAGAAGCTGCTCTGGCCCGCGGCGGGGCTCTCGAAGCGTCACCTTTTCGACTATTATGCCGCCGTCGCGACCGCGATGGTGCCGCATCTCGAGGGGCGCCCGCTCTCTCTGCTTCGCTTTCCGGACGGTGTCGACGGCGAGGGCTTTTTTCAGAAGGACGTCGCCGGCTTCGGGCCGAGCTGGTTCCGCCGCGAGCGCATCTTCTCGCCCTCGTCGAACCGGTCGATCGACTACGCCGTCTGCGACAACGAGCCCTCGCTCCTGCACCTCGCGAACTGGGGCACGATCGAGCTGAATCCGTGGCTGTCGCGGATCGAGACGCCGGACCGTCCGACGTACGCGGCCTTCGACTTCGACCCCGACGCGCAGGAGTATCCGGAGGTCGCCGAGATCGCGCTGAAGCTGCGCGACGAGCTCGACGCGCTCGGTTTCCACGGCTTCGCCAAGACCTCCGGCGCGACCGGGATCCACGTCGCCGTGCCGCTCGGCGCCGCGTTCGATTACGACGAGGCGCGCGCTTTCGCCGAGTTCGTCATGAAGCGCGTGCACGAGCATTTTCCGGCGAAGACGACGCTCGAAGCGCAGCCCTCGAAACGCCGCGGCGCGCTTTACTTGGACTTCCGTCAAAACCGCCGCGGCCAGACCTTGGCCGCCCCCTACTCCGCGCGCCCCACGCCCCGCGGCACCGTCTCGGCGCCCGTCACCTGGGAGGAGCTGGAGCATGGCTTCGCGCCGGAGGACGCGACGATCCTCACGATGCCTTCGCGGCTTGCGCGGCTCGGGGATCTTTGGGCAGAGGTGTTGCAGCCGCCGTCGGCGGAGGCGATTGCGGAGATGCGGAGGATTCTTGCGCAGATTTGAAGGAGGAGACCAATGACCCGAACCCTCCCACGACTCACCTTGCTCACCCTGCTCACCTTGCTCACCCTGCTCGCCATCACGGGCTGCGACTGGTTCCGCAAGCAAACCTCCGCACCCCCGTCCCGCCCGACGGCCGCCGCCCTCGACCAGCTCCCGACCCGCTGCTTCGGCGAGCCGAATGCCCGCCGCAACCTCATCTTCCTCCACGGCATCCTCCCCGCGGGCCCCACGCCGCCCCAGCTCGATCCGACCGCGGATTTGACCAAGCTCGCCGCCGAGCAAGGGGTCCGGATCGCGATGCCGAAGAGCGTCTTCCCGTGCCGGAATGCGCCCGAGAAACTCTGTTGGGGCAGCGAATCTCCGGCCGACATCGCCGCGGTCTACGCCGGCATCGTGAAGAGCGCCGGCCGCTGCTTCGCTCCGGGCACACGCTTCGGTCTGATCGGCTTTTCCAACGGCGGCTATCACGCCGCCCGCGTCGTGATGCGCTGCCTCGCGCCGCAGCCGGCGATCGCGATCGCGATCGGAAGCGCCGGCGACGTCGCGCTCGCCGCTTCCGACGATCTTTCGGGGTGCGCGCCGCTGACCGTCATGGTCGGAACGGAAGACGGCGTGATGCGAGAGGCACAGGGATTCGTCGATCGGCTGTCTGCGAAGAGGGCGCAGGTTTCGATGCGGGTTTATCCCGGGGGGCATGCCGTGCCATGGGGAGAGCTGGCGAACGTGTTGGCGCCTTACTTGGTGCCTCATTGAGTTTGGAATGAGGGCGGATATGCGGATGGTTAGGGTGACGTGAGGGTGCAAGCGGAGGCGGAAGACTTAGGCGCAGGCGCCCGTCGAGGCGATACGGGGCCTCGGACCACGTTAACGTCGGCCTGGGCCTTTGCCTCAACCTATCGCCTCGACCGGCGCCTGCGCCACGTTCCCGCCGACCCGAAGACGCCGATCCTCGTCTTCAATCGCCAGGGCGACCTGCACAAGAAGGCCGTTTCGCCCGCGCTCGACGCCGAGATCCGGCGCGTCCTGGCGCCTCAGGCCGACTGGAGCGCGATCGACGCCGAGTGGCTCAAAGCCGACGACCGCGTTTTTCTCTTCGACTTCCTGAAGCGCGAGGGCCGCTCCCTCGAGACGATGCCGTATGAAGAGCGCTGGGCGCTCCTACCCCGCGTCTATAGGTCGCCTTTTCTCGAGACTTTAGAGATCTTCCGCACCGCCGATAAATGCCTCGAGGCATTGGCGCGCACGGAGACCTGGGTCGAAGGGCTGGTCTTCAAATCGCTCAAAGCTCCGGGTTTCTCCGACGCCTCCGTGGTTCGCTGCCGAAAACGGTAAGGGCGTGGGGAAATTTTCATGGCGCGCGCATACGTCGGCACGTCCGGCCGGGTCTATCCGCCTTGGCGCGGCACCTTCTATCCTGAAGGCGTGAAGCAGAAGGACTTCGACAACGACGAAAAAGACTTTGCGCCGCGGGATGCGCGGCGCTTTCTGGCGAATTCACGCGAATTCACCGCAGAAAAACCGGGTCCAACCACCCGAAAACGCGCCGGAAAGTGCCGCCCCATACCGATACGCCTAAAGTGGCGCGTCCCCGCGGCCGATAAAGGTCTCATCCACCCGCGATATCGACAGTGAGTCAGAGACGCTCTGACGCCGACGAAACCCTAGAGGCTCTTTCACGCTTACTTTGGATCCGTCGCGCATGCTCAAGCGTTCCCACATTCTCGCGAGCCTCTTGCTCGTCGTCTCGACTGGGTGCAAGCCGCCCAAGCCGAAGACGGCCGCGGGCGAGTCGGCGAGCTTGAAGACGCTCGACAACTTCGCGGCGCAGAAGACGGTCCGCCAGAACCGCTGCGAAGCGCGCCCCGGAGATGCGACTCGCACCCAGCCCGCGGCCGCCCGCATCGTCGTCGATCCCGAGCTGAGCACGCGCTTTCCCGACGCCCTCCCCGCCCTGCGTACGACGCTCGGCGCCGTTCCCGACGAAGTGCAGGCCTACTTCGTCGAGCAGTTCCGCGGCGAGATCCACCTCACTGAAGACGCCAATACCGTCTGTACCGAGAGCTTCTCCGACGCCGACTCGCCACTCTACGTCCCGGAGACGCAGCGCAAGGCGGTCGCAGGCTGCTTCCGTGAGACGGAAGCCGCGACCGAGACGACCCGTCCGAAGCTCGTCGTCTACCTCGCCCCCAACGCCGAGGCCATCCGCCACAACCTGGTGCGAGTGTTCGGGTGGATGTTCACCAAGATCTACGCCAAGCGCATGCCGGACGGTCGCGAGGCCGTCAGCGAGAACGAGGCGTTCCGCAAGTTCATGACGGGCCTCACCGGCAACTTCCTCCGCGACGGCTTGGGATACGGCATCTTCTCGCTGAAGGCGCTCGAGCCGATCCTCGGTCCCGGCATGGAAGCGGTGGTCAGATCCAACCAGCAGAAGGGCCTGGGCGACCTCCTGACGAACGTCGTCTTCCGCTATGACGGCGAGGCCTCGAATCCCCCCGCCGAGCAGCGGACCTTGCGCTTGAACCGCCTCTATCACTGGCTCTTCTCGGAGGCGTACGACTCGTACTACTGCCGACCTTTCTCCGAAAAAGACGAGACCGAGGACGCGAAGAAGCTCGACCTCCTCGTCGAGCTAGGCAAAAAGGACGGCGGCAAAGAAGGCCCCGAGTTCGTCAAGGCGCGCGAGAAGACGCTCCAAGAAGTCTCTAACACGCGTCTGATCATGGAAAAGCTCTTTCCGAAGACGTACTGCTTCTTCCAGCTCGAAGGCCTGCCGAGCTTCCACGCGCTCGTGACCGGCGAAGCCCTGCCCCAAGGCTACATGGCGCCGATGTGCTCGAAGTACAAGTCGGTCGCCGAAAGCGGCGCCGCCCCCGCGCGCGCGCCGAAACAAGGCAGTAGCGTCGACGCTGAAGGCTTGGCGCTCTTCGACATCAACATGCTCATGGGCCTCTTCACGCAGCTTCAACCTCTGCTCGCGAAAGCCGGCGGCCTCAAAGGGCTGCTCGGCGGTCTCGGCGGCGGCGGCGGCGGCGGCGGCGGCGGGGCACCTCGACCGCCAGCGCCAAGGCCACAGCCTCAGGACAACGGAGGTGACGATTTCGGGCCACCAGGAGGAAGCTTCCCCGGCGGCGGGGGAGGATGAGGGCCACCTAGCGGTGGCGGGGGTTGATTCCCCTGAACCCAACCGGCGCGTGCCGCCGGTCAAATGCAAACCAAACGAACTCGACCCACACATTTTTCTGGCAACGATCGGAGGTCTCCCCCATGCGAACGAAACTTCTCCTCGCCGCGGCGCTCTTGGCGGCCGGCTGTAAACCGGGCACTCCCGCGACCGACTCCCAAGTGAAAGACTTCGCCTTCAAGGCGACGGCCGCGAACTACGCGGTGCTCTTCGGCAACGTCCTCGGCAACGACGATGACTCGCCGTCCTCCGACTTGCTGCGTTACGAGAACTACCTGCTGTCCGGCTACCTCGGCAAATTCGACGTCGTGCTCAAAGATCACGCCGCCGGCAAGGCCGCCGTGCTCGCCGCGTTCGCCAAGATCGGCGAAAGTCTCACCGAAGATTCCACAGTTTTCGTCGCCTACACCGGCGAAGCGAAGAACGGCAAGCTCGCCGTGAAGGACGGCGAGCTCGCCGTCACCGAACTCGTCAACGCGCTCGGCGGCAAGAAAGCGGCTCGCTTCTTCATGTTCAGCGACGCCGTCGGCAACGAGACCGGCAAATACTTCGCGAAGAACGATGTCGTGAAGGGCAGCTTCCGCCAGATCGTCGAGTTCCTCGCGTACTCGCCGGCCGTCAAAGCTGGCGCCGGCTCGAGCTACGCCGGTCGTCTCTCGGCCGAGTTCACCGGAGAGACCGATCGCGCCTACACCGAGTACAAAGCCAGCGGCAAAAACCCGACCTTGGCGAATTTCTTCGCCAACGTTCAGAAGGCCACCGCGAAGGTCGCCGGCGTCCGCCGCGCCGACTACTACGTCAACGACGCGAAGATCGTCGAGGAGCCGCTGCTCAACGACGCCACCTTCCCGAAGGTCGCCGCGCAAAAGCCGCTTCAATCCAACATCACCGCCCAAACCCCGGTCGCGCAAAGCCTGAGCCTCGCGTTCACGCGCACCGACGGGTCGGCCGGTAACCTCTCGAGCGACTTCAAAGACGCGACCTACATGCTGATCGAGATCTCGTCGCAGTGGTGTCAGCCTTGCGCCCTCGCCGCGACGCGGCTCGCCGCGAACGCCGCGCTTCAAGCCAAGTACAAAGCGGGCGGCTGTCACCAGACGACCTTGATCGTGAGCGACGGCGAAGAGCCGGACCTCGCCGGCAAGAGCTGTGGCTCGGCGCCGGCCAAGCTCTGCGCTTGGAACGGCTACCTGGAAGCCGCCAACCCGGCGCAAGCCGCGTCGGCGTACTCGCACTCCGTGCTGATCAACGAGACCGGTAAAGCGATCAACGCCGGCTTTCTTACGGGCCTCAACCCGCCCGAGGCGATCAAGCGCTACCCCTCCTTCTTCGTCGTCGACCGCGCCGGCCAAGTCGTGGCCACCGCGAGCACAGGCGCGGACGGCGCCAAGACTTCGGGTGAGGACGAGTCGGTCGCCTTCTTACTGCAGAACTGCAAATAGGAGCTTTACTCACGGTACGACGCGCGCAGCGCGCGCTATGTGGACTACAGCCACGGCGTTCGCTTCGTAAGCCGGAACGTCGTGGTGAACGGCCAACGGATCACGATCGATGGGCCGCTGGATCTGCTGCCGCTGCAGCTCTGAGGCAGCGCGCGCCGATTTTTGCCTTCAGAGCTTCAGCTTCTTAAACACCATCTCCGGAATGCTCTTGATCACCATCATGATGAACATCCAAAAGAACGGGACATAAGCCACATCCCGCTTCTTCAAGATCGCTTGATGGATACAACTTCCCGCTTTCGCCGCACTGACGAACAAGGGCCCCTGCGGCAAATGCGCCGTCATCGGCGTCGCCACGAATCCAGGCTTGATCGTGACCACGTGCACGCCGCACTTCACCAACCGATTCCGCATTCCCGCCAAAAACGCCGTAAGCCCAGCTTTCGCCGCCCCGTACACGTAATTACTCTGCCGCCCCCGATCCCCGGCGACCGACGAGATCGCCGCGATCACGCCGGAGCGCTGCGCCTCGAACAAGTTCGCCAGTTCGGTGAGCAGCGCCACGTAACTCAAAAAGTTGACGCGCAGGATCTCCTCCGCGACCGCATAACTTTTCTCCGCCTCCTGCTGCACGCCAAGGCTTCCGTGCGCCACCAGGGCCACGTCAACCTTGTCGAAGGCCCCGCGAATCGCCCCGAGCACGATTCCGGCGCGCCCCACGTCGGCGAGATCCGCCGTCGCAACGCGCACGTCTTTCGCGCCTCGCGCCTTCAGGTCCTCCGCGACGTCGGCGAGCTTCTGTGCATCGCGACCGACCAAGAGGAAGGAGGCCCCGGTCGCCGCGAAGCAGCGGGCCGCTTCCTGCGCCATCGCCGAGCTTGCCCCAATCACGACGACGTTCATGCTCCACTCCCATCCGCAGTGACGCGCCGCCAGAAATCAGACGAGAAGGACGGATCCACGTGCGCGGCGAACTCGCGCCAGCGCGGAAACGAGCACTGGAACGTCGCCGGCGTCATCACGCCGTCTTTCGCGGGATAGACGCGTCCCCCGTGCGCCGCAATCCTGCGGTCGAGCTCGGCGAGGAAGGCCGGCGCACCGCCGTTGTTGGCGAAATCGAGCGCCAGATTGATGCCCGGCATCGGGAAGGACATCATCCCCGGCGAAGCGAGGTCGCCAAAGCGCTTCAGCACGGCGAGAAAGCTGCCGCGCCCGGAGTCGGCGATCAGCTTCAAGATCTCCGTGAAACCCGCCTCGCCGCCTACCGGCAGAACGAACTGCACCTGGAAGAAGCCGCGCTTGCCGTAAGCCAGGTTCCAGCCGCTGACCGCGTCGAGCGGATAGAAGAACGGCTCGTAGTGCACCGTGTGCACGCGCCGCTTCTCGACATGGCGGCGGTAGAACGTCTCATTGAAGATCTTCATGATCGGCGTCGAGAGCGCCAGGCCCGGCAGCTCCATGGGCAGCGAGATCTTCGGCGCTTTGTGCACCGTCTTCTTGCCCTCGGCCGCCCAACGCCCGCGGAAAAAGACGCCGCGGCCAAACTTCTCGCCGGTGCCGAGGCAGTCGACCCAGGCGACCGTGAACGGAAACTGCGCCGCCGACTCCTTCTCCAGGGCGAAGAACTCGTCCAAGCTTCCGAACTTGATCACCTCCTCGTCGATCATCGCCGAAGGGATCCGCTCCAGCTCGAGCTCGACCCAGGAAAGGAGCCCCGTGAGCCCAAGCCCGCCGATCGTCGCGGCGAAGAGCTCGGGATTTTCCGTCCTGCTGCATTCCCGCGGCCCGCCGCCGTCCGTGCGCCAGAGCTCGAAGCGCCGCACGTAGCGCCCGATCGTGCCCGCGCCGTGGTGATTCTTCCCGTGCACGTCGTTGGCGACGGCGCCGCCGATGGTGACGAATTTCGTCCCCGGCGTTACGGGAATAAAGAAGCCGGCCGGCACGATCACCTCGAGAAGGCGCCCGATGCTGGTCCCCGCCTCGCAGCGTACGATCCCGTTCTCGCGGTCGAAGCTGATCAGGCGGTCGAGGCCGCCCGTGTCGATCAGGAGGCCGCCGTCGTTAAGACACGAGTCGCCGTAGCTACGCCCCAGCCCGTAAGGCAGGACCTTCTGGTCGAATCCCGCGCGAAAGAGCGTCGCCAGGTCGTCCCGCCAGCTCGGGCGCACGACGCGATGCGAGGGCCTTTGGACGCGGCCCCACGATAAATGCCGCTGGGAGCTGAGAGAAATCATTCAGAGTGTGCCGCTCGCGACGAGCCAGATGACTGCCATGATGGCGATGATGATGTAGCTCGCCCGATCTTTCAACGAATACACGAGCGGATCGCTGTGCATCTCGCCGCGATGCGCCTTCAGCCACATGCGGCTCACCCAATACAGAAGAAAGGGGCAGACGAACCAGATGAACTCGGGCCGCGCGTAAGACCCGGAGTTCTGCTCCGCGTTCGCGTAGAGGCAGAGCACCAGGACGGAGATATAACCGCTGGAGGAACCGAAGCTGATGAGCTGCGTCAGATCCGCGACGCGATAGCCGCGCCGCTTGTTCTCCATGCCTGCCTGCTTTTGCGTCAGGATCAGCTCGCCGACCCGCTTCACCAGGGCGAGACTGAGGAAGAGGAAGCCGAAGAAGGCGAGAAACCAGGACGAGAGCTTGATCTCGGTCGCGACGGAGCCGGCGAAGACGCGCCAAGCGTAAAGGAAGGCCAAGATCAGAACGTCGGCGAGCACGACCTCCTTCAGCCGCAGCGAATACGCCAAGGTAACGGCGTAATATCCTAGTAAAACTCCTAAAAACTTCGCCCCGAGCGTAGCGCCGATGCCCATCCCGAGGAGGAAGAGGAAGGGCGTCAGCACCAGACCGAAGTGCAGCGGCAGATCGCCCGAGGCGAACGGCCGGCGTTTCTTGTCGAGATGGCGGCGATCGGAGTCGAGATCCAGGAGGTCGTTCAGGAGGTAGACCGAAGAGCTCGTGAAGGTGAAGGCGAAGAACGCGGTGATGGCCGCGATCAGGACGTTCGGCTCGAGGATCCGGTGGGCGAAGAGCGCGGGCGCGAAGATCAGGACGTTCTTCGCCCACTGATGCACGCGCATCGCCTTTAGGACCAGCTTGATGCGGCTCTTGCGGTCCTCGTACACCGCTTCGACCGGACAAACCGCCTCGACGCGCGCGCGCGTGAGACCGGGGCTCGGATTGACGATGTGCGCCTCGCCCGAAGCCTTCCAAACGGCGACGTCAACGTGGTCGTTCCCGGCGTAAGCGAAGCGCTTCTCGCCGAAATGCGCGGTCAGCGCCTCGGCCTTTCGGGTTCCAGCGAGGTTCACTTTCTCGTCCGAGGCCAATACCTCGGCGAAGATTCCTACGTGCGCCGCGACCTTTTCCGCCGCGCGCCGCGAGGTCGCCGTGGTCAAGAGGATCTTGCGTCCCAGGGCGTGCTCGCGCTTCAAATAAGCCAGAAACTCGACGTTGTAAGGCAGGCACTCGACGTCAATGTCGACGCGGGAGAAAATCTCGTGCTTAAAGGCCGCCTTGCCCTTGAGGAGCCAGAACGGCACCTTGAGCAGCGACGCAGGGCTCTCTTTCGCCAGCTGCATGACCGCCTCGATCAAGAGGTCAGTCTTGATTAGGGTGCCGTCGAGATCCACTGCGAGCGGAAGCATGGGTCAGCGGTCCTTACAGCAACGGAAGCTGAGGTGATAGTTGTGGTGACTGTGATCGTCCATGACGCGGCTGCCGTGCCAGTAGGGCGCGCGCCAGCGGCACCAGTCCTCGTGCGCTTGAAACTTGTCCCAGATGAACCAGCTGCCCTTCATCTCCGTGTGGCCGAGCTTCGAGCCCTTGCTGGCGCTCTCGCTCGGGTCGGTCGGCAGGTTCATGTGCTCGGCGGCGTTGCCGTTCAAGTCGTAGACGCCGAGGCTCGAATGGCACTCGGAGAAGCTGCCGGCCGGATACGTGTTCGAGCCGCAGTTCTTCCAGTCGCCGCCGTTGCAGTTCGCCGCCTTCGTGCTGTTCTGCGCGCAGACGCCCTTCTTGAACGCCGGACCGTAGCTCCAACTGCGCTTCGCCTGCTTCGCGTTGTGCGCGCTGCGCAGGATACGGAACGCGTCCGCGCCTTTCGCGCCGTTCAGCTTGTCATACGCGTAGTCCGGCGGCGTGAGCGCGCCGGCGCAGGCGCCTTCCCACTCGTGCGCGTCGCACATCCGCTTGCCGGCCATCGCGCAGATTTCCTGCGCCTCCTTCGCCTTCACCCAGACGACCGGGAACTCGCAGGGGATGTTCGGAAACTCGAACTGATCGATACAGGTCTTCGCGTCCTCGGGCTTTTGCGTCGCCGGGTCGTAGAGAGGCGCCATGTACTTGTTGCCGCAGATCTTCTCCCACTGCGGGTTCTCGAAGACGGCGCCCGCCTTCTTGGCGCGATCCTCGCATTGCTCGCGGGTCATGGGGTGCTGCGTCACGTCGGGATTGCCTTGACCCATGACGGCGCCGGCGGCGAACGCCGCCTTCATCTTCGAGAGCTGTGCGTCGGTGAGCCCGTGCACGTCATTCAAACGCTTGAAAAGGGCGTCATTTTGCTCCGCGAGCGTGGCGGCGTGGGCGACCGGACTTAAGACCAATAGGAGAGAGCAGAAAAGCTTACGCACCGTTGTTTTCGTCCTTTACTTGCGCCAGAGGTAGAAGAAGTCGCGATTGTCCGGGAAGCCGATGAATCGCGGGATCGAGTGGTCCTTGAAGCTCTTGTCGACCGCCTTCATGCCGTTGACCAGGTGCTC
This sequence comes from Pseudomonadota bacterium, assembly GCA_031416315.1. GTDB lineage: Bacteria > Bdellovibrionota_B > Oligoflexia > Oligoflexales > CAIYRB01 > JANOTL01. The sequence continues at coordinate 24,195 of JANOTL010000121.1, forward strand.
GGCCGTGATGTTCTTGCCGTCCGTCGGGAAGACGGAGAGGTAGGTGTGCTCCAAAGCGTTCATGTCGAGATGCATGGCGTAATCGCAGTTGTAGGCCTGGAAGACCCGGGCCATCACGCTCGGCGTCGCGCTGGAGAAGTAGCCGTAGATCAGATAGCGCTTGTTGCCGCTTCGCTGGGAGCAGATGCCGGCGCGGAGCGTGCGGAACTTGCTGTCCTCGGAGCCGGACCAGTTGCCGGCGCCCCAGTTTTTCACTTGCGCGCCCGGCATGCCGTTCTCGATGATCGCGACGCCGTTTTGCCGCGCGAAAGCCACGTCTTTGAGCCTCTCGTTATCGGCCACGGTCCAGGTCTTGAGCTCGACGCGCCCGTCGCGGTAGACGGCCAGCGTCGACAGGCCAGGATTCATGCGGCTGAAGACGACGCCGCCCTCGATAAAGCCGTAGTGGCTGCCTTCGTTGATGTTGGAGAGCGTTCCCCACTTGAAGGCGCCGTGGTCCCGCTTGAAGCCGCCGGTGAAGGTGGCGACGACCTTGCGGGAGAGGTTCGGGTTCACCATGCCCGTGGCGACCAGGGGCTCCCAGTCGCCGAAGCCGTCGGGGCCGCCGACATTGCGATCGACCATGGACGGCATCGCGCGCGCCGACCAGTCGACCTGCGGATGATCCGTACCGAGGCCGAAGCCGATGTCGAAGCGCGCCATATCGAAGGCGACGAGATAATTTTGGCCGGTCGCCTCGACGGCGTCGAGACCGGTGACGAGGTCGGTGTGGCTCCGCATGACGGTCTGATCGATCTTCGCCGGCACGATCGCCGAGACGAAGACGCCCTTGTTCGCCGGGTTTTCGTACCAGCGCCCGACGAGCATCTTCTTGCCGTCCTCGAGCTTCGCCGTGATGCCCAGCTCGCGCGGCTCCAGAAGCGCGTTCTCGTGCGCCTTCTCGATCGTCGCCGGCTGCGGGCCGGTGCTGTCGTCGTGGCGGGAGGCGGAGCCGTCGCCGCCTTCGGTGGTATCGCCTTCGATCAGGAACTTGTCTTTGAAGAGCTTCTCCTTCACGAAGCTCGTGATCGACTCGCCGCCCCAGACGTTCTCGCGTAGGAACTCGACCACCCATTCCTTCGTCGTCTTCTGGCCCTGCACCTTGGCGCGCAGGTACACGCGGCCGTCGCAGAGCGGACCGAAGGCATTCTTCGAGTCGCGGATCTTCTTCACGTCGTCTAGGAAGTCCTTCGACCAGATGTCGCAGATCACCTCGCCGGCGGCGCTCGTGAGGCGCAAGCCGCCCGGCGCGAGTGCGACGCGTTGATTGCGCGAGTCGCCGTTCTCCAGATGGAGCTTCTCTTGGCGCTTCGACGCCTTCGTGTCGAGGCTCAGCAGGAACCAGGCGTTGACGCTCGGATTGAGGTTGGTGAGCGTAGCCTTGCCGACGGCCTTGCCGCGTTCGAGCAACTCCTGCTCGGAGACCTCTTTGAAGGCCTGGAAATCGACGATCGAACGCGCGGCGACCTTGGCCTTGCCGCCGCCCAGGTTCTTGCGCAGCTCTTCGCGCGGCGTCGGCGGCGTGTTTTTCTCGGCGCGCGCCGCTTCGGCGACTTCCGGTGCCGCGGCGGGAACCGCCTCCATCGCCTCCGCCTCGGAGGCAGTCACGGTGCTCGGCGCGGCCACGGGAGCCAGCGTCGGCCCCGCAACGCTCGGCGGAGCCGGATCATGAAAAGCCGCCGCTCCCGGCAGCGCCGAAGACTCCGGAACCGCGGCACGAGCGGCGCCCGGCAGCACGCGCTCCGCCGCAGGCAACGCCGCGGCCTCCTTGGGCTCCGCGTCGGCGGTCGAAGACGGGCCGGCCGGCGCCGGCTGGACTTGCGTCTGTGCTTCGGCCGGCACTTCCTGCGTAGCGGCAGGCGCGGCCTCGCCAGCGGCCGACATCATCATCGCATCGTCGCCGAGCGCGCTCGAGGTCGCGACGGATGCCGCAGCGACGATCAGGGTCGACGTCAGTATTTTCAGCCGTCTCATCAGCTCTCTCTACGCTCGGATTCACTCAGTCTCTGGGCCATTTATCGAACGGCTTTTGGCGAACCTGATCATTTCTTTTCGCCTCGTCCAAACGCCGGGCCGTAAGCCCGAAGACCCTGGGCGATTCGCGCGCCTTCTCGCTGCTTTGCCAAACCCGACTCCGGCCCTTTCTCAAGGCCCCTGTGTTACATTGTTACGGAAGGAAATCATGCATTTCGCCTGCTCCGGAGCCGTTCGATGCGCGCCTCGTCCCTCGTCGCCCTCGTCCTCGCGCTCACCGGCTGCGCCAACCTAGGCATCTTCGGCGACGAAGATTTTGCCGTGTCGGGGGACGCCCCCTCCGACGGCGCCATCCCGCGCCGTCCCGCCAATGCCATGCGCGGCTCGGAGTTCCTGAGATACGTGGAGAAGATGTCCGTCGAGCAGCGCGAGGCCGCCATCCTGAAAGAGGCGCGCAGCGGCAACATCCCCGGATTTCTACGCCGTCTGCAGCCGGTCAAGGTGACCTCCGAGCAAGGCGGTCAGGTCGTCGAGGGGGTCTTTTGGACCATGCCCGACTACCTCGCGATCGGCTCCAACGACGACAACGCCTACATGCCGATGAACCCGATCACCGCGCAAAAAGTCGCCGACCATTTCGGCTTCATCCTCCCGACCCGCAAGATGGTGGACGAGATTCACGGGCGCGCCAAAGTGCAGCTGAAGCCCGCGCCGATGAAACCAGGGCCGTCGATGGCGACGACGGACTACTACCGAAAGCACGACGAGGCGATCAAGACGCAGATGAGCGGCATCGCGGCCGGCACCTTGGTCTCGGGCCACAAGAAGGACGTCGTCCTAAGCAATTTGCTCTGCCAAGTGAAGCGCCGCGTCGCGATCTACGGCTGGCACAAAGAGGACGGCCGCCCGATCCAGCCGCTCAGCACCGTGCACGGCGAGCTCTACGCCGACTACAGCCACGGGATTCGGCTCGTGAGCAATACCATGGTCGTCAACGGCGTGGAGCACCCCGTCGTCGAAGTCCTGCAGAACACGCGTTGGGCGCCGCTCATCTCCGACGAGGGCATCCTGCGCCAGGTGCGCATCGCGATCGACTGCCGCGACTGCTGATCAACAGCCGGATCCGGGCTTCGCCGCATCGTCGTCGTCGCCCGCGGCCTTCTTCTTCTTCTTTGCCGGCGCTTTTTTCGCGTCGTCGTCGTCGCCGGCTTTGCCTTCCGCGTAGTCGTTCTTCTTCCAGTCGAAGAAGGCCGTCCGTTCTTCCTGGTCGAGCTTGCCGCCTTGGGGCATCGACTCGTCCGCGATCGCGGCCATGACGGCTTTCTTCGCGGCGAGCACCGTCTCATAGCTCGTCAGCTCGGGCTCCGTGCCGCCGGAGCCGTGGCAAGAGACGCACTTGTCCTTGATCACGTCCTGAAGCTTGCCGAGGTAGCCGCTGCCGCCCGCGAGCGCGAGGCCGGCGCCTTCGTCCTCGTCGGAGCTCTTCTTTTTCTTCTTCGCTTTCTTCTCGTCCGTCTTCTTCTCGCTGGCCGCGCCGGTGCCGTCGCCCGTACCGGTCGCGGCGGGCGTGCAGGCGGCGACGTCGTCGCCTTTGATCAAGGCCGGCGGCTGACTGCTGCACGCGCCAAAAACGAGCGCGAACGCCAAGGATACGACTGAGATGGAAAGCTTCGTATTCATACGAGGAGCTTTTCGGTCGTCCGCCCGCCCCTCTTGATGAAATCAAATTTCTCAAATAAAATCATAGCCATGGAACGTCGACTTCTCCTCATCGTCCTGGGCGTCATCGCGACCGTCCTCATCGGCGGCTACGTCTTGATCGGCGTCGCCGCCGACTACATGGCCTCGCGCGTCCCCGACAAGTTCGAGCGCGAAATCTTCGGCAACCTCGGCGCGCGGCAATCCGATTGGAGCGACAACGCCAACACCGACCGCCTCCAGCGCGTCGTGATGATATTCCACAAGCTCGTCGCCCAGAACAAGCTGCGCGACCTCGAATACAAGATCTATTTCGACGAGAAAGAGAAGAGCCCGAACGCTTTCGCGCTGCCGGGCGGCAACGTCTGCGTCACGCAAGGCATCCTGGACCTCGTGAAAGGCGACATCGGCCTCGCTCTCGTCCTCGGCCACGAGATCGGCCACCAGCAATACCGCCACTCGTTGAAGAGAATGGGCCGAAGTCTTCTTTTCGCCGCATTCCTCACCTTGCTCACCGGCGGCGGCGACGGCGGCTACATCGTCGGGGCCGCGCTCGGCGTCGCCGACAAAGCGCATTCGCGCGATCAGGAGCTGGAGTCCGACGTCTATGGCATGCGCCTCCTCCACCGCACGTACGGGAAGCTGGAAGGCGCGCTCGAGTTCTTCGTCAAGATCGAGAAGGAGACGGCCGCGCGCGGCTCGAAGCATCTCGCCTTCCTCTCGACGCATCCTTACGTCGGCGAGCGCATCGAGAAGCTGAAAACTCTCGCGCTCGCGCTCGACCCGAAAGCGACGCCGGAGAGCCTGGTCGGCGAGGGCTACATCGACCGGCCCAAACCGCCCGTCGCGCCAGCCAAAAAGCCAGCCGGAAAAGCCAAGAAGAAGAAAAAGACCATGAAGTAGCGCCTTCATACGTTTCCCATGCGCCGCTTGATAACCCCTAGACCATGTCGCAACGCCTCAACATCGCCCTCCGCCTCGTCACCCTGGTCGTCCCAGGCGGAGCCGCCAGCTTCGCTCTGGCGCAGACCTCGATCGGAGAAGAGCGCATCCTCGGCCAGGAGGTGTCGGCGGAAGGCATCACGTTCCGCGTCCGCTCCGGCGGCTGCACCGCCAAGGCGAACTTCGGCCTGGAGACCGTCCGCCAGGCCAAGCCCCTCACCGTCCGCCTCCTGCGCCTCCGCCCCGATTACTGCGAAGCCCGAATCCCCGAAGGCGTCCCCATCTTCTTTCGCTTCGCCGAGATCGGCGCGGGCCCGGCCCTGGCCCCCGAGGCCCAGAAAAGTCTGGTTATCTTGAACCTGACCCCGTGACGGCCTACTCTAACAAGATGAAACCACCCCTCTACCTCTTCCGCCAAAAAGCCGAGCGCCTCGCGAAAAACGCCGCGCGCGCCTCCCGCATGATCGACGAAGCCAGCATCAAAGCCGAGCGCACGCGCGGCACGATGGCGGGCGCAGCCGAAGGCCTGCAGACCCTCATCCGCTTGGCGCGCGCCTACATCTCAGGCCGCTACCGCGAGCTTCCCTGGACCGCGCTCATCACGACGCTCGCGGCGCTCGTCTACTTCGTGAATCCGCTCGACCTCGTGCCGGATTTCGTCATCGGCTTCGGCCTTCTCGACGACCTCACCGTCATCGCCTTCGCGGTGAACGGCCTGCGCGCCGAGCTCGAGCGCTTCCGCGCCTGGGAAACCGCGGCCGATGGCTGATTGGATCTTCTGCGCCGAGCGCCGCCCCGCCGCGCGCTTGGCGCTGGTTTGCTTTCCCTACGCCGGCGGCAGCGCCCAAACCTACCGGCGCTGGCCCTCGCTCTTGCCCCAGGATCTGGAGGTGCACACGGCGCACCTACCTGGCCGTTTCCCGCGCCACGCCGAGGCGCCGCTCACCAGCATCGCGGGGCTCGTCGACGCCCTCGCGCCGGAGCTCCTGCGCCTGAAAAAAGCGCTGAACAAGCCGCTCGTCCTCTTCGGCCACAGCATGGGCGCGATCGTGGCCTTCGAGTCCGCGCGTGCCCTTGCCCGCGCCGGCGAGGCGCCCGTGCATCTCGCCGTCTCCGCGCGCTCGGCTCCCCATCTCAAGCCGCGGCGCCGTGAGTTGCACCCGCTCGCGGACGCGGACTTCATCTTCGAGCTCGCGAAGATGGACGGCACGCCGGCCGAGGTGCTCGCCGACGCGGATCTGATGGCCGCGGTGCTCCCGACCCTGCGCGCCGATTTCACCGCCATCGAGCAGTACCGCCCCTTCGCGCTGGAGCCGCTCGGCTGCATGATCTCCGTCTTCGGCGGCAAGAACGACCCCGACGTTCCGCTCGAGGCGCTCCTCGCGTGGCAGGATTACACGCGCGGACAAGCGCTGGTCGAGCTCTGCCCGGGCGGGCACTTCTTCATCGACGACGGCCCCGCGCCGATGCTTAAGACCTTGGCGCGCGATCTCGCGCACTATTAATCACTGCGGCTCGGACGAAAACCGCCGCATCAACCCCGCGACCGCGCGCTCCGTCGAGTCCGCGCTCATCTCGAGCTGGGCCGCCACCCGCTCGCGATCTTCCGGCTCCCGATTCTGGCTCAACTTCATCTTCGCCTCGAGCGTCCCGAGCTCGATCTCGAAGCCGACGATCGCGCGCTCCAGCACGCCGGCCGCGGCCAGATCCTCCGGAACTAAAGGCCCCGCCGGCGTCGCGCCCTCGAAGGTCCGGACCAATAGCCCGAGCACGCCGCGCAGCCCCGCTTCGTCGGTGATCAGGCGCACCTTTCCGGTCACGTGCACGACCGCGTAATTCCAGGTCGGCACGTCGTACTCGCGATACCAGCGCGGCGACACGTAGGCATGCGGTCCGTGAAACACCGCCAGGGTTTCGCCGGCGGCCCGCAGGGCCGCGACGTGGGGGTTCGCCCGCGCGAAATGACCGACGAGCACCCCTTCCGACAGGATCAGGGGCACATGATCCACTAGCGTTAAACTGCCATCGTCCGCTTTGGTGATCAGGGTCGCGAACGGAAATTCCCGTATCAGATCCAGGACTCGCTCCCGATCTTGCGGCACGAAATGCTTCGGTCGATACACGTGATAAACCCCACACTAGCTCGTAAAGCTTAACCGACACCCTGCCGAAACTTCTTTATGAACACTCTTCCCACCGAAACCCGCAAGATCCTTCTCGTCGACGACGAGATCATCAGCTCGAAAGTCCTCGCGGCCCGCCTCACGCAACGAGGGTTCGTCGTCAAGCAAGCGGCGAGCGGGCAAGAAGCCCTAGAGGAAATTGCCCGCGAGAAGCCCGACCTCGTCCTCCTCGACGTGCTGATGCCCGGCCTCTCGGGCCTCGACGTCTTGAGAACCTTGCGTCAGATTCACCAGGCCACCTCGCTCCCCATCATCATGGTCACGGCGCTGGAATCGGTCGGCGACATCACCCGAGCTTTGCGCGAAGGCGCCAACGACTACATCGCCAAGCCGGTGGAGCTCGACATCGCGATCGCGCGCATTTCGACGCACATCACGATCGCGAATCTGCATCGCGAGAACATGGCGCGTAGCGAGCTCGAAGCGATCCACGCGATGATCGTCACCTACAATCACGAGATCAACAATCCGCTGACGGTCGCGCTCGCGAACCTCGAGATGATGTCACGCTCCCCCGATCCCGTGCATGCCGAGCGCGTGCGCGGCGCCTTGATGCGTATCGCCGCGATCACGCGGCAGATCTCGCAAATTCGCGAGAAGGGCGTCGCCTACGAGACCTACATGAACAGCGCGAAGATGCTGAAGCTGTCGAAGGACGCGTCGTAAGCCTCGCCCCCCGCGTTCCGCCTTCCGCCTAGCCGACGAGCACCGACGGCATGAACCGGTAGCCGCGGCCGTGCACCGTCCGGATCGTCTCGGCGGGACACCCGAAGCTCTCCAGCTTGCGCCGCAGCCGACTGACGGTGACGTCGAGCGTCCGCGTCGTCGTGGCGCGGCGCCCCCAGCCTTCGCGCAAGAGCTTCTCCTTCGTCTGCAGCCGATCGCCGTTCGCGACCAAGAGGCCCAGGAGGCGAAACTCGACCGTCGTCAGCTCCACGTAGGCGCGCCCGTACATCAGGGTGCCGTGGTCGAGATCGAGGCGGAGCTTGCCGAAGATAAACGGGCCGTCAGCTGGCTCCTCCGCCGGCTGCGGCACGAGCGTGTACACGCGCCCGGGCTCGCGCTCCCACGCGAGCTCCTCGCCCATATAGACGCGGAGCGCGAGCGTGTCCTTCCCATGCGCGCCGAGGACGCGCACGATCCAGGTCGTTCGCGTCCGCTCGATCTGGCAGGCCTTCAGGAAATCCGCCTCGATCCCGGCTAATGGCCGCCCTTCCAGCGTCGAGGCCGTTTCCCACAGCGCCCGAGCTGCGGGGCTGACGTAAAGGAGCCGGTCCAGCTCGGCGGCGGCGACCACGTAGCCGAGCGGGCTGGCTTCTATAAGTGCCTGAAAGCGATCCAATAAGCCCCAATCACTATGTTACGAAAATTTTTTGATTTTGTTGCGATTTTGTTTCACACGCGTCGTTTATACCTTGTTGCCGCGGAGCACACAATCTCTGGAGAATTCTCATGCGCCTGCTTGCCCACCGTTCCCTGCTCGCGTCGATCACGACCGTCATTTACGGGCTGATCGCGAATGGCGCCGCGGCCACGCCCTCGGACACATGCAACCTCGCGCCGTCCCCGTGGCTGAGCGCGTACTCCGTCTACGCCGGCGGCGACGTCGACTACGTGTGCTCCGACTTCGAAGGCACGTTCGCCTCGGGCGGCACCGCGCGTTTCTCGCGCATGGGCCTCGCGACGCGGGTCTCGACCTCGATGGCCTCGGTCGCCGCGCACGGCGGCTTTTCGTTGATCGACGGCTCGGCGATCGGCCATGTCGAAGCCGGCGGCGACGCCTTCCTCCATCACTATAGCGTTGGCAGTGTCTCGGCCGGCGGCCGGGCGGGCTGCTACGAAGGCTCCGACCTCGGCTGCTGGAGCGAGGTCCTGCCGACCACGCGCTTCGACTTGCTCGCGAGCGAGCTCGCCGCGTACGCCTCAAGCGTCGCCGCGTTGCAATCGCAGGCCCTCGTCGAGTCCAACGGCGCCCTCGTTCTTCAAGCGGCGCCCGGCCTCAACGTCGTCACGGTCGACTCGCACGCGCTGCGCGACCTCGGCCTGACGATCCAAGGCACGAACGCCTCGACCGTCGTCGTCAAAGTCACGAGCAACAGTCTCTACGCCAACCTCGCCCACCTCGGCGACAAGTTGGCCCTCGCCGGCGGCATCGACGCGGCGCACGTCCTGTTCGCCTTCCTCGACGTCGAGGTCCTTGAGCTCGGAAAGCTCGTGGTTCCCGGCTCGGTCCTCGCGCCGCGCGCCGACGTCATCGCTTACGAAGGCCGCATCGACGGCGCACTCTGGATCGGTGGCAAGCTCACCGGCAACCCGTTCGCCTTGTCCCTCGAGCAGCGGATCGACGCGTGCCCCGCGGGCGCTTCGGGGATCCAGGTGAACTTCGTGCCCTTCTCGCCGGATTGCTCGCAGGGGTCGAGCGCCGCGCAGCAGTAATAACCGTGGAAAAATTCAGCGCCGCGGAGATTCGGCGAATCTCCGCGGCGCCGAATTCTCGTCGACGAGCGCGTGCCGCTTCGGCCTCTCGGAGGTCGAGTTGCAACGCATCGCGGAAACGCTCGCCGCGCTAAGCAGTCGTTACTAACTTCAGTACCGCGTCGAGATCCGCATAGTCGGCGATCGACGCGCGTACCGGCCCCAGCGCTCCCGCCGGGAACGTCGTCGTCATCCCGATTACGGCGAGCCCCGCCGCGCGCGCCGCCGCCGCGCCCGCCGGCGAGTCCTCGAACGCGAAGGATAGCGCCGGCTCGATCCCGAGCGCCGCGGCCGCCTTCTGGTAAATCTCGGGATCCGGTTTACCCCGCGTCACCGACTCGATGGTCAACATCACGCGAAAATGCCGCGCGAGCCCGAAGCGCTCGAGCGTCGGCGAGATGTCGGCCTCGCTGGCGCTCGTCGCCAGGCCGATCGGGAAACGCGCGCCGAGCCGCGTCAAGGCCGCGTCGACCCCGGGGACGAGCAGGGCCTCCGTGCGGCAGCGCGCCTGGTAGTTCGTCTGCTTCCCCGCGAGCAGCGCCGCGACCGTCGGCCCGCGCCAAAGCTCGGCGAGCGTCTCGGCCAGCTCGCGGTCGGTGAGCCCGACGCCTTTCTCCTCGAATCCCGGAGGCAGCGCGCACGCATGGGCCGCCGCCACATCGCGCCAGGCGTCCATGTGGACGTGCTCCGACAACGCGATCGTCCCATCGAAGTCGAAGATGATGCCTGAGGCTCGCATGCCCCGATCCTAGCAAGATCCGCGGTCCTGGTGTAGCTTTCCCGCCAGGCACCCCTGAAAAAGGCGGCAAATGCGATGAAACACCATAGTCCCGGCTTCCTGCGCTTAGCCGAAGCCGCCCGCTCGCAGGTCCGGGAGACCAGCGCCGAAGAGCTCCTCGCCCGTCGCGCGCGCGGCGAGCCCTTCGTCCTTCTCGACGTCCGCGAGGACCACGAGTGGGCCGCAGGCCACCTCCCCGGAGCCGCACACCTGGGGCGCGGCATCCTCGAGCGCGACGTCGAGACGCGCTTTCCCGACCCGCACACCGAGATCGTCGTCTACTGCGGCGGCGGCTACCGCTCGGCGCTCGCGGCGCAAACCCTGCAGACAATGGGCTACGACCGCGTGCGCTCGCTCGCCGGCGGCTATCGTGGCTGGACCGAAGCGAGCCGTCCCCTCGAAGGGAAACCGACATGAACGGCCCGAACATCGACAGCGTGCTCAAAGAGACGCGCCTTTTCCCGCCCCCCGCGGCTTTCCAAAAGCACGCCGCGATCGGCTCCCTCGCCGAGTACGAACGCCTCTGGTCGTTCAGCGCCGAGGATCCCGAGCGCTTCTGGAGCGAGCAGGCCGAGAGCCTCCTCACCTGGTCTTCGAAATGGACGAAGACTCTGGACTGGAAATTGCCGCACGCCCAGTGGTTCGTCGGCGGCAAGCTCAACGCCAGCGTCAACTGCGTCGACCGCCACGCGCTGAGCGCCAGGAAGAACAAGGCCGCGATCATCTGGGAGGGCGAGCCCGGCGACACGCGCACGCTCACCTACGGCGATTTGCACCGTGAGGTGCAGAAGTTCGCCAACGTCCTGAAGGGCCAAGGCGTCGCCAAGGGCGACCGCGTCACCATCTACATGCCGATGGTCCCCGAGCTCGCGATCGCCGTGCTCGCCTGCGCCCGCATCGGCGCGCCCCACAACGTCGTCTTCGGCGGCTTCTCCGCCGAGGCCGTCGCCGACCGCAACAACGACTCGAAGGCGAAAGTCCTGGTCACCGCGGACGGCGGCTGGCGCCGCGGCCACATCGTGCCGCTGAAGCAGAGCATCGACGAGGCGCTGGCGAAATCGCCGACGGTCGAGAAGTGCATCGTCCTGAAGCGTACCGGTCAAGACGTCGCGATGCGGTCCGGCCGCGACTCCTGGTGGCACGAGCTGATGGCGAAGGCGGATCCGGTTTGCGCGCCTGAGGCCTTGGACAGCGAGCACCCGCTCTTTCTGCTTTATACCTCGGGCAGCACGGGCAAGCCGAAGGGCATCCTGCACACGACGGCCGGCTATTTGCTCGGCGCGACGTTGACGGCGAAGCTCGTCTTCGACCTCAAGGAAGACGACACGTACTGGTGCACCGCCGACATCGGCTGGATCACCGGCCACAGCTATTTGGTCTTCGGCCCGCTCGCCAACGGCGCGACCGCAGTGATGTACGAAGGCGCGCCGAACGCCCCGGACTGGGGCCGCTTCTGGCAGATCATCGCCAAGCACAAGGTCTCGATTTTTTACACGGCGCCGACCGCGATCCGCTCCTTCATGAAGCAGGGTGCCGAGTGGCCGGAGAAGTACGACCTATCCTCTTTGCGCCTGCTCGGCACCGTCGGCGAGCCGATCAATCCCGAAGCGTGGATGTGGTACCGCGAGACGATCGGTGGCGACCGCTGCCCCATCGTCGACACCTGGTGGCAAACGGAGACCGGCTCGATCGCGATCACGCCGCTTCCCGGCGCCACGCCGACCACTCCGGGCTCCGCGACGCGCCCTTTTTTCGGCATTGTCCCCGACATCGTCGACAAAGCGGGCAAATCGCTGGGCGTCGACGAAGGCGGCTTCCTGGTCATCAAGAAGCCGTGGCCGAGCATGCTGCGCACCATTTACGGCGACGACGCGCGCTACCAGGAGCAGTACTGGAGCCAGATTCCCGGCAGTTACTTCACCGGCGACGGCGCGCGCCGCGACGCGCACGGCAACTTTTGGATCATGGGCAGAATCGACGACGTGCTCAACGTGTCCGGCCACCGGCTCAGCACGATGGAGGTCGAAAGCGCGCTCGTCAGCCACGGCGGCGTCGCCGAGGCGGCTGTCGTCGGCGCGCCGCACGACATCAAAGGCGAAGGCATCCACTGCTTCGTGACGCTGAAGGGCGGCATCACGCCGACGCCGACCCTGAAGAAGGAGCTCACCGAGCACGTCTCAAAGCAGATCGGCGCCCTCGCACGGCCAGACGCCATCCGCTTCACCGACGCCCTGCCGAAGACGCGCTCGGGCAAGATCATGCGCCGCTTGCTCCGCGACATCGCGGCGGGGCGCACGTCGAGCGGTGACGTGACGACGCTCGAGGACTTCTCGGTGATGGCGCGGCTGCGGGAGGAAGAGGCCTGAGGCTCCCTAAGCTTCCTCGAAGCTTCGCCGGCTCGCGTCGTACACCTTGAGCCGGTGCGCGGCCATGTCGTAGGCCCAGCCGTGCACGTGAAGCTGCGCGCTTTCCAGGCGCTTCCGCACTTCGGGGAAGCTGCTCAAGTGGACGATCTGGCCGAGCACGTTGGCCTCGACCGCGGCGTCCCACGGGTCCACCGCCGTGCCGGTGCGCGCGATCTCGTCGTTCTGAAGACGCACGGAGCCGAGCCACTCTTTCAGCTGCGTGAATGCGGCCACTTTCTCCAAGCCGTCCATCGTGGCCTTCACCCCGCCGCAACCGTAATGGCCGCAGACGATGATATGCGGCACCTCGAGGACCGACACGGCGTACTCGATCGCGGCGCTCACGCTCGAGTCGGCGTGCGATAGCGGCGGGACAAGGTTGGCGACGTTGCGGACCACGAAGAGTCGCCCAGGGGAGGTCGAGGTCAGCCGCTCGGGAATGACGCGCGAATCCGAGCAGCCGATGAAGAGCGCGTCGGGGCTCTGGCCTTCGTCCGCGAGGCGGCGCAGAAAGCTCAGCTCGTCTTCGGATTGCTGGCCGCGCGTGCGCAGATAGCCTTTTAAAATAGTCTCGACCATGGGTCCGGAATGATACACCGTTCGCGGTCGCGAAGCCGCGCAGAATTGTTTCGACCCCAGACCCCGCATCAGATATCCTCGCCGGGCTTTTCGGAGGCCCGCCGTGAACGTTCTTGGTCCCGTCGCTCCCGACCATCGTGAACGAGTCCTGACCGCGGAGGCGCTCGTCTTTTTGACCGAGCTCCACCGGAAGTTCGAGCCGACGCGCCAGGAATTGCTGGCGGCGCGCGTGACCCGGGCGAAAGAGCTTGCGGGCGGCGCGTTGCCAGACTTCCTCGCTGCGACAGCCAAAGTGCGCGCCGGGGACTGGCGGGTCGGCCCGACGCCTCCGGACCTCGAGGACCGCCGCGTCGAGATCACCGGCCCGGCCGAGGCCAAGATGATGATCAACGCGCTGAATTCCGGCGCGAAGGCGTTCATGTGCGACCTCGAGGACTCGCTCTCGCCGACCTGGAAGAACGTGCTCGACGGCCAGATCGCGTTGCAGGACGCCGTGCGCCGCACGCTCCGGTTTTCGCAGGAAGGCGGCAAAGATTATGCGCTCGCGGAAAAAATCGCGACGCTGATGGTCCGTCCGCGCGGCTGGCACTTGCCGGAGAAAAACCTCCAGGTCGACGGCCAACCGATGTCGGGAAGCCTTGTCGACTTCGGCCTCTACTTCTTCCACAACGCGAAAGAGACGCTGAAACGCGGCACCGGCCCCTACTTCTACCTGCCGAAGCTGGAGAGCCACGAGGAAGCGCGGCTGTGGAACGACGTCTTCGTCTTCGCGCAGGAACGGCTCGGCCTGCCCCGCGGCACGATCAAGGCGACGGTCCTGATCGAGACCATCCTCGCTGCCTACGAGATGGACGAGATCCTCTTCGAGCTGAAGGACCACATCGTCGGCTTGAACGCCGGTCGCTGGGACTACATGTTCTCGATCATCAAGAAATTCGCGCACGACCCGCAGCGCATGATGCCGGATCGCTCGCAGGTGACGATGGGCGTGCCTTTTTTGCGCGCCTATGCCGAGCTCTTGGTCAAGACCTGCCACCGTCGCGGCGCGCACGCGATGGGTGGCATGGCCGCGTTCATCCCGAGCCGCAAAGACGCGGAGGTGAACCGCGTCGCCACGGAGAAGGTCCGCGAGGACAAGGAGCGCGAAGCGAGCCAAGGCTTCGACGGCACCTGGATCGCGCATCCGGATCTGGTCAAGGTGGCGACGCCCGTCTTCGACGCGGCGCTCGCCGGCAAGCCGCATCAGAAGCACCGCCAACGCGACGACCTCGTGGTGGACGCAGCTTACGGCCGGAAGCTGATCGACCTGACGATTCCCGGCGGCAAGATCACCGAGGCCGGCGTGGCCAATAACATCAACGTCGCCCTGCAGTACACCGACCAGTGGCTGCGCGGCTTCGGCGCCGTCGCCATCCATAACCTGATGGAAGACGCCGCAACGGCGGAAATCGCGCGCGCACAGCTCTGGCAATGGCGCCGTCACGGGGCCAAGTTGGACGACGGGCGCACCTTCACCCTGGCGCTTTACGAACAGATCAAGCAGCGCGAGCTGGAAAAGCTAGGCGCCGCCGCACCCGAAGGTCGCGCGCGCTACGCGCGGGTGGCGGAGATCCTCGACGGCCTCGTCGCGGGCGATCACTTCGTCGAGTTCCTCACCCTGCCTGCTTATCAGCAATTGGATCGTTAATATTTTTCGCTGGAAAGGACCGCGCCGATGAAAGCCGAGGCCCTCAAGAAAGACTGGGAAACGAGCCCGCGTTGGAAAGGCGTCAAACGCCCCTACACGGCCGAAGAAGTGCTGGCGCTGCGCCCATCGATCGACGTCGAGTACACGCTGGCCCGCAAGGGCGCCGAGCGGTTCTGGAACCAGATCAACGAAATGCCTTACGTGAACGCGCTCGGCGCGATGACCGGCGCGCAAGCGGTGCAGATGGTGAAGGCCGGCCTGAAGGCGATCTACATGAGTGGTTGGCAGGTCGCCGCCGACTCGAACCTCTCCGGCCAGACCTACCCGGACCAGAGTCTCTATCCCTCCAACAGCGTCCCCGCGCTCGTGCGTCGCGTGAACAACGCGCTGATGCGCGCCGACCTGATCGAGTGCGCCGAAGGCAAGAAGACGACCGACTGGTACGCTCCGATCCTAGCCGACGCCGAGGCCGGCTTCGGCGGCGCTCTGCACGCCTTCGAGCTGATGAAGGGCATGATCGAGGCCGGCGCCGCCGCCGTCCACTTCGAGGATCAGCTCGCCTCGGAGAAGAAGTGCGGCCACTTGGGCGGCAAGGTCCTCGTGCCGACCTCGCAGTTCATCCGCACGCTCACCGGCGCGCGTCTCGCGGCCGACGTCCTCGGCGTACCGACCTGCATCGTGGCGCGTACGGATGCCTTGGGCGCGACACTCTTGACCTCGGACATCGACGACGCGGACCGCGCCTTCGTGCACGGCAACCGCACGACGGAAGGCTTCTACCGCGTCAAATCCGGCCTCGACGCGGCGATCGCGCGCTCGCTCGCGTACGCGCCGTCCGCCGACCTCCTCTGGTTCGAGACCGGCACGCCCGACGTCGGCGAAGCGAAGGCCTTCGCGAAGGCGATCCACGAGAAGCATCCCGGGAAGCTTCTCGCCTACAACTGCTCTCCGTCCTTCAACTGGGAGAAGAAGCTCTCGCCCCCGCAGATCGCCAGCTTTCAGAAGGACCTGGGCGAGATGGGCTACAAGTTCCAGTTCATCACGCTCGCCGGCTGGCACTCGGTGAACTACCACATGTTCGACCTCGCACAGGGCTACGGCAAATCCGGAATGACCGCTTACGTCGACCTCCAGTCGAAAGAGTTCAAGCGCGAGACGGCGGGCTACACTGCGACGCGGCATCAGCGTGAAGTCGGGACGGGCTATTTCGACAAGGTTCTGACCACGATCGCCGGCGGCGAGTCGTCGACCGCGGCCCTGGCCGGATCAACTGAAGAAGAGCAATTTCACTGACGAAGTAGGCGATCTGCTCAAGCTCGGCCAAGATTCTGCCGATGAACCTCCCACAAGCCTCATTTAAAGCTGTGGGATTCATTCGTGGAGGGCCGTGTTGCGGCTTTACTCGTCCATCGCCGTTCTCGCGTTTCTCGCCGTCGCCTGCAAAGATTCCCCGCCGCGCATCGAGGCGGGGCAACCCGCGATGCGCTCCCAGCCGAGCGGAAGCGATGCCGTGCCCGGAAGCGGTGGAGGCGGCGAAAACCGTCCGGGCGGCGGCCGGGGCTCCGGCGGAGGGAGTCCTGGGCCGCAGACCGAGCCAGGAATGGAAAGACCTCCAGCTGAGCTCGCGACCTTCGAAGTTCTGAAAGCGAGCCTCAAAGGCTACCTTTTTCAGCCGGCCGATCTCGACAAGCTGACGGCTCTGGTCCTCAAATATCCCAAGCCCGAGTTCGAGCCGTTTCCCGACACGAAGCTCTCGACCAAGTACGGCGAATACCGCCGCTTTTTCCAAGAGCAGCTAAACCAGGCGATGAAGCTAAAGAAGCTGGCGCCTGGACGCACTTTCGACGTGCGGATCATCGAGGACGATTCCATGAACGCCAGCGCCGACGTCTTCCAGGTCGTGCGCATCAACACCGGCTACATCACGTACGGAACGCTCGATTCTTTTGTGTCGACCCTTTGCCACGAGATGGCGCATTCGACGCGCAATCACCCGGCAATCCCGCGGCCCGACATCGTCTTGGACTTCTTTAAGAAGTCGGACGAGTACTACACGAAGACGTACAACTTCGAGCTGGAAACATATCGCCACGACCGCGCCGCGTATCTCGCCCTGCGCGCAGAGTGGGACGCCGGGGTCGACAGGGCCGCCTCGAACTACTTGAAGCTCGCGGAGTCCGAGGCAGACATTGTCGGCGCCATGATTTGTGCCGTGATGGGAATGCCGCCACACGCTTTCATCAAAGGCTATCGCGAAGAGAAGGCGCGCAATGGCACGGGCATCATTCCGGGCGAGGAGAGCCACGCCAACGGCTTCGACCTCGCGCTCGGGCTCGCCGACATTACGGTCGAGGACGGCAAGGACCTGACCGACGGTTTTGAGACGAAGCTCGGCTACGGCGAGCTCGACCGCTTTCTTTTCCCGGTCGACTCCCATCCCGGAGAGGACGAGCGCATCGAGCAGCTCGAGCGTGTCATCGCCAAGATCGATCCTTACTTCGACCCGTCCGGAAAGACCTACGCGGCCCTCAAGGGTCGTCTGCGCGACGGCAATCCTACGGGAGCTGGTCTGACAGACTTGGTGCCGCGAGCCCGCCCAAGGCTGATCGTGAAGGCAGGCGCGATCTCGCTGTCCCTCCCGACGCAACAGTCCTGCGCTCACACCAGACCGCGCCCTGCCGGAAAATGAGGCGTCGACGCCGGAACCTCGGCTATAACACCATGGAACTCAAGCAGAATTCCTGAGCGTCGCGCCGGCTGTTGCGCTGACCCCCTTCGCGGCGCTATTCGTCACCCATGGCCCGACTGAAAGAGCAGATCATCCTGTCGTGGAGCGGCGGTAAGGACAGCGTCCTCGCCCTCTGGGACATGAAGAAAAGCGGACGTTTCGACGTCACCGCTCTCATGACGGTCGTCACCGAGCCAGACGAGCGCATCGCCTCGCACGGCATCTCGCGGGCGCTCGTGGAGGAGCAGGCGCGCTCGCTCAACCTCCCCCTGATCGTCGTCCACGTTCCCGAGATGTGTCCCGACGGCGTGTACGTCGACCGCGTCAATGCGATCCTGAAGGACTGCTGCGGCAACGGCATCCACAAGGTCGCCTTCGGCGACGTCTACCTTGACGACCTTCGCGACTTCCGCGAAGAGCAGCTCGATGCGATCGGTCTGTCCTGCTATTTCCCGCTCTGGAACCGCTGCACGAAGGAGCTGGCCTACGGCTTTCTCAACGCGCGCTTCAAAGCCGTGGTCACGGCCGTCGACGGCAACGTCCTCGGCCCCGAGTTCGCCGGCCGCGCCTTCGACCGCAGCTTGCTCGCCGACCTGCCGATCACCGCCGACCCCTGCGGCGAGAACGGCGAGTTCCACACCTTCGTCCACGACGGTCCTCTCTTCAGCATGCCGGTGACCGTGAAGCCGGGGCCGAAGCATTCGGGCGAGCGTTTCCATTACTGCGACCTCGTCACGCGCCCTGCTACCCGCGTCATCGCCCGACGCCCGGCCTCATTCCGTCAGCGGTAAGGTCATCACAAAGCGCGTGCGCTCGGAGAATTCGTCCAGCAAGAGCTTGCCGCCGTGGTTCTCCACGAGCCCGCGCGCGATGCTCAAGCCCAAGCCCGTGCCTCGACCGACGTCTTTTGTCGTGAAGAAGGGCTGGAAGAGCTTCGGCCGGAGGCGACTCGCAATGCCCGAGCCGCTGTCCGTAACGGCGATCTCGATCGTGCCTTGCCCCTCGAGGACGCACGCGGAGACTTCGATCCACTTTTCCTGACAGCGCTCGACGGCGTCGATCGAGTTCGAAATGAGGTTGAGAAGCACCTGCGAGATCTCGGTCGGCCGGCACTGCAGGGAGATCTCGGGAAGCTTCTCTACCAGCAGCTTAATGCCTTTGCTGCGGCAACGCTCGCGGCAAAGGTTGACCACGTCGTCGATCAGCACGGTGAACTTGCACGGCTGCAAAGAGTCGGTCGTGGTGTCACGCGCGAAGCTGCGCAGGCCGCGGATGACCGTCGCGATGCGCTGGACGGTTTGCTCGATACCGTCGAGCTGATCTCGGAAGCGGTTCGGGCTAGAGTCGATCTCGTTCAGCTGCGTCCGCAGCTTGTAGACGTACCCTTGGATGACGGTGAGCGGATTGTTCACCTCGTGGGCGATGCCGCTGGCCATCTCGCCCAGCGCCGACATTTTCGCCGAGTGGAAGAGCGCTTGCTGCTGCCTCACGATGAGCTCTCGCTGGCGCTTCGTCTCGGTGATGTCCTCCGAGATGCCGAGCATGTAGAGCGGCTCGCCTTGCGCGTCGCAGACCGCCATCTTCTTCGTGTGCAGATAGCGGCGACCGGAAGGGGCGTCGATCGTCTCCTCGGGGATGTCGACGAGCTG
>JANOTL010000122.1:0-50007 GCA_031416315.1 Pseudomonadota bacterium
GCGGCCCGCCCCCGCGGCGCCGTCCGTCTTCTCCGGATCGAAGCTCACGGCCGCCTGTGCCGGGAGCTCGACTGGCGCGTCCTCGACCGCAGCCTCGAGCGAGTACCGCAAGATCCCGGCCGCGTCGGCTTGGGGAATCAGCACCACGGCGTGCCAGGTCGCGCTCGACGAGCGCGGCACGATCTTCGCCGCCTTTGCGACCTCGACGCCGCCCTCTTTGACGAAATACTTGAACGTCTTCAACGCGACGAACGCCTCGACGCGCGCCGCTGCCTCGTTCGCGGGCGCCGTCGCCACGGGCTTCTCGAAGAGCGCGATGCCGAATGCGGCATTGCCCGGCTCGACGTTAGAGACGATGGCCGTTGGCCCGATTGCGACGAGAAAGGCGCCGGCGACCATGACCGGCTCGTCCGCGAGATCCTGCTCGCCGCCCGAAGTGCTGGCTTCACCGCTTTCGGGCGCGCCGCCACCGGTCGCGCCCTGGGTCGAGCCAGCGCCGCTCTTCGCAGGACTGTTTTCCCCCGGCGCCATGCTGTCGTCCTTGGCGGGATCCTTCGCCTTCGTCTCTTTAGCCGTGGTCGCGTCGGGCGATGCGGCGCTGCACGCAGACAACAGGATTAGCGCAATGGCGAGGCTGAGGGTCTTCAAGCTTGGGCACCTCCAAGAGTCTTTTCGGCACCTTACGCGCCAAAGTTGAGGTGTGGTATGAGGTCCCGATGACCTCTTCTCGCTTAGGCCTCTATCTCCACGTGCCTTTTTGCAAGGCGCTCTGTCACTATTGCGACTTCGCCAAGACCGCGAATTTTCGCCCGGAGTTCGCGCAAGCCTACCTGGACCGCCTGGGGACGCACCTAGACGCCTGGCTCGAGGCCGCCGTGCTCCCGTCCGGCCCGTTCACCTCCATCTACTTCGGTGGCGGCACGCCGAGCCTCTTCGCCGAGGAGCTCGCGCCGCTCTTCGAGCGCCTGCAAGGACACGTGGCGCCGGGCGCCGAGATCACGCTCGAGGCCAATCCCGACGACGTCACCGCCGAGCGCTGTCGCACTTGGCGGCGTCTCGGCATAAACCGACTGTCTTTAGGGGCGCAGACCTTCGACCCCGCGGGTCTCGCCTTCCTGAAGCGCGTTCACGGCGCAGGCGAGGCGGAGCGCGCCGCCGCGATGGCGCTGGAGCACTTCGCCAGCGTCAATCTCGACCTCATCTACGGTTGGAAAGGGCAGGACGCGGCCCTTTGGCAGAAAGACCTAGAGCGGGCGCGCGCCACGGGCGTGCAGCACCTGAGTCTCTACGACCTCACCTTCGAAGGCCGCACGCCCCTCGCGCGCGCCGTAGCTCGCGGCAAGCTCCTCCCGTCGCCGGACGAGGACCTCGAGTCACGCTACGAGACGGCACGCGCCTTTCTCGCTGTGCACGGCTTCGAGCAGGAAGAAGTCTCGAACTGGCACCTTCCTGGCCACGAGGCGCAGCACAACTGGCTCTATTGGCGAGGCGATGCGTACGTCGGCATCGGCGCCGGCGCGCACGGATTTCTGCCGCAATGGGGTGACTTCGGCACGCGCTGGGCCTATGACAAGAACGAGCGCAAATTCCTCGCGCCGGAAACGCCAGAATCGCTCACGAGATCGACGGATTCCGATGTTTATGCCCGGGCGCTCGGCCTCGAGCCCGAGCGCGGCCGCGACGCCGACGACCTCGCCTCCGAGCTGGTCGGGATCGGCTTGCGTTGCCGCGACGGGGTCGACCTCGCGCTCCTTGAGCAGCGCACGGGCAAGTCGCTTGGCCGCCTGCGCCCCACCATCAGCGACGGGCTCGAGCGCGGCCTCTTGCATCGCACCAGCGAGCGCCTCCGGCTCGAGCCCGCCGAATGGTTTCGCGAGAACGCCTGGAGCGTCGAAGTCTTGCTGTCTCTGTCGTGATTAAGCCTCAGTCCGTGTCGTCGACGTAGGAGCGCATGCTGACGTTCGGTACGCCGGCAGAGGTATAAACACAGCTGAACTCGGGATCTGTGCCGACCTCGCCTTGATACGCCCCGAGGTGCGGTGCTATCCGGGAGGCAGGGATTCAGAGTCCACAGGACCCTCGGCTTCCTCTTCCTGCTGGCGAAACGAGCCGTAGAGCGCCACCGCCGCCGCTTCGCGCAGGCCCTTGATCGCCTGCAGCTGGGTGAGCGAGGCAGCCTTCAAGCCGTCCAAGCCGCCGAAGGTCTCGAAGAGCTTTTTCCGCAAGGCCGGCCCGATCCCGGGTATCTCCTCCAAAGACGAGCCTTGCGAGATCTTCGCGCGCCTTTTGCGGTGATGCGTGATGGCGAAGCGGTGCGCCTCGTCTCTGATCTGCGTCAGGAGCCGGTACTCCGGCGTTCCGGTCGCGAGCGGCGTCGGCAGCTCCTCGTGCGGGAAGAACACGCGCTCGTAGCTCCGCGTCGGCGCCTCGCTCGAGACGAACTGACGCCGCGTCTTGTCGACCTTGCTCTTCGCGAGTGAGATCAAGTCGAGGTCGAGCCCCGGAAACTCCCGCATCGCGTCCATCGCCGCGGAGAGCTGGCCGCGGCCGCCGTCGATGATCAAGAGGTCCGGGAGGTCGGCCTCGCGCTCGCCCCGCTCGAGGCGACGGCGCACGATCTCTCTGATCGAGCCGAAGTCGTCCGGCCCGTTCGCGCCGGTGATCGTCTGCACGATGTAGTGCCGGTAGTGCTCCTTCGCCGGCCGCCCCTCGATGAAGCAGACGGCGGAGGCGACGATCGCCGTTCCCTGGATGTTCGAGATGTCGATGCACTCCATGCGCACGGGAATGCGGCGGAGCTTCAGCTTCTCCTTCAACACCTCGAGCTCGACGCGGCGGCGGTCGCCCAAGCGCGCCTCGTCGTCGAGGCGGTGGCGCGCGTTCTTTCCGGCCATGTCGACCAAGTCCTTGCGCGCGCCGCGCGGCGCCTCGCGCAGAATCAGCTTCTGCACCTCGGGGTGGCTCGTGAGCAAGGCCGCGCGCAGCTGGTCCATCTCCTCCTCGGTCCCGAGCGAGAAGGGGAGGAGGATCTCTTGCGGCAAGCTACGTGCCTCGTAGAACTGCAGGAGAAAGGACTCGAGCGCCTCGGCCCCGCCCTCGAGCGGCGTCTTCACGACGAAGCCGTCGCTACCGACCATGAAGCCTTCGCGCACCATGAGCACCTGAAACGCAGCACGCGTCTCGGTCTCGGCGTAGCCGAGCGCGTCGGCGTTGTCGATCTCGCCGGTGACGACCGACTGCTTCTGCGTGATGCTCTCGAACGCTTTCAGCTGATCGCGCACGACGGCGGCGAGCTCGAAGTTCTCCGTCTCGGAGGCGGTCGCCATCTTCTGACGGAGGCTCTTCACCACCTCTTTGTTCTTCCCGGAAAGGAAGGAGACCGCGTCCTCGACCATGGCGACGTAGATCGCGCGCTCGACCGGGAGCGTGCACGGACCTAAACACATCTTCATGTGGTAATAGTTGCACGGCCTCTTCGCCAACTCGAACTCGTGCCGGCGGCAGCGGATCAGCGGGAAGATGCGGTACGTCGCGTCCATCAGGATCTTGAGCTGCCCGGCGCTGCCGAACGGGCCGAGGTAGACGGCGCCGTCGTCCTTCCGCCGCCGGACCTTCTCGATCCGCGGCCACTCTTCCTTCAGCCCGATGCGCAAATACGGGTATTCCTTGTCGTCGCGCAGGAGGATGTTGAACTTCGGCTTGTGGTGCTTGATCAGCGTCCGCTCGAGAAGGAGCGACTCCACCTCCGTCTTGGTGATGATCACCTCGAAGTCGACGATCTCGTCCACGAGGGCGAGCGTCCGGTAGGCTAGCTGGCCGCGCGCGCCGAAGTAGGACGAGACGCGGCTCCGCAGGCTCTTCGCCTTGCCCGCGTAGATGATGCGCCCCTTGGCGTCCTTCATCAGGTAACAGCCAGGCTCTTTCGGCAGCTTCCCGAGTTTTTCCTTAAGAACCGGGCTCATCTCCCGCTCCAACGCCGACGCTGCCGTCACTGCCGAACTTTAGCATCAGGTCGCGCAATTTGGAGATTTCGTCGCGCAGCTCGGCCGCTTTCTCGAACTCGAGGCCGGCGGCGTACTTTTTCATCTCCTTCGAGCGTTTCTTGATCAGCTCGTCCAGCTCCTTGGCCGAGCGGGCGCCGACCGAAGAGAGGCTCGCCAGGGTCTTTTTGTCGAGGATGTCTTCATCGGCCGACGAAAAGCCGTAGAGCTTGCGCAGATCCTCCGGCAGGGCCTTGATGATCGTCGCGGGCGTGATGCCGTGCTCTGTGTTGTAAGCCTCCTGCTTCGCCCGGCGGCGGTCCGTCTCGTCGAGGCAGGCGCGCATCGAGTCCGTGACGCGATCGGCGTAGAAGATGACGCGCCCTTCGACGTTCCGCGCCGCGCGTCCGACCACCTGGATCAAAGACGAGCGCGAGCGCAGGAAGCCTTCCTTGTCGGCGTCCATCACGGCGACCAGCATCACTTCCGGGAGGTCCAAGCCCTCGCGCAGGAGGTTGATCCCGACCAGGACGTCGAACTCGCCCTTGCGCAGGTCGCGCAGGATCTCGATCCGCTCGAGGCTGTCGATGTCGGAGTGGAGGTACTTCACCTTGATGTTCATCTCGAGGTAGTACCGCGTCAGGTCCTCGGCCATTTTCTTGGTCAAGGTCGTGACGAGGACACGGCCGCCCTTCGCCACCGTCTTCTTGATCTCGCCGAAGAGGTCGTCGACCTGCGCTTTCGCGGGCTTGATCTCGATCATCGGATCGATCAAGCCGGTCGGGCGGATGACCTGCTCGGAGATGCGGCCGCCGGCGGCCTGCAGCTCGTAGGGGCCCGGCGTCGCCGAGACGTGCAGCATCTGGTTCACGCGGCCCAAAAACTCGTCGAAATTGAGGGGGCGGTTGTCGAGCGCCGCCGGGAGCCGGAAGCCGAAGTCCACCAAGACCTGCTTGCGCGCGCGGTCGCCGCGGTACATGCCGCCGACCTGCGGGTTGGTGATGTGACTCTCGTCCATGATGGTCAAAAAGTTCTTCGGAAAGTAGTCGAGGAGTGTCGGCGGCGGCTCGCCCGGCTTCGCGCCCGACAGGAAGCGCGAGTAGTTCTCGATGCCGGGGCAATAGCCCAGATGCTCCATCGTCTCGACGTCGCTCATCGTGCGCTGCTCGAGGCGTTGGTACTCGACGAGCTTGTTCTGCGCCTTCAGCTCGCGCAGGCGCTCGCCCAGCTCCTTTAGGATCTCGCGGACGATCGAGCCCATGTCGCCGCGGTCGGTAACGTAGTGGCTGTTCGGATAGAGGGTGACCTCCGGCACCGTCTTCAAGACCTTGCCCGTCAGCGCGTCGACGATCGTGATCTGGTCGATCTCGTCGCCGAAGAACTCGACGCGGATCGCCTCGTCGCGCGCGTGCGCCGGGAGGAGGTCGACCGTGTCGCCGCGCACGCGGAAGTGCCCGCGCACGAGGTTCATGTCGTTGCGCGAGTACTGGATGTCGATCAGCTGCCTGAGGAGCGCGTCGCGCGGAATTTCCTGGCCCTTCTCGAGCTTCACCACGAGCTTCGAGTAGGCGGCCGGCGATCCTAGACCATAGATGCACGACACGGACGCCACGATGATCACGTCCTTGCGCTCGAAGAGGGAGCGCGTCGCGGCGTGGCGCATCTTGTCGATGTCGTCGTTGATCGACGAGTCCTTGGCGATGTACGTGTCGCTCGACGGGACGTACGCCTCGGGCTGGTAGTAGTCGTAGTAGCTGATGAAATATTCGACCGCGTTCTCGGGGAACAGCTCGCGCATCTCCGAGAAGAGCTGCGCCGCCAGGGTCTTGTTGGGCGCCATGATCAGCGTCGGGCGGCCGAGCTGCTGGATGACGTTGGCCATGGTGAAGGTCTTGCCCGAGCCGGTGACCCCGAGGAGGACGTGGTGCTTCTGGTCCGACTTGAAGGCGCGGACGATTTCTTCGATCGCCTGCGGCTGATCGCCTTGCGGCGCGTAGTGGCTTTTGAGCTTGAACGGCGACACCGCGGATCCTCCCGGCAAGAAAAGTGACATACCACGACCCACCTGAAGAGGCCGGTTAGAACGGCAGGGCCTTGAGCCTCAAGCCTTCCGCGTCATCTCTCCGGAAAAGCCCCGAGGGCTTAGATCCCTCTTAATTTCATTGACCCTTTTCGGTGTTTTTTGGTAAGCCCTCTACACATCGACTGGCCCGTTGTGTGTTTCCTGTGGAACGAGGAGGCTGCTGTTGCACTGTTCCCCCTGGTCCAAATTGCTTTTGCTCGCCGCGTTCATGCTGGCCTCGAGTGAGCGAGCCTCGGCTTGGTGGATGTGGACCCCTGGCGACACCGTCGACAACGTCGGTTATCAGCCGGAGCAGCCGATTCCCTTCAGCCACAAGCTGCACGCAGGCGACAAGCAGATCCCTTGTCAGTACTGCCACTCGTCTGCGCGGCGCTCGACGGTCGCCGGGATCCCCCCGCTGAACACCTGCATGGGCTGTCACAAGGTCATCGCGACCGAGAAGCCGCATATCAAAACGATCTCGGAGCTCTACAAGGCGGACAAGCCGATGGAGTGGGTCAAGGTCCACGACCTCCCCGACTTCGTACGGTTCAGCCACAAGATGCACGCCAACGCCAATATCGAGTGCCAGGCCTGTCACGGCGCGGTCGAGGGGATGGAAGTCGTCGAGCAGGTGGCGCCGCTGCAAATGGGCTGGTGCATCTCTTGCCACCGGGACAAAAAAGCCTCCACCGAGTGCGCGACCTGCCACTACTGAAGCTGCGCGAGAATACTGCGGTGACCCGAGCCGTGCCGCCAGGCGCGCTGCGGGATGCCCGAGGAGCTGAGTTTTGAGCATCACGAACGAGCCGGGAACTCCCCAAAGCATGCACGAAGACGCGTACGCGGAGGCGCCCTCAGCGGACGATCCCAGCAGAGGCCGCGAAGTCTGGGCCCCGACGGAAGGCCCGTTCGAGAAGCCTGCGAAGGCCCTCGAGGTCGGCCCGCTCTACGTCGGCGTCGAAGAGCGCCTGCCGGAGCTCGCCGAGCGGGAGGAGACGGTCGCGGCCGCGAATCCGCCGAAGAAACGCGGCAAGCTCTCGGTCGACCGCCGCGACTTCATGAAGCTCTTCAGCGCCTCGTCGCTCGCCGCGACGGCGGCTTGCATCGAGCGGCCGTTGGAGAAGGCGATTCCCTTCGTGCAACAGCCCGTCGACCAGTGGCCGGGCGAGCCCGTCTTCTACGCGACGACCTGCGGTGAGTGCGCCACCGGCTGCGGCGTCATGGTCCGCACCCGGGAAGGCCGCCCGACCAAGCTCGAGGGCCTGCCGGAGCATCCGATCTCTAAAGGCAAGCTTTGCGCCGTCGGCCAGTCCTCGCTCCAGGGCCTCTTTCATCCCGAGCGCCCCAGAGCGCCGAAGATCCGCTTCGGCCAGCGCATGGAAGCCGTCACGTGGGACGAAGTTTACGAGCACCTCGGCAGCAAGGTCGCCAAAACGCAGAAGATCGGCATCCTCACCGGCGGCGCCACCGGCAACCGCCACGGCTTTTTCCGCGAGTTCCTCGAGCGCATCGGCTCGACTAGGGACCGCCTCTACACTTACGACTCCAACACCCTGATGGAGTCGGTCGCCGCCGCCCACAAGCTCGCCTACGGCGTCAACGCCATGCCGCGCGCCGACCTCGACCAGGCGAAAGTGATCGTCGGCATCGGCGCCGACTTCCTCGACGTCGGCAGCTCGGTCGTCTACCACACGCACGGCTACACGCAGTCCCACGCCTTCAAGGCTGGAAACCGCGGAAAGCATTACCAATTCGAGTCCATCCTGACGCGGACGGGCGCGAAGGCGGACGAGCGCTTCGTCATTCCTCCTGGGGCGGAGACGCTCACCACGCTGCTCCTCGTTCGCGCGCTGATCGAGAACAAGCGCTCTAAGGGAAGTGCTGCGGCCCGCCAGCAGATTCAAGCGGTGCTCGATCAAAAAGCCGAGGTCGTCGCCTCAGGTTACGAGCGCGTCGGCATCAAGCGCGAAGACCTCGACAAGCTCGCCAACGAGCTCCTCGACGAAGCCTCGATCGTCATGTGCGCCGGCAGCAGCGCCTTCGACGAGAACGCCACGAACCTGCAGCTCGCCGCCATCATGGCCAACGAGCTGATCGGCGCGTACGACGTCACCCTGCACCTAGCGAAAGGCTGGGCGGTGCCCCCGGGCCAGCCCGGCGACCTCCAGCGCTTCCTTGCCGACGCGCCGGGCCTCGACGTCCTGATCGTCATCGACGCCAACCCGATCTTCTCGCTGCCGCCGGCTTTCGCCGTCCAGGACCTCCTGGCGAAGATCCCGACGGTCGCCTCGATCCAAGAGTTCCCGAACGAGGTCGACGCCCTCGCGCATTACTCGCTCAACGGCCACCACTACCTGGAGTCATGGGGCGACGAGCAACCGGTCGCCGGCTTCTGGTCGGCGCGCCAACCGACCGTCCGCGCCACGCACGACAGCCGCCAGGCCGAAGACATCCTCATGTGGGTCGCAGCCTCGGCGAAGAAGCCGCTCGGCTACGTCGACTACCGCGACTACCTGAAGAAGAAGTGGGCCGCCGTCCATCAGGTCACCGGCTCCCAGCTCGACTTCGACCGCTTCTTCGACGGCGTCCTCCAGCGCGGCTTCGTCAACACGGGCGCCTCGCAGGCCGTCTCCAGCGTGAGCGGCAGCCTTGCGGCGAGCTTCAAATACGTCGACACCGGCAGAGGCGGCCTGCGCCTCATCGCGCCGCTCGACATGCGCCTCGGCGACGGCAAGCACGCGCACAAGCCGATCTTGCAGGAGCTCCCCGACGCGCTGACGATGATCACCTGGGACAGCTGGGTCGCTTTGAACCCGACGACCTGCACCAAGCAGGGCTTGAAGCGCGGCGACGTGGTGAAGGTCCAAGGCCCCGGCGGCAGCTTCGAGGCGGCGGTCTTCCCGCTTCCCGGCTTGCACCCCGAGGCGGTCGTCGTGCCCCGCGGCAACGGCCATGCGCTCGGCGCCGGCTACATTCAAGGCGGCGTCGGCGTGAATCCGCTCGTCGCCATGGCGCGAGGCTCGGACGCGCTCACCGGCGCCCCGGTCACCTCGGGCCAGGCGGTGAAGCTCAGCGCCACCGGTGCGGTCCGCCCGCTGGCGATGACGCAAAAGCATAACGACATCGCCAACCGGACCGACATCGTCAAGAAGACCTCATTGGTCGAGGCCCGCGCCAACCTCACGAAGAAGCGCGACCTCGACACGGTTCCGGACCTTTATCCGGCGCTGCCGAAAGCGGAGTATCGCTGGGGCATGGCGATCGACCTTGCGCGTTGCACGGGATGCGGCGCGTGCCAAGTCGCCTGCAGCACGGAGAACAACGTCGCGCAGGTCGGCCACCAGATGGTCCTCCAGGGCCGCGAGATGCACTGGATCAAGATCGACCGCTACTTCGAGGGCTCGACCGACAACCCGCAGGTCACCTTCCAGCCGATGCTCTGCCAGCACTGCAACCACGCTCCGTGCGAGGCAGTCTGCCCGGTCTTCGCGACCAACCACGACCCGGAAGGGTTGAACGCGATGACCTACAACCGCTGCGTCGGCACCCGCTACTGCGCCAACGCCTGCCCTTACAAGATCCGCCGCTTCAACTGGTTCACCTACAAGTGGAACGAGATGGGCACGGACGAATACTGGAAGCGCGACCACAGCCCGCGGCCGATGAATCCGGACGTCACCGTTCGCACGCGCGGCGTCATGGAGAAGTGCACGTTCTGCTACCAGCGCGTGCGCGACGTGAAGCACAAGGTGAAGATCCGCAACACCCCGCTCGTCGACGGCGAGATCAAGACGGCTTGCCAGCAGACCTGTCCGGCCGAGGCGATCACGTTCGGCAACCTCTTCGACCCGTCGGCGGCGGTCACGCAGCAGCGCCAAGACAATCGCGCCTATCTCGCCCTCGGCGGCACTCCCGAGAAGAAAGAGTTCGGAATCAAGACCCTGCCGAACGTCAGCTACCTGGCCGACGTGACGCTCAAAGAGAACGCTGCATCGGAGCATCACGGTCATGAGTGATGAAGTGAAGTGGGAAACCACGATCTCGGACGTCAACGACGGGATCTTGGTCAACCTCGAGAAGCCTTCCCCGGCTTACTGGGTCGCCCTAGCGGCGGCGTTCTCGCTCGTCGTGCTCGGGATCGTCTTCTGGGCGCGCCAGGTCACGATCGGCATGGGCGTCACCTATCTGAACAGCCCGGTTTACTGGGGCGTGTACATCACCGACTTCGTCTTCTGGGTCGGTATCGGTCACGCCGGCACCTTGATCTCGGCCATCTTGTTCCTGTTCCGAGCCAAATGGCGGAACACGATCAACCGCTCCGCCGAGGCCATGACCATCTTCGCCGTGATCTCGGCCGGCCTTTTCCCGCTGATCCACGTCGGTCGTCTCTGGCTCGCGCCCTATTGGATGGCGCCGCTCCCGAACACCAACAACCTCTGGGTCAACTTCCGGTCGCCGCTGATCTGGGACATCTTCGCGATCTCCACGTACCTGACCGTGTCCTTGCTCTTCTGGTACATGGGCCTCGTTCCCGACCTGGCGTCGATCCGTGACCGGACGCGCGGCATCAAGCGCCTCGTGTACGGCTTCATGTCCTTCGGCTGGCGCGGCACGGCGAAGCAGTGGTGGCACTACGAGGCCGGCTACGGCTTCCTCGCCGCCCTGGCGACGCCGCTCGTCCTCTCGGTGCACTCCGTCGTTTCCTGGGACTTCGCCATGTCGCTCCAGCCCGGCTGGCACACGACGATTTTCCCGCCGTACTTCGTCGCCGGCGCCATCTTGTCCGGCTGCGCGATGGTCTACAACCTCGTCGTCCCGATCCGTTGGATGTTCAAGCTCGAGAAGTTCATCCTCGCCGAGCACCTGGAAAGCTGCATCAAGCTGACGCTCCTCACGTCGACGATCGTCTTCTACGCCTACGGCATCGAGTTCTTCGTCGCTTGGTACTCGGGCAACCCGTACGAATGGGCCCTCTTCGAGAAGCGCGCCACGGGGCCCTACGCCTTCTATTTCTGGGTGATGACGTTCTGTAACTGCCTCTTCCCGCTGCTCTTCTGGTCGAAGCGCGTGCGCAACTCGATCCCGATCTCCTGGGTCATCTGCGTGCTCGTCAACGTCGGCATGTGGTTCGAGCGCTACAACATCATCGTCTCGTCCCTCGTGGAAGACTTCCTGCCTTCGAGCTGGGGCCACTACGAGCCCTCACCGACCGACATCTTCATCACCTGGGGCAGCTTCGGCTGGTTCTTCTTCTGGTTCCTGATCTTCTGCAAGTTCTTCCCGATCGTGTCCCTTTCGGAGATCAAGCTGATCATGCCGAAGCCCTGGAGTCCGAAAAAGCTGAAGGGAGCGGCGAAGCATGGCGCGCACTAAGAAGTCGGATCAGGGCATCATCGCCATCTTCAGGTACCTGGACGTCGTCTGCGACGCGATCGAGCGGGTGCGCGAGCGGCCGGATTTCGAGGGCCACGAGGTCTTTACGCCGACCTCCTACCACGAGATCGAGCATGCCTGCGGCTTCGGCTCCTCGCCGGTGCGCTTCTTCACCATCATCGGCGCCCTCACCGGCACGGTGGGCGGCTTCTCGCTCTGCCTGCTCATGGACTGGGACTGGCCCCTCGTCGTCGGCGGCAAGACGGCGGGACTCCCGTCACTCCCGGCTTACGTCGTCATCGGTTTCGAGTGCACGATCTTGCTCGGCGCCATCGCCACCATCCTCGGCATGCTGGTCTTGGGCCGCATCCCGAACCCGAAGCGGAGGGTCCTGGATCCGCGCACGACGGACGACCGCTTCGGCATCTTCGTCCCGAACGTCGGCCTCGACAGTCCGCAAGCGGCGCTCCTGAAAGAGTGCGGCGCCGATGAGCTGAAAGTTACCTGAGGAGTTCGAAGTGATCGCGAAGCTGTCGAAATTCTTGCTCCCGCTGCCCGCGCTCTGGCTCACTGCCTGCGACCACGGACCCAACGGCCGTAAGATCCAATACGTCCCCGACATGGCCGACTCCCCGGCGCCCAAGGCGCAGAAGGAGTACCTCGATCCCCCGGCCTTCGCCGTGGCGATGAACGCCACGCCTTACCCGAAGACGGTGGAGGAGGCAGAGCAGATGCTCAAGACCCCCGACGCCATCGCCTCAGACCCGAAGACGCCGGAGAAGGGGAGAGAGCACTACGAAACGTTCTGCGTCCCCTGCCACGGCAAGGACGGCAAAGGCATCGGCACGCTGGGCAACGTCGGCGCGCCGCAGCCGCCGGACATCACCTTGCCGTCCTACGCGACCAAGGGCGACGGCTTCTTCTTCTACCGCATCACGTTCGGCTCGGCCTCGACCCTGATGCCCGGCTACGGGCATGCGATCTCCACGCACGAGCGCTGGCAGATCATCGCGCACCTCCGGAATCTGCAGAAGGCGGGGCACTGACCGATGAACATTCATAATCTCTACGAGCAGCGGCAGAGCTTCTTCCTCAATCCTGGCCCGCAGGCGCGCGGCGGCCTGATCTTCTGCGTCATGATCGGCGTCCTTACCTTCGCCATCGGCATGTACACGGGCGAAGCGACCCGCACTTGGGGCAGCTTCCTCTTCAACCTCTACTGGTTCTTCGCCATCGCTCTAGGCGGCGTCGTCTTCTCGGCGATGCAGGACGTCATCGGCGCCGTCTGGGCGCGCCCGATCATGCGCATCCACGAGAGCTTCGCGAGCTTCCTGCCGGTGGCGGCCTTCCTGTTCGCCGTCTTCTTCCTCTGCATCTGGCTCAAGATCGGCAAGGCGAACGAGGTCTACGTCTGGATCAAGGACCCGTCGATCCTGGATCACTACTGGGGCAAGCGCACCTGGCTGCAGCCCTCCCTGATGATGTTCCGGGACCTCGGCGCCCTCGTCGCGATCCTGCTCGTCTCGCTGTGGCAGCTACGTCTCAAGCTCGGACGCGACATGGCGCTCGTGCGCGGCGAGAAGGAGCGCGCCATGGAGCTCGGCCTCGCGGCGAAGAAGAAGCTCCGCTACTGGAGCGCGCCGATCTTGATCGTCTACGCGTTGACGTTCTCGCTCCTCGGCTTTGACCTGCTGATGTCTTTGGCGCCGACCTGGTACTCCACGCTTTGGGCCGGCTGGACCTTTGCGACGATGATGCAGTCCCTCATGGCGACCCTCTTGATCTCCATGTACATCCTGAAGAAGACGCACGTCGGCCAGATGATCCGCCGCCAGCAGTTCCACGACGTGGGCAAGCTGATGCACGGCTTCACCATCTTCTTCGCCTACCTCACGTACGCGCACGTGCTGACGTACTGGTACGCGAACATGCCAGAAGAGACCGAGTACTACATCCATCGCCTGCACGCGCCCTGGATCTATTTCGTCTATGCCGCGCTCTTCCTCGTCTTCATCTTCCCGCTGTTCGCGCTCTTGCCGAAAGCGTCGAAGTGGACGGCCGGCCTGTCGATCCCGATCTGCGCCTCGATCCTCGTCGCGCAGTGGATGATCAACATGCTGATCGTCATTCCGCAGACGACCGATCCCGCGACCTGGAAGTTGCCTTGGCTGGAAGTCGGGCAATTCATCGGGTTCCTGGGGATCTTCCTTTGCTGCTTCTTCTGGTTCAGCAAGAGGTATCCGATGGTGGGCATCGCCGACCCGCTGTTGCCGGATGCGTTGAGCGACGCGCACTAAGGGGAATCGAGCTTGGTCACCGCGCGGCTGGCGACCTGCCAGCCGCCTCGCCGTGGCCTGCGGCTGTCGGAGCTTCACGCGAAACCAGGGCGTGAGTTCCTCCTTAGGCGCTTGCCGACCGCATCGATTGGCAACGCTTCGACACGAAGGTTGGCGTGCACTTTCCGAGACCTCAGGCCGGCCGCCGGCACAGACTGAGGGCGCTAGCCCGCCTGGGAGTCAGCTCAAGGGCTGCAGGGCCGCATGATCTCGATGATGTTGGAAAAGCCAAGGCCGAAGCGCTGCGCAACGAGGATCCGCGTCGGGGTTTGCGGGCATCCGTCATGGATCGCGACCGAGGTCGGGCGACCCTGGCATAGAACCGAGACGCTGTTGCGAATGGCCAGATCGACCTCGCCGTTCGCGGCTGTGCCGGCGATCCGGCCCGTGCCGCATTCACTCGCCTGCGTCGTGCGGCCATAGAGCGTGTCGATCATCGTCATGCCGTCTTTGCGTACGAGCGTCCGAACCCGTCCGGTTCGATCGCTCTCATCCGCCTCGACGAAGTAGATTGTGCCGTCCGGCGCGAACTCGACGTCCTCGGGGTTGGAGATCTGCGCCGCCAGCGCGTCGCCGCCGTCGCCGGTCGAGCCTTGAACGCCGGTCCCAGCGACGGTTCTGAGCTTGCCGTCGGTGTCGATCATGCGGATCAGGTTGCGAGTGCGCTCGCTGAAGACGATCGTTCCGTCGGCGGCGACCGCGAGGCGCGTCGGAGCGATGCTTGCGCCGAGCGCTACGGCGCCATCGGGCGCGGCAACGCCGCCGGGGCTCGCCTTGCCCGCGACCAGGACCGCCTGCGCAGGTCCTTCGATGCGGTAGATCCCGCTTTCATACGCCAGGAGTACCTTGTCGCTGCGATCGACGGCGACGGCGTAGATTGACGACGTGTCGCTGAAAGGATTGTGATTGGGGTCGTCAGCCTCGTCGTCGTCGAGCGCGAGTGCTTCGATGTCGTCGAAGTTGAAAAACACTTTGGGCTTGCCGCCTGGTACGAGGTGGTAGAGCGAGCTGTCGCTGAGACTGGGATAGTACGCGATGCCAGCAATGCTGACGGCAAGATCGAAAGTGAGCTCGGTCGCCGGATCTGGGGCGGCGCCGGCGGCGCCTTCGGCGTCCTCGCAGCCTGCTAGAATCTCGAGGCTTGTGCCGGTACTGTCCAACACCTTTAAGATCGGGAGGTCGTTTTCCGTGTCGACGTCGACCAAGAGCGTCGACCCGTCCGGTCGAGCCGCCATAGCGGTGCCGGCGACGATGCGTGCATCCTTCGCCATCTGCGCCTTCTTGCATAGTAGGCCGCGCTCCGCCCCTCCCACGAGAAGGGTCTTCGAGCCCGAGGAGTCGATGCGCCACAGGCGACCGCCGTCGCCGTCGACGACGTAAACCTCACCGTTCAACCCGGCTTCGATCGTGTCGAGTCCAATCCGACTGACTTCAAAGTCCGACGCCAGCAGTCTAGCCTTGCCGCCGGCCACCTCGTAGACTCGATTGCCGTCGCCGAGAAAGATGCGTCCATCGGCGTGAGTGGCTAGTCCGCGTGGTCGATTCAGGGGAATGTCGATCGGAACGGTGGTTGCGACTCCGTTGGCGTCGACCGTCGAGACGCGCGCCGCACCTGGGTTGGTGAAGATGACGCTGCCGTCGGCTAGGACCTCGATCTCTCCGATCGAGTCGAGGAATTCGCCGCTCCCGCTCCCGCTGCCGAATTCGAAGACCGTCGTCAAGCGACCGTCCGTCCCGATTCGCCGAATTCGGCCGCCTTCTTCGAAAACGATGGAGCCGTCGGGCGCGACCGCAACCGCGGTCGGATAGTCTAAGAGCGCGCCTCTGGCGAGTTCGCCGTCGGCCGTGAATCCATCGGGAGCAACCTTCGTGACGCTCTCGATTGACTTGTAAACCGGATCTTCCCAACCATCGGGGCCGGCGAGCACCTCGACTGCGCCCGTCTCGCGAACGCGGTAGATGCGATTGGCGTCTGAGTCGCTGACGACGATGCCGTCTTTGGCGCATGCGAGGTAGAGCTCCTCACTCAAGGCGAGTCGGAAGCGATGCGAGCCATCGGCATCAAGCCGAGACGCCAGACCGGCGTAGAAGGAAATGGCGCCGCCGGTCAGACGAAAGACCACGCCAAATGAAGCAAAATAGAGTGAATCGCCTTGTCGGCAGACAGACTGCAGGGTGTCGAAAGCTGCTACATCAGGGCTGACGACGTAAGGTTGAAATCCTTGCCGCGTCGGGCTGCTTTGGTAGGTCAACGGAATCTGCGGCACGATGCCGGCGGCAACGCCGACTGAGTAGGGCAGCGCCAGCACGAAGCCTGCTTTTCGCTCGCGAGCCGTCGCCTTGTTCGCAACGGCGATTTCGAAGCGCAGGGTCGCCTTTGCGACGACGCCGACGAGTTTTGCCTCGCAGCGTTGAGAAAGAAGATCTTCGGCGACCGTGCAGGCGATCTGCTCTACCGTGCCGTCGACCACTTTCGGCGTGGCCCAGGTGAGCACCGTGCCCTCAACTATTCCGGTCGCACGTAGCTCGCTGCCGTCCGGTTGCATTGCGACCGCATAGCAGACAGTGCCGTACTTGGCATTCCCGCGCTCGACGTAGTCGCATCGCGTGCGTGCGTTGTCGACGTCGATGTCGAGCAAGTTGACGCCGGTGACTTGGGTCGGCAATTCGCCGGGAACGAGATCGTCCTCGCCCGGGGCCGCTGGTCCCGTCGGGGCGGCGGGAGTGCCTGGCGGAGGTGGCGTCGTCCCGGCACTTCGCTGGCCCTGTGGGTCGGTCTTGCGGCAAGCGAGGGCCCCAACCAGGAGTAACAAGCAGATAACGGTGCCTTTTGCATTCGTCGCCATCGAGAGCCTCAACAGGTTTCGGAAATCGGGGTCGCGCTGCGTCGCCAGTCGGCACCTACGAAGGCGACCACGGCTGTGATGTCGTCGTCGGGGCGGTCTCCATCTAGGTCGAGCCGCTTTGCCTCGAGCAGGGAGTCGACCACCGCTTGGGCCGAGGCCTTGACGTCGCTGCGGCCGAAGCGTTTGGATAGCACCGCCTTGCCGCTTCCCGGCGATGGGCTGCCGCACTCGATCATTCCGTCCGTGTAGAACAGAAGGCGGTCGCCTGGCTCAAGGGCAAAGACGATCGGTTCGGCATCCAACGTCGCATCGAGGCCAAGCAGCGACCCGCGCGCGATGATGGAGCGAGGCTTTTCGTCGCCGCGCAGGAGAAGCGGCGTCGGATGCCCGGCGTTCGCTAGCGTCATGATTCCCGCGGCGAGGTCGAAAGTCGCAGCTTGAAAGGACATCGTGAATCCCGAGTCGAGAGCGGCGTGCACCACACAATTGAGCTTTTTCAAGAGGCCGGCTGCCGTGAGGCTCGCGTCCGCGCCGCGCGCGAGCAGTGTGCACGCCGAGAAGGCCATCGCCGTCAGCAAAGCGGCCGGTGCGCCGTGGCCCATCGCGTCGCCGATCAGGACGAGGTGCCGACCGTCCGGCAGAATTTCGTGCGACCACCAGTCGCCCGAGCATTCGCTGGAAGGCGCTGAGGCACCGGCGACCATGAGCGCGCCGGGCGGGCAGTGTCGACGGGGATAGAAGCACTTTTGCACGAGCTGCGCCGTACTCAGCTCGGACTCCATTCGGACTTGCTCGATCCGTGCGACTAGAGCGCGCATCACGTAAATTACTGTGGCCGTCACGTAGGTCACCGTTCCGGCGCTGAGCCAGGGAACGACGACGCCCGCGAGCGCGAAAAGGCCGATGCCGCCAAGGACGATGAGCGCCATGGCGCTACCTAGCGCGACCCAAAAAGCGCGCCCCCAAAGGAGCAGTCCGATGGCGAACCCCAGCGCTCCGGCCGCCACGATTCCGAGCCCGTGCTCCTCGACCGGCCGGAGCCAAGCGCCGCTGAGCCAGCTGCTCACGGCGGCGGCGAGGAAAAATCCGCCGGGCATGTTGCCGGCGGGGGTGTCGACCCAGTCGCCGCTTCCCGTGTAGAGGCCAGGTAAGATGAGCACTAAATCCCCCGGTTCGACGACTGGAATCGGTTTGCCGGAGCGAGCCCGAAGGACGACCGCCTTCATGCCGATCGTGCGCGCTGCGACGACTTTTTGCGGCAAAGCGTCGATCAGCATCCGGCCGTGGCGGTCGACGGGTACGAGGGAGCGCTCAGCCGGAGTCGCGAGGGCGAGCGAGGCGTGAGGCAAAGTCCGATTGCCCGCGAGCTCGAGCTCGGGCGTAGCCTTGCCATGCCCATCATAGATAATGTGGCCGAGCGTCGCGAAGGCTTCCCGCAATTCGGGTAGGGGGCCGTACGCGTGACCTCGTGGGCCAATCCCCAGCTCCTTCCGCCATGAGATCGGCGCCTCGCGCATGAATGCTCCCGCGACGACCGGGACTGCGAGGCGGCGCAACCTCTCGGTAAACCGCGCCGCGTCTTCGGCGCGTTGCGGTTTGTCGAACAGCTTATCGATCAAAATGGCGCGGGGCTGCTGTGCGGCCAGGGCCTCGAGGACGGTCGCCCAGTCGTCGAGATCGAGATCGAAGGTGCCGAGGCCGCTAACCGCCGCGTCGTCGTAGACCAAGATTTTGAGCCTCGCGTTGAGCGTCGGCGCCAGATGCAGCGCCTCGCGAACGGCGAACTCGATGCGATGCGAGACGTGTGTCTCGATGGACTCCCGTGCCGGCGACGAATGCACGGCCAACCCAACGAGAACTACGGCGGCGGCCGCACGGATCGCGCGGCTCAGCGGCACGTAGCGCGGAGAGCGAAGGCCGAACCATTGGTTCGCGCGCCGGCGAGCGACGAAGTGTCCCATGTTCGATTCTTCGGCAGTGCAAACCCCGGGCTTGAGTTCGCATCAATCAGGCATGATCCGCGGTTTACCTAGCTCGCTTCGCGACAGGCGCTCCGGGGCCGGTGCCGAGCGCGGTGCAGGCCATGGCGTTGCCAAAGCTGCCGCCGTCCGTAGAGGGAGACGTGAGGATGGGCAGATCGCTGATTTTGTTGGTTTATCTTCTGAAATTCTTCGGACTTCTTGTCAAAGAAAGCATAGCGCGAGTCCCACCTCACTTCCGCTTCGGCACCCGATGCGCCGCTCTGACCCGGAACCTTGCTTCGCGACGCCGCTCGGCGTTTAGAGAAGAGCCCGGGTCGCCCCGGGCTCTTCTTGGCTTTCGGTTCAAGGCGGAGCCGATCAGGGCGTGCAGGCATACTCGGTGTTGTTGCCCGATTGCGTCGCCGCGATCTTGGCACAGTCGACTTCGCCGGCGCCGACGATGGTGAACGACGTCTTGTTCCCCTTCATCGCAACTTTGCCGCTCGCAGCGGTCGCGAGGTCGGCGAAGGCGACGGTGCCTTTCGCCTTATTGCCCCGTCCCTCGTACGAGAAGCCCTTGATCGTGGCGCCGACGTTGACGGTGACGTTCGTCTTGTTGCCGGCGACGATCAGACAAAAGCCGGCGAGCTCGTCGCCGGGCTTCTCCGCTTCGATTTTCGCCGTGACGACGGCCTTATTGCCGTTCACTTTGAGGAGGAGGACGTTCTTGGCGTCGATGGTCAACGCTGCCTTGTTGCCGACGACGCTGATCATTTCCGCCGTCACGCCGAGCGTCGCGGCGCATGCGGCGATGTCGGCTTCGCTGTCGGCCTTCGTCTCCGCGGCGACGGCGACGTCGTCGGCCTCGGCTTCGGCGTCCGCGCTCTTTTTGAGGTTGAAGTCAGATGACGCGGTGAGCGCAGCGGTGACGGCGCCGATTTTCACGACGACGCTCGTGGCGTCGGGCGTCACGTAGGGATCGACCTCGGCTGCGTCGTCGTCCGACGAGTCGCCGCAGCCCTGGTTGAAGACAAAGACGAGAGCCAACATCATACGCGGGAGTACGGCTGAATTGAGACGTTTCATCACGGTTCCTCCAATGCCCACGGCTTTATTCAGCAGTGGCGCACCGAAGGTATCGGCGGATCGCGCCTGGAGCCTGTATCAAATCGAATAAGGCGAGTCGTTTGAATCAGTAAGCTCGACCTTTGCACCGAGCAAGGGGAATCCTGAACTCACAAGGAGCTGAGGGGACCCAGGTTGTCGGCAGGTATCGGACTCGAAACAAAAGTCACACACAAGCTCCCAGCAAACACTCCAGTTGCCCGGCTACCGACCCCCAGCTATCGTCCGCAAATCGCGATCACGATCGTCGAAGGAGTTTCCCCATGTGGACCATCATCTTGGCCTCGACTTTGAACGTCGTCGGCTTCCAGCACGACGGCGCCCTTTTCCTGCAGCAACCTGAGCTCGCGCCCAACCCGAACGACGTCAGCCTCTGGCTGCTGGCCGATGACGACGCGGCGACGTGTAAGCGCGTCAATAGCGAATGGGCGCGTCGCGCAAACGAGCAGGGCGGGATCTCCATCTCGGACTATTACGGTGATCGAGTGTATTTCCTCGCCACGACGGGCGAGACGTACTCCCGCACGCAAGGCGGCGATCAGTGG
Source organism: Pseudomonadota bacterium (assembly GCA_031416315.1). Classification (GTDB taxonomy): domain Bacteria; phylum Bdellovibrionota_B; class Oligoflexia; order Oligoflexales; family CAIYRB01; genus JANOTL01. The sequence continues at coordinate 20,232 of JANOTL010000122.1, forward strand.
ACCTTGCTCGGCAGCGGCGCCTGGCTCGACGCGCAGTCCGCCTCGGATTCCTGGACGGATCGCGGCTGGCTCGGCGGCGACCTCTTTTTTCTCAACGATCCACGCCCCGCATTCGCGGGCCGCTGGTACCAGCTCGGCCCGGCCAAACGCTGTCACGTGTTCCAAGAAGGCGCGCGCCGCCGCGGGCCTGCTGACATCTTGACCGTGGAGCTCGATAGTGGCGTTCCCGGCGTCGCCGGTTGGACGCTCTCGACCGGTTTCGCGCACCTCGACGGCCTCGAGCTGACCGGCAACTGGCTGCCCTAACCGCAGATTTCCGCAAGGAGCCCGAGATGGAATTCATGATCGCCCTGCAGCTTTTGGCATTTCAACACGACGGCGGCGTGGCCTTCAAGCTGCCGACCGCTGGCGCGACGTGGGTCGAGGTCGATGACGCCGCTGGCACCTGCGCCGTGCGCGCCGAGCTCGCGTCCGACGCCGACGGGACACGCCTAGCGCACGACGCGGGCGAGACCTTCTACTCAGCCTGGGGTGTCGTCTACGAGCGCGCCGCGGCCGACGGCGGCTGGACGGCCCAGGGCCGCGGCACCTGGATTGCCGACCACGAGCCCGAGTTGGGCTGGTCGCGGGCGATCGTTCCCGATGGCGAGTCCAACGCGCAGCGCCACTACGGCCTTTGGCAAGGGGACACGCTCGTCGTCGCCAACGATCCGCGTTACGGTGAAAACACCTATCATCCCGAGGCGCGCTTCAAGCTCGTCTGGTTCGCGATCGAAGGCAACCGCTGCACCGTTCATCTTGAGTCGATGCGGCGCTACGCCGAGCCCGGCCTCCAGACCGTCGACCTGAACGGGTTGACCCTGAGCACGGGCCGCGCCGAACGCGCCGGTACTCGGCTCATCGGCAACTGGGTGCGCTGAGAGCGCTGGGCTGGTAACATCTCCCTGATTTGATCCGCAAAGACTTTCATACGCACACGTTTCGCTGCAACCACGCCGTCGGCGACGTGCCAGGGCTCGGCGTCGACGCGTCGAAGCTGTAAATGGCCGTGCGGCCGCGAAAGCTCGTCATCCAGGCTCTCGGCGTCGAGGCACTGGCCGCTTCGATCTTTTATGCTCTTTATTCTGGCGCGGATCGCCTCGCCGCAGCGCGCGGCTTCACGGTGCCGGTCCATTTCGCGTGGGAGCTCGAAGTCCCATTCGTCGCGGCGGCATTACCCGTCTACCTATCTCTGTGGCTCCTGCTGCTCTTGGCTCCTTGGCGGCTCTCGAGCATAGCCGAGGTGCGGGCGATGGGCCTGGTCGTCCTTGCCCAAACCCTCTTCGCCTGCGCCTTCTTCGTGCTCGTGCCGGCGCGCGTGGCGTTCCCGCCGGTCGTGCCGGGCTCTTGGGCCGGCCCGATGCTCGCGTTCGTCGAGATGACGGTGCTCCGGCACAATCTCTTTCCGTCCTTGCATGTCGCGTTCGCGGTCACCTGCGCCGTGATCTACGCGCGACGCTGGTATTGGGTGTGGGCCGTTGCGATCGCGGCCTCGACGGTTTTGACGCACCAGCATCACGTGGCCGATGTCGTCTTCGGCTGGGCCTTGGGGCTATTCGCCACCCGCGCCTTTTATGCGCGCTGGGCCGCTTGAGCGGCTTCAGTCCTCGGGAGGGCGACGCTTCGACGTGGTCAAGATCGTCTGCCCCGTCTTGGTGATCAGCCGCCGCACCCGCTCCGCCTTGAACGCCTTGGTCAGGAGGTCGCGGCCAAACTGGCGATCCTCTTTTTGCGACAGCAGAAACGCCCAAGGCTCGAGCGTCGCGGTCGAGCTGAAGATGATCTTCAGGATGCCGAGCACTGGAACGCTCAAGAGCATGCCCCAGACTCCCCACAGGAGGCCGCCGGCAAAGAGGCCCACGAAGGTACTGAGCGTGTTCAGGTTCAAACGCTTGCCGACGAGCCGGGGCGTAAAGACGTTCGCCTCGATGAGGTGCACGAAGAACATGCTGCCAAGGATCGCGAAGATCGAGAGCCCGGAGTGACCGGTCGCGACCGCGACGATCGTCACGGGGATGAGGCTCACGACGAACCCGAACTCCGGAATCAGGGTTAGGATTCCGGTCATCATTCCCAGGAGGAATGCATACTTCAAACCGAGGAGCTGCAAGGCGATGACGGAAAGGACGCTGATGATCGCGATGACGACGAGCTTCGTCAGCAAGAACTGCTCGATCATGCTCGTGACCGCCTCGAGGACCTTCGCCGCTTCGAGACTTTCGTATTGCGCCAGGATCTTCCCCGCGGAGACGTAGAGGTGCTTGCGGGAGGCGAGCATGACCACCGAGAAAATCAGGATCAGCGACGCCTCGGTGCCGGCGAGGACGGCCGTCTTGAGGCCAAGGGCCACGAACTTCATGCTCTCGCCCGCGCCGTTGCCGATTTGCTCCGAGAGGGCGGCGAAGGTGAGGCGCTCGTCGAGGTGGAGCTTCTGGCCGAGTGAGGTCGCCGAAAGATCGACGATCGAGCGCTGAAGCGCCGCCGTGATCGCCGGAAGATCGCCGAGGAGCGACTGCACTTGGCGCATCAGCACGTAGCCGACTACGGCCAATGGTAAGACCAAAGCCAGCGCCGCGATGGCGATCGAGAGCGCCTCGGGTACCCGCCGCCGCCCCAGCCAGCGAACGAGTGGCGAGCCGAGGAAGGCCAAGAGGGCCGACAAAGAGATCGGGATGAAAAACGCCTGACCCGCCCAAACGCCCCAGATGACGACGACGAAGAGCGCCATGAGCACGAGCTCGCGCGGCGTGCGCACCGCTGTTCGCGGAATCTCGCGCTCGATCATCGTCTCGTCCTCAAGTCTGACCGCGCAGAGCGAAAGTAAAGACGCTGCCCTCGCCGACGGCGGAGGCCACGGTCAGTCGGCCGTCGTGCGCCGTGATGATCGATTTCGCGATGTAGAGCCCGAGCCCGAGCCCGGAGCGGTCCTTGCTCGGAAGCTGCGAGAAGCGCTCGAAGATGCGCGAGCGCGCCTCCGGCGGGATCCCGGCGCCGGTGTCGCCGACCGAGACCTGCGTCCAGGTCGTCGAGCGCCAGGCCGTGACCACGATCGATCCCCCAGGGCTGGTGAACTTGATCGCGTTGCCGATGAGGTTGGCGAGGACTTGCCCGATGCGCCCGGCGTCGCAACGCACGACGACAGGCTCGTCGGGGAGCTCGACCGTGAGCGTGAGGTCCTTCTCGAGGACCAAACTCTGCGCGTTCTCCTGGGCCTGCTTGATCAATTTGCGCAGGTCGTTCGGGCGCAACAGGACCTCGAGCTTGCCTGAAGCGATGCGCTCGACGTCGAAGAGATCCCCGATCAAGCGGAGCATGCTGCCGACGTTGCGAAGGATGCCGTCGACGAGGTGGTGCGCCGCGGACTCGGGATTCGCGCGCTGCTGCTCCTGCGCGAGAAGCAAGGCTCCAGCCTGGACGGCGCTCAAGGGACTGCGCAGATCGTGACCGACGATCGCCAGGAATTCGTCCCGCGTGGTGAGCGCGGAGCGAGTGTCGTCGTGCGCCGCCTTTTCGCGAGTCAAGAGCCATTTCGAGTTCTGCAGCTCGAGCTCGGTGCTCGCGCGCTCGCAGGCTAGATCGAAATCGGTTGATGCGCGCTCCACGCTGAACTCGCGGGCAAGATCGAGCGCCCATCGCAACGTGCGTTCAGATTGGCGCGCAGCGTCGATGTCTTTGCGCTCGCCAGCCAAGGTCGCGTCGGCGGCACGGCGCTCGGCGGCGAGGCCGGGATTGGCGGCGACCCGCTTCGCATCGTGAGCGAGACGCTGCTGCGTGCGGGCCAGGTCGGCCTCTTCGCGGATGCCGCTCACCATCAGGTCGAGCTCGACCTCAGCGACGGCGCCGACGGCCACGTCGACCTTCTCGCGCTCCGTCGAGAGGCTGTCGTCAGTGCATTTGCGCGTGGAGCGCTTGGGCTTCGCTTTGCTCATCGTCATTCGTTCAATGGTCGAAGCGATCTCTGCGCAGAGACCGCAGGCGGTTTCACACGAGGCCTAAACTTTGCCACAAATGCATGAATATGCCAAGAACTCGCAATTTTAGTTTGGAGTTGTTTGGCAAGGCAGCGGCGTCAACAGCGGCGTACGCTCCTTACGTGACCGCGCGCCGCGCCGCCAAGCTGACCCGCAGGCGGATCAGCTCGTCCGCGGGAAAATCCACGTCCCGCTCCGCGCGAAAGTGCTTCTGCTCCAGCAGAAGCGCCACCTTCAAGAGCTCGGCATAGACCAGCGCCAACCAGTGCGAGGTCGCCACCTCGGCCGTCCAAGCGCAGGCTTCGTCGTCCCAGCACGACAGCACCAGCCGGTTCCGCCGCTCCGGCACGACCGTGAGCCGGAGCTCGTCGCGCCCCGGCTCGCCGCACCACACGAAGCTCGCTCGATCTGCCCCCGCCGCGATCTCCGCCGCGGCTCGCGCCATTTCGCGCCACGGATTCTCGCCGGCGTGCGTCAGCTCGAAGACGCGCGGCCCCGCTTCTCCCGAAAGCCAGATCCAAGCGCGCGACCACCCGCCGGGCAGGAGCCGCAGCTGGAGATCGAAGTCGTAGTGCCGGCCGCCGCCCGAGCCCGCGCCGCTCACCGCAGGAAAACCGCGTGCAGCCAGAAATAGGCCGCCGTCGCCACGGCCGCATTTGCCGTCCACACGATGATGGAATGCTTCACGATTCGCTCCCTGCTTGCGGGTACCGCCAACCAGGGAATCGGTCGCGAGCCCCGACACTTGAGCTTTTCGCCAAGTTGCTCGGGGTTCCCCGGTCCTTTCGAGCGGTTCCGCCGCTGGCGACGGCGCCACCCCATGCGACAATGAAGCTCCAAGCACCAGGAGACCCGAACTATGGCCGGCGCCTTCGAGCACGCCACGCGCGTCGCGATCCAAGAGCTCATCGAGAGCCATGCCCAAACCTCAAAGTTTGGTTACGTGCTTTCGACCGACTCGTTCAAGGATCTGACCGACGCGCTCTACGATCTCTTGCTCACGAGCCGCAATCTGAAGAGCGCCGGCGACCGCATCCTCGGCAACACCAGCGCACCGCAGCCGCCGCAAAAGCGTGTCGGCGCGCTCTCGGCGCCGCCGATGCGCAAGCGCTGAGATGTCCGTGACGCGAAGCTTAGCCGGCAAGGTCGCGCTCGTCACCGGGGGCTCGCGCGGCATCGGCCGCGCGGTCGTTGCGGCGCTTGCCGTCCGTGGCGCCGCCGTCGCGGTCAATTACATGAGCGACCACGAGTCCGCGGAATCGGCCGTCGCCGAGGCCCGCGCGCAGGGCGTCGAGGCGCACGCGATCCAGGCGCACGTCGGGGATGACGCGAGCCGCGCCGATCTCTGGAAAAAGTTCGACGAGCGCTTCGGACGCCTCGATTTCCTGGTCGTCAACGCCGCCACCGGTGTGCATCGCCCCGCGATCGACCTGTCGCTTAAAGGCATCCGTAAGGTTTTCGCCGTAAACTTCGAGAGCCTCCTCTTTCTAGCGCAAGAAGGCTTGAAACGGATGCCGCCCGCCGCGCCGGCTGCGCCCGCCGGCTCCGCCGGGCGCATCGTCGCGCTCTCGTCGATCGGCGCCGAGCGCGTCCTCAAGGATTATGCGAGCGTCGGGACCTCCAAAGCGGCGCTCGAGGCGATGTGCCGCCAGCTCGCGTGCGAGCTCGGCCCGCGCGGCGTCAACGTCAACGTCGTGCGCTGCGGCCTTTGCGACACCGGCATCCTCAACTACGTCCCCGAGCGCGCGCGCATCATCGCCGAGACTCTCGCCCGCACGCCTGCCGGGCGTCTGGTCCTGCCGGAGGACGTCGCCGAGCTCGTCCTCTTCGCCTTGGCCCCGGAAGCCCGCATGATCACCGGCCAAATCCTGAACGTCGACGGCGGTTACAGCGCTACCTGCTCGTAACTTTTGCCGAAATCCGGCTGAATTTCAACTTTCGCGGGCGTTTTCCGATGAGTCAGGGTCCCCAACGGATCCTGCTCAGGAGTCTTTGCATGCGCCCCCGCATCGGTCGCCTCGCGACGTTCGTCCTTGCCGCCGCGGCCGCCTGTGGCCCTGAAGCGCAGCTCTTCGACAAGATCACGGGCAAAGGCAAAGAGCCGCCGGCGCCGCGGTCGGTCACGGTCGAGTCGAGTTTTTATCCCGAGGGCAGCAGCAAAGACTACGTCGAGCCGACCTGCCTCGATGAATACTACAAGGACAAGCTCTGCTTTGAAGAGGAGCGCCTGCGCTTCTCAATTGCGACCGCAGAGACGCCGCTTGCGCCGACCGGCCTCGCTCCGGTCGCCGAGGTCACCCTGTTCGCGACCTCCGACGCCGTCGTCTCGGGAGACTCGTGCCTGACGCCGCTCGATCCGAGCCTGGTCCCCGGCGCCGAGGTCGCGCTGATCACCGTCTCCTACAAAGCCGTGCAGGAGGCGGACGAGTACTCCACGGCGGAAACGATGATCTTCGAGAGCAATCAAACCTTTGTTTTTTCTTGCGATGCCGATCTCGTGCACGTCATCGCCAGCGAAGGCTACGGCTTCGCGCACGGCACCTCGGTCACGGTGACTTACACCGCGCCGCACGGCAGCTATGTCGCCACCTCACCGGTCTTCATCGGCACGGGCAGCAAATCGGTCATGCGCGACGTCCCGTTTGCAACGGCCGTCACGACCGCCGGTGGTCCGCGCACGGCAGACGCCTGCGCCGAGGGCCTGGAAGGCGACGCCGGCCTCGTGTCTTGCCGCAAAGAAAAGCGCGTGAGCTTCGTCTACGATGTCGTCGCGAACAAAGGCGTGGCGCTCGGTGCCTCGCCCGCCGAGGCCGTCACCGTCAAGATCACGCCCGACGCCATCACGGCCGAAGACGCCTGCTTCGGCGCCGGCGTGGCCCCGGACGCCGGCGCCCTCGTCGTCGAATGGATCGCGACGGCCGACGTCGACGGAGCGACGAAGCGCGTCCACCTCACCGTGCCGCAGTTCGGCTGCGCCACCAAAAAAATCGTCTTCCAGCTCGACGCCGCCATGGTCGCGGGCTCGCGCTACGAGCTGAAGACCACCTTCGAATCGACGGCCGCGAGCTTCTACGCGACCTCCGGTCCGCTCCGCGGCGCTCCCGAGCTGGACTCGCCGATCGACCTGCCGCTGATTCCGGCCTACGTTCGCGGCCCGTGATTTGTCGCGGATCCCTCTGAATTGACAGGCGAAGCACCGTTTTTTGTGGAAACCGTCAATTTCCTGCCGTGAAATCCGATAAGAACCCAAGCCGATCACGGGGTTCTCTTCGATGTCGTCCGGCCTCCGCCACCCGCCACGCCGCCTCCGCGCCGCGAGCCTCGCGCTCGTGCTCGCGAGCGTCGCATTCGTCGCGAGCTGCGTCACCGACCGGAGCGCGACGGAGCCCCCGGTCCAGCTCGCGCGCGAAAAGATTCTGGCGCTTTCCGACTCCGTCTTCGAGATCGTCGTGCCGAAGAGGGACGAGAACAACGTCGTCTACTCCGGCAATCGCTCGCTTCCCGTCGAAGAGCTGCCGTTCAGCGAGCGCAACGACAAGTACTACTCGATCGGCACCGCGTTCGCCGTCTCCTCCGGCCGCCTCGTCTCGGCGGCGCACGTCTTTCAGGTCGACCGTTACTCGACGAACCAGGACTTTTTCGTCCGCGACCGCTCGGGCAAAGTGCACGCGATCGCGCAGATCAAGGCCTACTCGCAGTACCGGGACCTCGTCGAGTTCACGCTCCAATCCGAGCCTGCCCGGGTGAGGCCCCTGCGTCTGGCCGGCAAATCCACCGTCGGCGACACCGTCTACACCGTCGGCAACGCCAACGGCGAGGGCATCGCCATCCGCAACGGCCAGATCGCCAGCTTCACTTTCGAGCCGGTCAACGGTCAGTGGAAGGACATCCGCTTCTCCGCTCCCGCCTCGCCCGGCAACAGCGGTGGACCGCTCCTCAACACGCTCGGCCAGGTCATCGGCGTCGTCGTCCGCAAGAACGCCTCCGAGAACCTGAACGTCGCCATTCCCATCGACGAGCTGAAAAAGCTCTCGGCGAAGGACGCCGAGTTCTTCGTCTCCTCCAGCGAGGCCGCAAAGGACGGCGAGGCGCAGCGCGACTGGCGCTTCAGGACGCGCCTCCCCGCCACGCTGGCGAAGCTCTCCAAGCGCGCCGAGGCCGACCGCCGACGCTTTCACCTGAAACAGTGGGCGCGCACGCAGAAAGAGCGAAGGAACCAGAGCTTCCCGCGCGATCCCTACCTGCAGGACTTCGTCTGGAACCAGACCTATGCCGAGCACGTGCAGGTCCTCTCCTACGACGATAAGCAAGGCTATTACCTCTTTCCGGCCGATCCCGTTGTCGACTTCACCACGAGCCGCGGCGAGAAGGTCTTCACGCTGATCGACGAGCCCGACCACAGCCTCGTCCAGATCGAGGTGCCGAGCGACGCGCAGCTGACCGACTACGTGAAGAAGCCCGAGCTCCTCCTCGAGGCCGTCATCGAGGCGTTCGCGATGTACCGCGAGTTCAACGGCCGGCGGATCCCGCTGAAAAGCCTCGGCGCGCCGCAGCAGGCCTCGCAATTCGTCGACGCTCTCGGCCGCAACTGGGTGCAGGCCGTCTGGAGAACGCATTTCAACCAGGGCACCACGATCCTCAACTGCCTGCCGTCGCCCCTGGGCTTCGGCTGCCGGCTCGACCTGGTCGACACGGCTGACGAGACGCTCGGCCTCCGCGAGAAGTTCGAGCTGCACGACTCGGCGGAGATCGCGATGTCCTACTGGGGCAGCATGAAGAATTGGGACCGCTTCCTCGCTCTGCCCAAGCGCTACGTGCCGAAGTTTCTGCAAGCGATGAAGCTCGACCGCTCGGCGAAGGGCCACGTCGCCCTGGAGACGCGCGACGTCAAGCTTCGCTACGCGCAGCCGCTCTTCGGCGAGGCCTCCTGGCTCTTCCTCGGCGTCGGCTACGGCATGACGAATCCCTTGGAGCCGGAGGTGCAGATGGTGAAGCTCGAGCACGGCGAGGGCTTCCGCATCTCGGAGGTGTTCGAGGCGATCATGGAGCCGCCGAAATCCTCCGGCGACGGCGACAAGAAATTCTTCGAAGGCATCGTCGGCCGCGCCGGCGACTTCAACGGCATGCCGTTGGAGAAGGACGGCCAGAAGAAGGTCTACCGCGTCTTCGACGTCGGCCCGGGCAAGAAGGGGCGTCGCATGGTGAACATGGTCTCCTGCAGCGCCAAGAAGGACGCCAAGCTGATCCCCGACGAGCGCGTCCTCGAATCGACGTGCAGGGAGCTCAAGCCGTTCTTCAAGTCGCCTTCGCTAGCGCACTGAGCGGGTTGCGGACCATCTGTCGCAGCGTCAGGCCTGTGATGCGCCTGATTCGCTTGAGGCTCACGAAGACGATCGCCCCGATCGAGATCCCGCACGGGAGGGCGACCAAGTAGACGTTCCGCGCGATGAGCTCCCCGTATTGCTCGTTGAAAAGCTCGGTCCCCGGCGTCGCCGTCACGATGAGCCAGTTCATCGCCGCGTTCAGCACCGCGTTGAACACGAAGTGCGCGCCGAGCCAACGCGTGCAACTTACCATAACCATCTCATAGCGCGCCGCACCGTCGGCGTGCGCCGAGAGCCGTTCTCGGATCGCCTCGCCCCGGAAGAAAGGCCCCAGGAGGGTGAGCTGCCGCAGGGCGGCCGTCACGCGCGGTCGGAAAAGCGCGATGGTCGTCGCCATCAAGAGCGGAATCACGGCGCCCTTCAACGCGAACCAGATCCGTTCTTGTGCCCAAAACCCGACGACCGCCGTCAGCGAGATGCTCGCCACGGCGAGCACCGAGATGAAGGAGAGCCGCCTGTTACGCCACGCGTGCATCAGCGCGAACGCGAAGGGAAAGGAGATGCCGATCGCGAACTCGGAGAGGGCGCCCCAAGCCACCGCGCGGCTCACGAGCATGAGCCAGGTCGCCGGCAAAACGACGTTGAACAGGAGATTCAAGGCCGCCCAGCCCATCACTCCCCTTCGAGGTCGACCGAGAAGCTGAGGGAGAATCCGTTGTCTTCGATGCTGTCGCTCCCTCGGCCATTGAGCACGAAACCGAACGCCTCGCCGATGTGCAGCGCTACGTTGCGCACGCGCAGCACGAGGTCCAGGCCGAGGTCCAGGCGCGGCCGCGCGCGGAAGAAGAGCTCGGCGTCCTCCGCTACGGTGCCGCCCGACGACTCGGGGTCGTGCAGGTCCGTCCACACGTAGTCGACCCAGGGCACGATGCTGAAGAACTTCAGGAGCCTGAGGTCGACCACCGAGCCGAACTGGAAATCGGTGACGTTGTAGCGGTACTTGCTGGGGGTGTCCTCGATCTGATCCGGATCCCCTGTGGGCGTCACGCGATGGTTGACGTTGTAATCGCGGGCGCCCGCGACCAAAGACGCCGTGACCGACTGCGACCCCTTCGTCTCCAGCGGGATGAAGTAAGCGTGTACGCCCACGGCCTTGTAGTCCATGTCGGAGAACTGGGCGCGCCGGTACCCCCCCGAGCTCGTGGCGTAGTGGAGGTGCTTCTCGCCGGTCTCCGCGGAGAAGCCTAGCGCCAGGCGCTTCAGGGACACGGCGACGTAAGGCGCCGCGCGAAAGCCGGTGAGCGCGAGCTCCTGCGAGCGCGACGTCGCCGTCTGATCGAAGCGGTCCGCCATCATCGCGATGGTCACCGTTTTCGAGGACGGCACGATGTGGGTCACGGGCGCGGACTGATAAAGGACGTCGCGGCTTTGCGCCTCGTCGAGGAGAAGGCCGGTCAGTTGGCTTCGCGAGCGGTCCGAGGATTGCGCTTCGCGTGCCGAGACCCTCGGCGCAGAGAGGCTCACGACGGCGAGCGTGACGGCGGAGCAAGCGACATAGGACTTGAGGACGGACATATGGCAGGAACTATAGCCGTTCGCCCGGTGCCCCGCTACACTCCGCGGCGGAGGTGCGACCGATGCCGACGAGCCCCGAACAATCTTCGCCGATCAAGGTTTCCGAGGCGCCCTTCGGGCTTTGGGCGTCGACATTCTCGCCCCGCGCCATGGCCTCGGGCAAACGTCTTACCGAAGCGCTCTGGGACACCGACGGCGAGACGCTCGTCTGGCTCGAGGGCCGCGGTGACGGCGCCGTCCTCGTCGCCGCCGGCGGCCGCGGCCGCGAGGCGCCGCGCGACCTCACCACGGACCTCGGCGTGCGCGCCAAGCTTGGTTACGGCGGCGGCGACTTCACCGTCCACGCCGGCGTCGTCTACTTCTCGGAAGCGAAGAGCGGGCGTCTCTACCGTCAGGAGCTCTGCGGCGGCGCCGCACGGCCGATCACGCCGGCCTTCGGCGCGCTCGCCGCCCCGCGCGTGACGCCGGATGGGCGTCACGTCCTCTTCGTGCATCACGACTCGGAGGCGGTCGACCGCATCGCTGTCGCGGACACCAAGGGGCGCGAGTGGCCGCGCATCCTCCACCAGGGCCACGACTTTTACGCCTATCCGCGCGTCTCGCCCGATGGCCGGCACGTCGCCTTCGTCGCTTGGGACCATCCGAACATGCCATGGGACGGCACCTGGCTCTACTTGGCTCCCCTCGTGACGGAAGGGCACGCCCTGCCGCATTTGGGCGAGGCGCGCCGTGTCGCCGGCGGCAAGGACGTCGCGATCTTCCAGCCGGAGTTCACCCCGGACGGCACGCTCCTCCTCTACGTCAGCGACGAGTCCGGCATCGGCAACGTGCACGCGGCGGACCTCGCCTCGGGCGCGCCGCGCGCGATCACGACGCAGAAGGACGCCGACCTCGGCCGGCCCGCGTGGGTCCAGGAGATGCGCAGCTACGCCGTGCTGCCGGACTCGAAGTCGGTCGTGGTCGCCGTGAACGACAAGGGTTTCGTGCGCACCTCGCGCCTCGATCTCGCAAGCGGCAAGCTGACGCCGATTCCGGCGCTCTCGGACGTCACCGACGTGGCGCAGCTCACCGCCGACCCCGTGCGCGGCGAGCTCGCCCTCATCGGCAGCTCGGCCGCTTTTCCGCCGCGCGTGCTCCTCTCCGCCGCCGGAGGCGACGCCAAGGCCGCGGTCGTCTGCCGCGGCGCCTCGGAGAGCTACGCCGAAAGCGAGATCTCGCGCCCGGAGACGCTCACCTGGGCAACGGGACCGACGGCGAAGGAAGTTTCCCACGGCCTCTACTACGCCCCGAAGAACCCTGCTTGGCGCAGTGAAGGTTTGCCGCCACTCATCGTCCTAGTGCACGGTGGTCCCACCTCGCAGGTCCGCGCCGGGTGGTCACGCGAAGCGCAGTTTTTCACCAGCCGGGGCTACGGCGTCCTCTACGTCAACCACCGAGGCTCGACCGGCTACGGCCGCGCCTATATGCTGCGGCATCGTGGAACGTGGGGCGAGGTCGACGTCGAGGACTCGGTGAGCGGCGCGCAATACCTGGCGAAGCTCGGCAGGATCGATGGCAAGAAGACCGTGATCATGGGCGGCAGCGCCGGCGGCTTCACCGTGCTCCAGGCCATGGTCGACCAACCGGAAGCCTTCACTGCGGGCATCTGCCTGTACGGTATCGCCAACCAGTTCTCGCTGCTTGCCGCGACGCACAAGTTCGAGGAAAGGTACAACGACACGCTCCTCGGCGCCCTTCCCGGCGCCGCGGAGCTCTGGCGCCGGCGGTCGCCCGTGTTTCACGCGGCGCGCATCAAGCGGCCTTTGGCGGTCTTCCAAGGCGAGATCGACAACGTCGTGCCGAAAGAGCAGTCGGAGACCATCGTCTCTGCCTTGCGCCGGAACGGCACGCCGCACGTCTACCACCTCTATCCGGGGGAAGGGCACGGCTGGCGAAAGCCGGAGACTCTCGAACACTACTGGACCGAGGTCGATCGCTTCCTCAAGGAGCACGTTGTTTACGCCTGAAAGGAGAGGCCTTACGATGATCAGGTGAGACCGAGCCTGATGATCGTTGACGACGAACCTCGACGCGGCCGTTGCCGCCCCCGCCCTAAATCCGAAGACCGAGCCCTGCTCGCGAGCTTTCCATCTCACGCAACGAGCTCTTTTTGATCGCCACGACCGTGCAGATCGCTTCCGGCGCCGCCCTTCTCTGGATCTACGTCGGCTACGGCTTAGCCCTGCGCGCCCTCGCCGCGACCTTCGGCAAAGCGCTGCGTGTCGACCCTTCGTACGAGCCGAGCGTGAGCATCGTCGTTCCCTCCTTCGAGGAGCGTGCCGTCATCGCCCGCAAAATCGAGGAGTGCCTCGCCCTCGAATACCCCGCGGACAAGATCGAGATCCTGGTCGTCGACTCCGCCTCGCGCGACGGAACGGCCGCCATCGTCCGCCTCTACGAAGCGCGCGGCGTGCGTCTCCTTCCGGAAGCGGCGAGGCGCGGGAAGGCGCATGCGCTCGCGTCAGGCTTCGCCGCCGCCGCCGGGACCATCGTTCTCGCCACCGATGCCACCGCCACCCTGCCGCGCGACGCCGTGCGCAAAATTGTTGCGCGTTTCGCCGACCCGAGCGTCGGCGCCGTCACCACGGCGCTGCAGAATCCTCTGCCGGAGGATCGGGCCCACGACCTAGGCCTCGCGCGTATGTGCCGACTTTTCTGGGAGCGCGACGCGGCACTGAAGAAGCACGAAGCGAAGCTGCACTCCGCCGTCGGCTTGGTCGGTGAAGCCGCGGCCGTCCGCCGCGGCCTCGTCTCCGGCGAGGACGCCCGCGCGTGGATCGTCGCCGGCGGTGCCGACGATACCGCGCTTGCCTTGCACGTCGTCGCGCGCGGTTACCGGATCGCCTTCGCCGACGACGTCGTCGCGCTGAAGCCCGCCGCCTCCGACGTGGGCGACTACGTGGCGCAAAAGACCCGCAACGTCGCACAAAATCTGCGGCACCTCGCGGCGCTGCCGCGCCCGATTCTGCGCCGGGGCTGGTACACCGCTCTGATCTTCCCGACGCGCCGCCTCCTTTCGCCCTTCTCGCCCTGGCTCCTCGTCCTTTTCCTCGCCTCGGCAGACGCCGTCAGCCTTGCGTTGCAGCTCGCCTTTTACGGGCTCGCGGCCCTCCGCACGGTGCCGCTCCTTCGGCGCCTGCCGGGGGTCGAGCCAGCCGCATTCTTCGTCTGCTCCAACGCCGCCGCCGCCGCCGCTTGGCTCGCGACCCTGCGCGGCCGGGATTTCACCGTATGGACGAAAATCGCCAGCACCCGCTGCTGAATCCCGCGCGGCTCTTCGACTCGGGCAGCGCCACGTGGATGCCGCATCGATCGCTAAGCCTGCGACGCCAGTTCTCCGCCTATGGACTTCGCCGCGCCGTTCCACGCTGAAATGATCGACGCGCCCGTCGCTTCTGGCAAGGTCGTGACTCCGGCCCGCTCGCCGAGCCCGCACGCGGCCGTCGCGAAGACCGGGACGCCGCGCTTCAAAGCGTCGAGGCACACGACCGGCCGGGACTCCACCCAGGCCGGCGCGAAGACCGCGGCGACGCGCGTCAATGCTGCGTCTAGAGCCGCGGTTCCCGGCGCCAACCGCTCGATCTCGACGCCGCTCCAGAAGTCCTCGCCCTCGAGCTCCGCGCCTTGCAGCACCACCTTCAGCCGTAAGCTGCGCGCCGCCTCTCGCATGGCGAAGGCGCCCTTTCGCCCCGCCGTCGGGCCCGCGAACAGCACGGTGCCGGGCTCGATCCGCCGTGGCAGGTTGCTGATCAGACCGTCCCTCTCGGACGATACCCAAGGAATCATCTCCCCACGATCTGGGAAGAAGCTCACGATCTGCGCATGCGGCGTGATCACCTTCCGCGCCCGTGACAGGATCCGGCTCTCCTCGGCGACCCACTCGGGCGCCGCGCGGAAATCGCCGAGGGTCACGCTCTCAGGGTGCCGGGCCTTGGCTTTGTCCAGGGTCGACTCCAAGCGCTGCGCCGGCGGCCTGGTCATCAGGACGTCGAAGGTCCGCCCTCCGAGCGCTCCGATGCGCGCGAGCGGCACGAGCAGACTTTGCTGCACGACGAGGTGCAATGCCGTCACCGGTAGCTTCCGCGCATAGGCCGAAGCCAGGGCCAAATCGAGTTTCTGCAGCATGCGCTGCCGCGCCGCTCCTTGCGCCGCCATGCGGCGCGAGCGCCAAGCGCGCCAGAATGCGACGAGTGGCGCCTCACGCACCTTCACCGCGCCCTCTGTATTCCACGCATACCGTGCGAGCCTCCGCCGCGCTCCGTCGAGAGGCAAGTAGATCTCGACCGGCATGACCGCGCGCTCGGCCTCGATCCATTGCGTAAGCCAGCGCGCATGCTCTGGCCAAACACCGTCCAGGAGCGCCGCCCCGCTGAAAGCGGCCGCGTGCGTCCCGTCCTCGTGCAGGTCTTGATGGCGAAAGCATGAATGGACGCCGCACGTCTCGCAGCTCGCTGCCGCGAGGAGGGGCGCCTTGCCTAAAGCAAAACCGGCCTTCTCTCCGGAGACGGCTGGCTTCGGTGCGCGCAGGCTGACGACCAGGTCGGCCCCGGTCATTTCGACCTCGATCCTTAGGCCGGTCGGACTGCGAAAGCGCAGGTCGACGTAGTTCCAGAAAACCGTCGCATCTCGCCCCTTCTCGGCGAGCGACCCAGGAATCACGCGCGTATGCGCGTGCCGCTCGACGATCTCGAGCCCAGCGCTCAGGGCCGCGTCGTACAGGGCGTTCGACAACTGACAGAGCCCCCCGGCGATGCTCGGGACGACGCAACCCTCGCGAATCTCCCGCCCCTCCCGATAACCTGCCAAGCGCGTCGGACGGCCGAGCTCGCGCCAGAAGCTGAAAGCGGCGCCCGGCTCGATCTCGACCCCGTCGAGCGCCCGGGCCGCGATGCGAAGGTTCTCGACCTTGCCGGCCGTCAGGCGCAGCTCTGCCGCCGAGGTCTGGGTCCAAAGCGACGTGATCGAGCGCCCGACGACCGGAGCCTCGCGCCATCGTTGGCTGCGCTTGCCCCGCGCCGGCCTCGTCCCTTGCGCAAGCTCGCGCCCCGTGCGCGCCGCACGCAGCAACGTCACTTTCAGCGCAAAGACCAGAGCGCTCCATCGGGTTGGCTGCATGGTCTTGATTTTACCAGAAGAAAGCGATCAGCGCTTATGGGACGCGAAGAGCTCTTGCATCTCGCGCTTGGAGCGGCGGAGGAGCTCTTCTTGATAATTCATCATGATGTCGATGAACTCGCGCGCGGGCACTTTGAACATGCCGGCGAGCTTGGGCAAAGCGGTCGTCGGCGGCAGCGAGACGCCCCGCTCCCAGTTGCTGATGAACTGCGCCGTATCGTAAGCGAGGGCGTCCGCCACTTGCTGCTGCGTGAGACCGGCTTTCGAGCGCTTTTCCTTCAGGAACTTGCCGACCGTGCGAACGCGCAGCTCGTGTTCCGTGATGTCTTTCTTGCCGCCCGCGTGCTTCAAGGCTCGTTCTCCGAGTTTGGGGAGTCTAGGCATGAATCTCTAGATCGCATGTCGGGCCTCGGAAGGCAAGAGATGCCCGCAGCACGTGATGTTTGTGCTGGGGTGCTGCGGGCAGATTCGGCGTGGAAAAATCTGGGGCCGGAAGGTAGTTAAATCGTTCTACCTCGTCAACGCTCCAAGATCGGCGGTCCCGGATGCATGCCCCGGCTCTCGAGGTCCTCGTCGCTCCGACGCCAGCCGGCTGGGCCCAAGCCGCGCTCGCCGACTTCGGCGCCTTTCTGGTCGACCACGCGTCCTGCGAGCGCAAAGCCGTAGCCCACTGTTTTTCCTTGGTGGTGAAGTACTCGGACCGTCCGCTTCTCACCGAGACCATGGCCACCCTGGCACGCGAGGAGCTCGACCACTTCCAGCAGGTCTACCGCATCCTCCAGAAACGCGGCTTGAGGCTCGGCGGGGACGACAAGGATCCTTACGTGAACGAGGTCCTCCACAGGGGCGTCCGCCATCATCTCCCGAACGAGCGCCTCCTCGACCGCCTGCTGATCGCCGGGGTCATCGAGGCGCGGGGCTGCGAGCGCTTCGACCTCATTGCCGACGCCCTTCCGGCCTGCGGCGAGCCACCGGAGATGGTCGAGTTCTATCGCGAGCTCGCGCGGGCAGAAGCAGGACACTACCGCGTCTTCGTGCGCGTCGCCGAGAAGCTGTGGCCCGACACCGACGTCGCCGCGGCGCTCGCGCGCCTGGCCGCGATCGAATCGGAGGTGATGCTCGCCTCGCCCTGGCGCAGCGCCCTCCACTGAGCTAAATTCCCGGGATGACGCGAGACCTTACGCCGAATCCCCCCCCCGATGCGACGACTCTCACCCGCGAGGGCGCCATTGTCGTCGGCGTCCAGCTCCACGGCGAGGACGCCGTCGAGCTGGAGGGCGACCTCAACGAGCTCACCTCGCTTCTCGACACGCTCGGCGTGAAGGTCCTAAGCCGCGTCGTCCAGCGCCGCCAGAAATTCACGCCGAACTGTCTCATCGGCGAGGGCAAGGCCGAGGAGATCCGGGATCTCGCGCTCGCCGCGAACGCAAAGACGGTCGTCTTCGACCGCCAGCTGTCGCCGCCCCAGGTACGCAACCTCGAGCGCATCATGGGCTGCGAGGTCCTCGACCGTACCGGCGTCATCCTCGAGATCTTTGCGCGGCACGCGCGCTCGGCCCAGGCGAAGACGCAGGTCGAGATCGCGCAGCTTGAGTACATGCTGCCGCGCCTCGGCGGCCAGTGGACGCACTTGGACCGGCAGCGCGGCGGCGTCAACTCCCGCGGCATGGGCGAAAAGCAGATCGAGATCGACCGCCGCCGTGCCCGCGAGCGCATCGCCCGCCTCGAGCGCCACCTCGAGACGATTCGCAAAGACCGCATGAACCAGCGCAAGGCGCGCCGAAACGAGCTCAAGGTCGCCATCGTCGGCTATACGAACAGCGGCAAAACCACCGTCATGGTCGCCCTTACCAAGGCCGATTTCAAGCCTCAGGACGTGCTCTTCGCGACGCTGGACGCCAGCGTCCGCACGCTCGATCCTCACGCTCGTCCCAAGGTCCTCCTTTCCGACACCGTCGGCTTCATCCGCAACCTCCCGCACGGGCTCGTCGAGTCCTTCAAGTCGACGCTCGACGAAGTGCTCGAGGCGGATCTCTTGCTGCACGTCGTCGACGTAAGCCATGAGCTTTTTCGCGCGCAAATGAAGACGACCGAGGACGTTCTGCGCGAGATCGGCGCCGGCGATATCCCCGTGCTGATGATCTTCAACAAGACCGACCGGCTTCAGGATCCGGTGCTCCCGAAGATTCTGAAGGCCGCCTACAGAACGAGCGTCTTCGTCTCCGCGCACTCCGAGGAGGACATGGTCCGCTTGCGCCGTCACGTGTTGAACTACTTCGAGGAGAACCTGGTGAAGGCGACCCTCGAGGTCGCGCCCGACGATCAGGCGACGATCTCCCTGATCTATCAGTGCTGTTTGATCCTGAATTCGGACTTCAACGATCAAGAGAAGTCCGTGTTCGAGGTGCGAACTGTGCCCAGCGTCCTCGCCCGCCTGCACCAATACGTCGTGTCCGTCGCCGAGCGTGGCGGCGAAGGAGTCCTCCGATGAGCGTGAGCTGCGACGCGCGTTTTTTCCCGGCCGAGCTCAAGGCTTCTGCGGAGACCTTGGCAAAACCGGCGGCGGAAGCCCTTTATGCCATACGCGACGGCTCCTGCGCCGGCGGCGAATGGACGGGCTGGTTCGATTGGCCGCGCAAATCCGGCGAGCGCCTCGCCGCGGACATCAAGGAGTACATCGGCAAGCTCGACGTCTACTACGACCTCGTGCTCGTCATCGGCATCGGCGGCAGCTATCTCGGCACGCGCGCGGTCTCCGAGGCCCTGTCGCACAGCTATGGCATCGCCCTCGGCAAGGCCGGGCGCCATGCGCGCCGCCCGGCGATCGTCTACGCTGGCCATCACCTGTCCGAAGCGGGCCTGGTCGAGCTCCTCGACTTGCTCGAAGAGCGCCAGCCGATCGTCAACGTGATCAGCAAATCCGGCACGACGACCGAGCCAGCCGTCGCGTTCCGCGTCGTGCGCCACTACATGGAAAAGCGTTTCGGAAAGGCCGAATCGTCGCGCCGCATCATCGCCACGACGGACAAGTCGAAGGGCGCCCTCAGGCGCCTTGCCGAAGAAGCCCATTACAAGACGTTCGACGTCCCCGACGACGTCGGCGGCCGCTTCTCCGTCCTCACCGCCGTCGGCCTCGTCCCGCTGGCGCTCGCGACGCTCGACATCGAGCGGCTCGTCTCCGGCGCCGACGAGATCTTCCGGGCCTTGCGCGAGGGCGATCCCGGCGATCATCCCGCGCTCCGCTACGCCGCCCTGCGCACGGCAGCCTACCGCTCGGGCAAGAAGATCGAGCTCCTCGCGACGGGCGAGCCGCGCCTGCAATATTTGATCGAATGGTGGAAGCAGCTCTTCGGCGAATCGGAGGGCAAGGACGGCAAAGGCCTCTTCACGGCCGGACTCAACTACACCACCGACCTCCACTCGCTCGGCCAATACGTCCAGGACGGCGAGCGGATCCTCCTCGAGACTTTCCTCGAGGTCGAGCAGCCCGGCGGCGAAGGCGGCGCCGGCGTCGAGCGCCGCATCCGCGTGCCTCACCTCCAGGGTGACGCCGACGGTCTCGGCTACCTCGAGCAGCGCTTCCTAGGCGAGGTCAACGCCGCGGCGCTCCTCGGCACCCGCCTCGCGCATGCCGACGGCGGCGTCCCTTGTCTCCAGCTCGGCGTGCCCCGCCTCGACGAGCGGACGATCGGCCAGCTCATCGCGTTCTTCGAGACCGCTTGCGGGGTCAGCGGTGCCCTCCTAGGCGTGAATCCCTACGACCAGCCCGGCGTCGAGGCCTACAAGAAAAACCTCTTCGGCCTCTTGGGCAAACCCGGATTCGAGGACCTAGGGGCCACTCTGAGACGCCGGCTCTGATAAGATCGTCCGACGGAGCCGCACTTCCCATGTCCAACCAACTTGATGGTCGCAACCGCCGGCAGAAGCAGCGTTTCAATATACGCCTGCAGGTGGTCGTCATCGTCGAGCGGCAGGGCATCCGTCGTCCGTACTCCTTCGTCACGCGCAACATTAGCGAGAGCGGGCTCTTCATTTACGGCGGCCAAGATTTCGTCCCAGCCAACGAGGACAAGTTCCTGGAGCTTACGATCCAGCTCGAAGAGAGTGGTGACGGCATTACCATCGGTACCGAGATCATGCACCGCCAGGGCGACTCGATGAACGGCTTCGGCCTGCGCATCTCCCGGATCGACGAGGATGACCTTCGCCGCCTGTCGGAATTCATCCACGACTATGCGACGAAGTATCCGGAATCACTGGTCGAGTGACGACTCCTCGCCGAGCAGATTGCTGCCGCCCTCGTACGCGGTGCCGTCCGCCAGCGTGAGCTTCACCACGCCCGAGTAGAAGTGAAACGACGCGCCGATCTTCCGCGGCTCCAGCGCCAAGCTGAGCTTCGCGCCCGTCAGCGCCGCCGCGCTAAGATTACAGAACGGATCGCCGCGCCCCGGCTCGGTCTGCGGCGCAAGCCCGAAGCCCAAGGCGAGCGGCTCTTCCACCTCGGCCGTCACCGTCAGGATCCCGGTCTCTGGATCGTGCGACGCCGACTCGATGGCGTTGGCGCCGTCGTCGAGCTTGAGCGCGACGTGAGCGCTGCCGTCTTCTGCCGGCTCGAGCGTGAGGCTTGCATTGATCCAGAGCGCCATCCCCACGTCCGGGGCCGTCGCCGCCTCGGCGCCTGCCCGAAGCGCCGCCGTGAACGTTTCGAAGCGCCCGGACTCCGCGGTGCGCACGGCGCTCTCTACCGCTGCGGCCGTGTCCACCGCGGCGCTAAGCTCCGCCAGCTCCAGCCCGTAGGCCGGATCGCTGGCCGCGAACATGCCGGCGTAAGCTGGCTCGGCGCGCACGACCGGATAGCTCACCGGCTCCGCCCACGCGGGCACCGCCTTCGTAAACAAGTAATCGTTGACCGAGGGCTCTCCCCCGTCGCGGGCGGCGAAGGGACGCAGAGCTTTTGCCAGAGCCTCGCCCCGCTCGGCGTCGGCGAGCGGGGCGAGCCCGGGAGCCGCGGCGGACGCTGGTCCGTCTTCCACCGCCGTGATCATCATCGCCGGGGTCGCCGCGTCTGGCGCTAGCTCTGGCGTCGCGACCGGCGTGCCGGTCTCGGGTACGAACACGTCTTTGTTCGCCGCGCCGAAGATCGAAGACACGCGCGCCTTCTCGAGATTCATTGCCGCCTGCCGCGCCTGTGGCGCTCGCGTGCCGGTGAACCAGCCGACGAGCGTGCCGTCGGCTAGGAGAGAGTGGAGCTTCTCGACTTTGGCCGCATCGAACTTACCTTCGAAGAATCGGGTTTTGAACACGCCCTCGCTCCAAAGGCAGCCAGCGTAGTTCCGTGGCCCGGACCCTGCCGGCCCGCACGCTTCGCCTCCGAGCAAGCCCGCCTTCGCGTAGTGCGGCTCGCACGCCGCCAGGGGAATCGGCCTTTCGAGGTACAGCGCGGCTAAGGACTTCGCCGTCGTCGCCAGCTCCCAGATCTTCGCTTCGCAGTAGGCGCCGAGCGCCGCTTCCGCTCGTGGCGTCCCGTCAGTGAACTGCTCGAGCCAGATCGTCGCGGCCGCCCAACGCGCCACGCGCACGTTCTCGCCCGAAGCGGCCTCGGTCTCAACACGACTCAGCTCGTCCACGAGCGCAAGGCGCGTGGCGGCCTTAGGCGCCAGCTCATTTTTCCGGAACCCCAGCCACGCGGCCTTCGTGAGCCGCGTCTCGCTCGCGGCGTCGATGAGGCGGGCGAGCCCCTCGGCCGAGGCGTCCGGCCGAAAGAGCACCACCGAGCCAAGATATCGGCGGACCGCCGCGAGGCGCCCCGGCTGCAAATGATCCGCAGAGATGTCGGCCTCGGGGAGCGTCAGCTTCCCGCTTTCCACCTCGTGCGCCCGCAGGGGTTGATTGGAGCGGCAGCCCGAGAGCCAAACCGCGATCAACGACGCCAGCGCCAGGGAAAAGCGGGAACCCGTCATTGCTTTTGCTTCTTCGCGGCCTGCATCAATGCCAACTCGCCGCGCGTCTCCGCCTCGAAGCCGATCGGCAGCACGTTCTCGGCGATCAGCTCCTCGATCTCCGCGACGGCGTCGGCGAGCACCTGATCCGCTGGCGCCGCTTGGCCGTTGAACTGCAGGACTTCCGCTTGATGGCGGTAGTTGGCGTAGTAGTCGGCGCCCGAGATCTCCCAGCCCGGCAGCGGCTCGGCCCGGATCGCGCGGTCGATCATGACGGCGGCCTTGGCGCCGTTCGGCAGGCCGTCACGCAAGAGCGACGACAGTTGGTTGGCGTAAATCGCGGCGAGAACGCGGGCCATGCCGCCGCCGAAATAGCGACCGTCGATGCCCAGCGTCGCCTTGATCTCGAGATCCGGGTCGATCATCTCGTTGAAGTAGCGCTTGATCTCTGGGAGCTGTGTCAAACGCTCGGCGAGCGACGCGTACTTCATCCACTGTGCCGTGCAGGTCATGCGCCAGTACGCGTAAATCGTGATCTGCGAGGCGTCGCCGGCGAGCTTCGCGGCCCAGTCACGGCACTCAGAGAAGAGCTGCGTACGGCGCGCACGGTAGTCTCCGGTGTCCGGGAGCAGGTAAAGCCCTTCATACATGTTGACGCGGCCGATTTGCTGCACGGCATACGCCAGATCGGCTCCGCGGGTCGTGCCGCCGACCCGGACGTACTCGGCGCGCGCGGCGGCGACGGCGGCGGGATTGCCTTCGCGGAGCGCGAATTGCGCGTCGGCCGCGTCGAAGACGCCTGCTTGCGCGACGCCGACGGCGCCGCAAGTCAACAAGCTGGCTACGAGAGCCTTGAAGAGGTTCGTGCGCATGCTCGTAAATCCTTTATGTGGTGAACGTGCCCCTAACTTAGTTATGATTCGCCGCCGTTACAAGGGGAGTCATGACTATGGCAATCACCATCTTCGATAAGATCCTCGCTAAGGAAGTCCCCGCCAACGTCGTGTACGAAGACGATTGGGTCCTGGCCTTTCGCGACATCAACCCTCAGGCGCCCGTCCACGTCGTCGTGATCCCCAAACGCAAGCTCGAGCGCTTCGCCGAGCTCAAGGACCGCGACGCGGTCGAGGTGGGCGAGTTTTTCAAGCGTGTGGCCAAGGTGGCGGGAGAGCTCAAGCTCGAAGCGAACGGCTATCGCGTCGTGGTCAACAATGGACGCGATGGCCAGCAGTCGGTCGATTACATCCACGCGCACATTTTAGGCGGACGCGGGCTCAATTGGCCGCCAGGTTAACGCACGACCCGAAGGGTCGGCGCCTTCGCGAGCTTCGCCGCCGTCTCGCCGACCTGATCCAAAAACGCCTTCGTGTCGGCGATACTCTTCTCGACCGCTTTCTCACCGAACAGCTCAACGGCGCTCCGTCGCACCAGATCCGCGAAGCAGGCCTGCGTGAGCACCGTAACGCCTAGCTGCCGCTCGAACGCGGCACCATCGATCCGGAGCTCGGCCAAAAGGGCCGCCATCCCTACCGTGTCGACCGTGCGCTCGGCTCCAGCTCCCTTGATCGTCCACGATGCGGGCAGCTTGGCGCGCGTCCAGAGGATCTCGACCTCGACGGCGCTCTCCGCGACAGGCACCCGCCAATAGAGCTTCTCGTCGAGCGACAGGCGGTCGACGAAGACCAACAGTGAGGAGAGCGGGGCCGAAAGCATGCGACGGAACCTCCAGGTTCCGTCTCAGCAAGCTTTGCGCCAAATGTAACTATCTAATTTCAAAGGAAATTGCCGAGCGATCGGCGCCGCCGGCCGTCCAAGCTTCAGGCGTGCGCCTCGCGCAGGAAGTCCTGGCGGACCTGCTTCAGCCGCTCCGCGACCTGCGAGACGGCTTGGCTCATGATCTCCAGCTCCCAGGTGTCGCCCTTGAGGTGTTGCTGCAGGTCGATGACCCAGCCGATCATGTCGTCGATGAATTTCCCGGCGTCGTCGGCCATCGTATCGTTGAAGACCTTGCCGATGACGCGAAGCCAGTGCTCGTCGTCCTTGCCGAGCAGGTTCACGAAGTTGTTCAGTCGCGTCGTCGCCTCGCTTTCCTGCCAACCGCCGGCGATGCGGAAGGGGAAATGCGCATGGTCCTTCTTGTGGAGCCAGAGCTTCGAGTGGCCGCCGAGGTTCAGGACCTCGTAATCCGCCGGCTCGGCGCCGTGGAAACCATCGGGTCGCTTCCACACGACGTGCATGAGGCTCCTCCTGGGAATCTGCTGAAGACCGAGCGATTTTAGCATGATATTAAGGGCCATGCTACAGCCCACTACGCAGGACGGCCCATGACTTTGCCCCTGACCGGATACCACAGTCTCGAGCAGTACGTCACGAACCTCGAGCGCACCGAGGCCTTCTATGCCAAGAGCTTCGGGTTCAAGCGCATCGGCCGCTCCAAGCCCGAGGCCGAGAAGCGCGAAGGCATGCGCCGCATCGTCATGGCCGGCGGCCGCAACATCCACATCATCGTGTCGCAGCCGATCGAGCCCTGGTCGGTCGCCGCGGGCTACCTGAAGCTGCATCCCGAGGGCATCGGCTTCCTGAACTTCCGCGTCTCGAACCTCGACAAGGCGATCCAGTATCTCAAGCCCCGTCGCGCCAATTTCCTTTATGAGCCGCAGATCGCGCGCGACGACAAGGGCGTCATGGCGCAGGTCGCGATCGCCACGGCGCTCGACGACGTCGGTTACCGCTTCATCGACGACTCCGAGTACAAGGGCTTTGGCCCGAGCTTCGACATGGACCAGCCGGCCGGCTCCTACGAGTCGCCATACGGTCTCCGGGACATCGACCACGTCACCTCGAACGTGCGCGCGCTGCAGCCGCTCGCCGCGTTCTACATGCAGGTGCTCGGCTTCGAGAAGTTTTGGGAAGTCGAGTTCCACACCAACGACGTCAACCCGAACCTGCCCGTGGGCTCCGGACTCTACTCGGAGGTGCACTGGCACCCGGGCTCGGGCATCAAGTTCGCCAACAACGAGCCAATCGCCCCCTTCTTCCGCAACAGCCAGATCGACATCTACTGCCGCGACAACCGCGGCTCCGGCGTCCAGCACGTCGCGTTCGGCGTCTCCGACATCCTGACGACGATGGGCTCTTTGCATCAAAACGGCGTGCAGTTCCTGAACGCGCCGTCCTCCTATTACGACAAAGTCGCCGGCCGCCTCGAGAAGGTCGGCTTCAAGGGCAAGATCAAAGAGGACATGCAGGCGATCCAGAAGAACCACATTTTGATCGACGGCAGCGAGAAGGGCTACCTCCTGCAGATCTTCGCGCACGAGCAGGCCCGCCTGTTCAAGGACCCGAGCGCCGGTCCCCTCTTCTACGAGGTGATCCAGCGCGCCGGCGACGAGGGCTTCGGCGGCGGCAACTTCCGAGCGCTTTTCGAGACGATCGAGATCGATCAAATTGCGATGAACAAGGTCGCAAGTCAGCTGCCGCTCGAAACGATTTGATGGACGCGGTCCGCCCGAGCCTTTGGATCCTCGAGGACGACGCGGGCATCCGCTTCGTCTACGAGGAGCTACTTGGCGTGCGCTATTCGCTGCGACTGTTCGCCACGCTCGCGAGCTTCAAGCTCGCTTGGGCGGAGGACACCGGCCGTCGTCCGGACATGATGATCGCCGACTTGAATCTCGGCGGTCAGTCGTTTCTCGCCTACGTCGCGTCCAGCGAGGCGGTCGCGCTGCGCCGCATCCCGATCCTCGTCGTCTCGTCCTCCGACGACGTCGAGATCCTCCGCGACTGCTTCAACAGCGGCGTCGAGGATTATCTCACCAAGCCCTTCGGCCGCTCGGAGCTGATCGTCAAGATCGACCGCATTCTGCAGAGCTCCAAAAATGGCGTCGTCGACCTCGACAGCCCGGAGCTCATGCGCGGACTGGAAGGTGACCTGGCGCTCACCGCCAAGGAGTTTCAAATCCTCGCCGCGCTCCGGCAGGCCCGCGCGGCCGCCGCGAAGGAAGACATCATCATGGCCGTCTGGGGCAAGCGCAGGCTAGGCCCGAAGACCTTCGACGTCCATCTGCACAACTTGCGCCGCAAGCTCGCGAGCCTGAACGTGCGGATCGATTTCCAGCCACCGAATCGCTATGCCCTGATCTACTCCCGCGACTGAGCGTGTCACACGACGCGCAAGGTCGCCGGCCGCCGGATGCGAGGCCATAGCGGCGAGGTCTCGCTACTGACGCGCGCGTCCTCCGCAAAGGCCTTCAGGATGAACATGTGGTCCCGCCCGCCTTCCGGCGTGAGATCCAGGAATTCGCACCGCTCTAGCCGGAGCCTGCCGCACGGCGCAGCCGGGCCAGGTCGCGTCCTTCCCAACCACGCGGCGACGGCGTCGAGCTCCTCGCGCCTCGACGTTTCGAGCCCACTCTCTTGTACCGCCAACCGGTCGACGCAAGCCCCTGTCGCGGCCGCGGAGGCCGCGCCTGCCGACGTGCCGATGCCGAAACCAAAGATCGGCTCGGCAAGCGGATCTAGTGGCATGCCCACGACGGCTGCTAGGGCGGCGCGCGGATCGGAGGAGGGGAGGCGCCGCTCGCGCAGCTCAAAACGATCCGCGAGCTTCGTTCCAAGGGCCTGCGCCGACACCGACAACGCGCGCTCTTCGAGCGCATTGCGTTGTGTCCAAGCGCGTTCGACCGCATCCCGCAAGACCAGGTCGAGCCCCGCAGCATCGCGCACCGCATAGAAGTTGCGTCCGACCGCGACGCTGCCAGCGGCTGCGAAGCCGGGAACCGCCATCGGCAAGACAGCGCTCTTCGCTCGCTTCGTCACGCAGGTCAGGTCTAAATCCAGAAGCCTCACGGTCTCCTCGGGCTCGGCGAGCTTCTCCAGCTGCGCAATGTCCTTCAACAGCTCGTAATAGGCCGTGCGCAACGCCGACTCGTCGCCCGCGACGCCTCGCCCGATCGCGATGCCCGCCGGACCGTGGCTCGTAGCCACGACGATTTGCGCGCTCCACCGCCCGGCGCCCACGGCCGTACGGGAGACGTGCGGCGTGGACCAGCCCGGAGGCGTCGGCCAAAACTGACAAAGCTCTTTAAGGAGATCGAGGTGTCTCACCCAACAAGCTTCGGACATGAGAGGCCTCGTGTTCGACTTAAGAATTTTTCACTCGTGGTTAAGGCGCGTTAACTGGCACGATCCAAAGCTCGCTCGCGCTCGTGCTCTGCGTCCTTCGCGCCCTTCGCGACAAAGCTCCCTCTTTTTCAAGGAGGCGTTTTGACGCGAAGGGCGCGGAGGCGCGAAGAGCGCAGAGCTCAGCAGCTCAAAGCTTCCGGATCGTCAGATCGCCCGTCCCCGCCGTCCCCGAGATCGTATACTTCGCCTCGGCGGAGTCGCCGATCTCGTTCGTCATCGAGCCCATGCCTGCTTTGAACGAGCTCTTCACGCGCGCGTCGCGCGGCAGCCTGACGACGGCGTTCCCCGTCCCGAGCTTGAGGTCGAGCTTGCCATGCTCCGGCATCTCGGAGAACGCCAGGTCGGCATTGCCCGCCCCGATCTTCAGCTCGCATTCGTCAGCCGTGCCCGAGAGGGAGACGTTGCCGGCGCCGGAGCGACCCTTGAGGTTCCCGAACGCCGCCTCCGTCGCCGTCACGTTGCCGCGCCCGACCCGGTAGTCGAGATCGCCGGCAAGACCCGTCAGCTGCACGTCGCCGGTGCCCACGTCGACCGTGACCGAAGCCGCGCGCGGCACGGTCAGATCGAATGCCACCTCGCAGCGCGACCGGCCGCTTTCCTTCACCACGGCCCGCAGCTCGCCGGCCGTCACGCCGACGTCGAGCGCGCAGCCGGATTCGAAGGCAATCTTGCGGGCTTTCACCGTCAAGGTGTCGCTGTCGGTCGCCGTGATCGTCACCAGCCCGGAGGCTTGCTCGACGCGCACCTTGACCACGCCGGCGGCCGCGAAGGTTTTGGCAATCGGCTCGGCCTCCGCTAGAGTGGAGCCCAGAGCCAAGACCCAAAAAGCGAAGCTTACGAATGGCGTCAAAGCGGGGTGCATCGGCCCCGGAATAGCGGATATTGGGGGATCATGCAAGCGCGGATCTCGGCCATTTCGACAGGGATCCTCCTCCTCGCTCTGACGCGGACGGCGGCCGCCGCGAGCGTGCACGAGGACGGCAAGGCCGGCGTCCGCTTCCCCATCCCGTTCGCCGAGGCGGACGCAAAGACGGCGACGCAAGTCACAGCGCTCGTGCTGGCCGACGGCAAGGCCCGCTTGCCTGAAGGCGTGGAGATCACCAGCGGCGTCTACTCGCGTGCCGGAACGCCGTATCTCGTCGTTTGGACCAAGCCCGAGGCCCGCCCCCCGACGCAGAAGGAGGTTTTGGACCTCGCCGCCGCGCCCGGCCTCGGGGGACTCGCTCGCTTGCTTCAGCCGTGGCTGAAGGGCTTTCCGGCCGACCTCCGCTTCGACCGCGACACGCTACGCGGCGTGGGCTCGCTCGTGAAGGCGAGCGGAACGCTACGCTCCAAAGTCCTGCTGCAGGTGACCCGCGACGCCTCAGTTTACGTCGCCCTTTTCTTCGACGATCCTGCCGACTCGGCACAGCTCGACGTCGTAGCGGCGGGGCTGACCGTCCTGCCAGGTCGCAGCATCCGCTTCGCGGAGCTGGCCCCCGGCGGCCTCGCGCTACGGACGCAGCTAGCGTTCGCGGGCGCCGCGCTTGCGGCGCTGGCCGCCTTCGTCCTGAGACGGCGCCTGGGTCGCAACAAGTTGACTCAGCCGTCGGCGACGAGTCGGCCTTGAGCCTCGCGGCGACGTTCGCCATACTCCACCCGCATCGAGCCGCGATTTTGCGCCAGCCGACGACCCAACTCGAGTGCGACGAGTTGAATGGCGACGATGGCGAGAAATCCGGCGATCCAGGTCATGTGTTTGCTCCTTGCCAACTGCTTACCGAAATCGTTTGCTGCCTGTAAACAGGAATTTGTCCAGCGGGCCAGTCGACGCCGGAGATCTCGCGGCGCCACTTAGGGATTCTTGATGCATTCCGAGTACTTCCGAGCCATATACAGCCACCGCGACGCCGCGTCGTTTTTGCGGAGTCTCTTTGCAGGGGAGATGGCGGAAAGCGGGAAACGCTCGTCGTTACGCGCCTGGGCTCAAATCCTCGAGGTCAATCCGGGCTTTTTGTCCCAGGTCCTGAGCTCGAAGCGCCGCCTCTCCGACGCCAAGGCGATGAAGATCGCGGAGCTGCTCGGCATGGGCACGCGCGAGAGTCGGTATTTCCGTCTCTTGGTGCGGCGCGACACGGCGCGTAGCGACAGCCTGCGCCAAGCGATCGAAGGCGAGCTCGAGGACCTCCGCCGCGTGTTTGAATCGGAGGCGCTCGACGCCGAGACCTTCGCCGCCATCCACGACTGGTATCACGTGCCGATCCTCGAGATGCTCGACCTCGACGGCCTGGAGCACACAGCGCTCGCCTTCGCCATGCGCCTCGGCGTATCGCCGCTCGAGGCGGAGGTCGCGCTCGAGCGCCTGACTCGCCTCGGCCTGATCGAGCGCAAGCCCGACGGCCGCCTGGCCCGCACGCAGGAGAATTTTCGCTTCAGAAGCCCGCATAGGAACGAGGCGTTCGGCCGTTTCCACGGGCAAATGATGGCGCTCGCGGTGCGCGCGATGGACAAAAGCCCGATGGACGAGCGCCTCGTCATGTCGCAGACCTTCTGCATCTCGAAGTCGCAGATGGAGGAAGCGCGTCTCATGACGCGCGAGTACATCGAGAAA
>JANOTL010000123.1:0-42593 GCA_031416315.1 Pseudomonadota bacterium
CGGCGCCACGGGCGGCGGCGCTCCGGGCGGCGCGACCACGGGCAGCGGCGGTGTTCCGGGCGGCGGCGCCGACGGAGCCGGCGGCGCGGACGGTGCGGGCGGCGCGGACGGTGCCGGCGGCGCCGACGGCGCCGACGGCAACGGAGGCGTGGAATGACGGCAATCCCGCGCGCGCCCCGGCAGTCCGGCTTTTACCAGATCGAGGTCGTCATCTCGATCGGCATCTTGATGTCGCTCACGGTGGCGGTCGCCTCCATGCTCCGCTCCGGCTTCGACGTGAAGGCCGGTCTCTCGGCGCGCGCCAAGGTCATTCACCGCCTCACCGTCGTCATGGCGAAGGTCGGCGAGGACATCGAGCACACCTTCTTCGTCTCCACGAAAGACACCGCGAAAAACGGCATCAGCCGCCGCACCAAGGGACAATTTCGCATCGAGAAATCGTCGGGCGACAAGCTCTTCCTGACGACGAAGACGCACAAGACGATCATCGCGGGCAAGTTCGAGTCGGATCTGACCTTCGTCGTCTACGAGCTAAAGGAGTCGAAGACGACGCCAGGCCAAAAGGCGCTTTACCGCGACGAGACACCCTACATCCCCGAGGACATGAAGGAGGAGCCGCCGCTGCGCCTCCTCGCCGACGACATCAAAAACATCACCTTCGAGTGCTGGGACGGCGACAAGTGGACGAAGGAGCCGTGGGACACCGGCCGCGGCGACTGGCGCAACAAGCTTCCGCGTCTCGTGCGCGTCACCGTCGAAGCGTGGGCGCGCGATTTCGAGGAAGGCGTGGCGGAGGACCAGCAGCCGACCGAGATGATGATGTCCGTGTTCTATCTCAGTGAGTCGTGGGAATATGCCGAGCTGAAAGAGCCGGCCAAGACCGTGAAGTGGGACGCGCTGTGAAACTCCTGCCCGATAAGCTCCCCGAGACCTACTTCGGCTTTCCCGTCGATCCCGCCGTCACGCCCGAGGCGCGGAAGATGGCGGGGAAGCGCGGCATCGCCATGGTCATCGCCATCATGATCATCTCGGTGATGATGCTCTTCACCACCGACCTCATCATCTCCTCGCAGGTGAACATCGCGCTCGCCTCCTCGCAAAGAGACAACATCAAAGCCGAGTACATGGCCAAGTCCGGCATGAACGCCGCCGAGCTCCTGCTCTCGGCCGACTTCGCCTACGACCTCTTCAACGTCCAAGCCAGCCAGGGCAAGGGCGCCCTCACCGACGGCTTAGGCGACTGGTGGGGCCTGATGAACGGCCTGCCGATCGGCGGCGAGACGCTCGACATGGTGAAGAGCTTCCAGGAAGGCTTCGAGCTGAACGCCGTCATGGACTCGGGCGTGATCGACCAGCTCCGGCTCTTCGACGGCTCCTTCACTTTGGACGTCTCCGACGAGAGCCAAAAGATCAACATCAACGACTGCTCGCAAGGCCGCTGCAGCGAGGTGCTGGAGATGCTGAAGGCCTTGTTCGCCTGCCCGGCGGAGAAGGCCTTCCTCGAGCAGAAGAAG
The DNA here is from genome assembly GCA_031416315.1 of Pseudomonadota bacterium. Taxonomy (GTDB): domain Bacteria; phylum Bdellovibrionota_B; class Oligoflexia; order Oligoflexales; family CAIYRB01; genus JANOTL01. The sequence continues at coordinate 1,515 of JANOTL010000123.1, forward strand.
GTGACCGGCGCCGAGCTCGCCTACCGGATCAAGGACTGGGTCGACCTCAAGTCGGACGCCTCGGAGGAATCCGGCTACAACGACGAGGACGAGCCCTACACCAAGCGGGAGCCGAAGCTCAGAGTCAAGAACGCGCCCTTCGACACCATCGACGAGCTGCGCCTGATCGAAGGCTGGGACGAGGAGATCCACGCGGTCTTCGCGCCCTACCTCACCATCTTCCCGGTGCAGCAGAAATCGTCGGACAAGCACCTGATCAACATCAACACCGCCTCGCGCGCCATGCTGCAGTGCCTCTTCCCCGAGGCGAAAGGCGACTGCGCCGAGAAATCGGCGGTCCTCCTGAAGAAACGCGACGGCGACAAGGGCGCCCTCGGCGGCGACGGCAAGAAAATCCCCGACGTCCTGCGCGACACGCTCTGCTACACGGGCGAAGGCGGCAATGCCGGCGAGGCGAACAACCGCGCCAACTGGTTCAGCCAGCAGTCCTCGGTCTACCGCATCGAGTCGAGCGGCATCGTCAACGGCAGCGAGAAAAAAGTCGTCGCCGTCGTCGAGCGCGTCATGCCCGACCCGAAGAAGAACGAGAAGGCATCGCTCAAGCTCCTGTATTGGAAGATGCTATGAGCTGGCCAGGTCGCAAATTGCCGGCGAAACCGACTGGTCTAAGGCGTGCTTAGCCCGTCCGGGTGGAGCCTCGATTTGCAAGGCTGGCCCCACCCTGCGAAGATGAATTACCGCTTTTTATTACGGAGATAGACGCCTCATGCAACGCGTCATTGGCCTCGACATCGGAAGCTATTCGATCAAAGCAGTCGAGATCGTCAATACGTTCAAATCGTATGAGATCGCCAATTTCTACGAGAACGTGATCCCGCACGTCGAAGAGCTCGATCAGGACGTGATCATTCCGGCGTGCATGGAGCAGCTCTTCCAGGAGAACAATCTCAAGGCCGACCGCATCCTGACCGCCATGCCGGGTCAGTACATCTCCAGCCGGATCATGACGTTCGCCTTCGCCGACCAGCGCAAGATCGCCGCAGCGATCATGTCCGAGCTGGAAGATGCCGTGCCGTTCAACATGGACGACATGATCATCGACTACCAGACGCTCGGCACCATGAACGGCCAGTCGATAGCGCTTGCCGTGATGACGCGGAAAAACTTTCTTTCCAGCTTCCTCGAGCACTTGCAGCGCATCAACATCGACCCGAAGCTCGTCGACGTCGACAGTCTCGCGTTCTACAACCTCTCCTCGCACATGGACATGCCGGCGGGGCAGTGCGCAGCGCTCGTCGACGTCGGCCACGAGAAGACCTCGGTTTGCATCGTGCAGGACGGCGTTCTGCGCATGTTCCGCTCGATCAACTTGGGCGGCCGCTATCTGACCGAGTTCCTCGCCAGAGACCTCGAGACGGATTTCGGCGAAGCGCAACGCGTCAAGCACCGCGTTTCCCGCGTCCTCTGCGACGAGGACCAGGCCGACGACTTGACCGGCGACGACCGCATGATCGCCGAGCGGATGACGCTCGCTTCCAACGCGATCGTGAAAGAGCTCGGCCGCACGTTCTACGCTTTCAAGACCTGGGAGAAGACACCCCCGGCGAAGCTCTTCCTCTCCGGCGGTACGAGCCGTATCAAGAACTTCGACCGCTACCTACAGGACCAGCTCGAGATCCCGGTCAAGCTGAACCGCATCGACGAGACGGACCTGAAAATTAACCCGGCCCTTGCGCCCTACATGCACATTCTGCCCCAGTCGGTCGCGATCGGCATGCGCGCCGTCGGCTCGGTGAAGCGCCACTCGCAGATCAACCTGCGCCGCGGCGAGTTCGCCTACGTGCAAAACTACGAGTCGATCCTGAAGGGCGCGACCATCGCTTTCAAGATCGTTGCCGTCGCACTTCTCCTCCTTTGTTTCAGCTACGGCTTCAAGTACGTCTTCTACAAGCGCCAGATCGTCGCGCTGCAGGAGCAGTACCTGAAGGACTACACCACCGCCTTCACCACCGAGAAGAACAAGTACATCGGCGGCAAATACCAGTTCTCGAAGCTCCGTGGCGACGCGACGACGAAGCTCAACAAAGAGATCAACCACAAGCACAGCGCCGTCTCGATCTTCGCCGAAGAGAACCAGGCGAGCCCGGCGCTCCTGATCCTGAAGGGCCTTTCCGAGGGCGTGCCGAAGGACGTCAAGGTCGACATCACGCTCTTCCAGTACAACGCCGTGCCATCCGGCGGCGGCAAGCTGATCATCAAGGGCGAGACCGACGGCTACGCCTCGCAGCAGAAGATCCTCGAAGAGGTGAAAAAGATCACCGTTCTGAAGAACGTCGAGGAAAAGGGCACGGGCGCCAAGCCCGGTACCGACAACAAGGTCATCGAGTTCACCATCAACGCCGACTATGCGGGCGGCGCCAACGCCGCCCCCAAAGCCTGAGCCGGGAGTCATGACGCGATGAGTGCCCTCGCCTCCTTTACCGACAAGTTCAAAGGCAGCTCGCACGGCGTCCTGAACGTCCTGCGCGTGCGCCTCTTCGGCGCCAACAACGAGAAGCTCGATTTCTTGATGGACAGCTTCTACAAGCTGTCGCCGACCCAGCGCTCGGGCGTCCTGGCCGCCATGGCCGGTCTCGTGGGCCTCGTCGTGCTCGGCGCCATCGGCCTCTACTTCAGCCAGGTCAACACGCTGAAGCAAGACCTCTCGAACAGCTTCGCGGCCCTGCACGAGCTGCAGTCCTTGAAGTCGCAGTTCGAGCAGGAGAACAAGAACTTCGAGAAGCTGGTCGAGACGATCGACAAGAAGACCAAGGGCCAGGCGCTCAAGCCCTTCTTCGAGAAGATCGGCCAAGACCTCGGCGTGACGCTGGAAGGCCTCTCCGACGCCAAGTCGCCGCTCGCCACCGACAACCCGCTCGCCGACAAGGTGCAGGAAGTCAAAGTCGAGATGCGGCTTCCCAACATCTCGATCCCGCGCATGATGAGCTACCTCGTGGAGATCGAGAAGTCGAACAAGTACCTGCGCGTCCAGGATCTCCAGATCCGCGGCCGTTACGGCACGAAGCTCTTCTTCGACGGTCAGGTCAAGGTCCGCGGCTACGGAGTGAACTGAATGAAAAAGCTGCTGCACATCCTCCTGTTCGTCGGGCTCTTCCTGTTCAGCTTCGCGCTCTTCCTCTTCCTGACTTTCCCGTACGAGGTCTTGAAGGAGTCTTTGTCCGCGGAGATCGCGCAGTCGACCGGCTTCAACGTCCGCATCGGCGAGATGGGGGCCTCGCTACCGCTCGGCATCAAGGCGAAGGACATCAAGATCGAGAACGCCGCGGGCAACTCGAGCATGACGCTCACCTCGATGTCGGCCAACGTCAGCGCCCTCAGCTTTCTCATGGGCAAAGTCCGCGCCGAGGCGGCATTTGCCGCCTCAAGCGGCATCGGCAAAGAGCCGGGCGAGATGGACATTACCCTCGATTTCGGCCTCCTCGACCTGATCAAGGGCGAGGCCATGCCGCGCCGCTTCCAGTTCGTATCCGACAAGTTCCCGATCGACCAGCTCGTCGCCTTCGCGCTGTCTACGGCTGCGTCGGGACCCAACGCCAACCAGATGGTCGCGCCCCTCATGACCGCGATCGGGATCACCGGCGCGCTCACCGGCCGGATGGACTTCGACCTCAACTCGACGAACCCGACGCAGTCCGCGGGCTCCATGGACGTCAAGCTGGTCAACGCGACTCTGATGCTCGACCATCCGTCGATCGGCCTGCAGAACCAGACCTTCAAGACCGCCGAGATCAAAGCTCAGGTGAAGAACGGCGTCCTGGAGTTCGCCAAGGGCTCGGGCTTCGTCTCCCAGGAGCTTTCCATCCTCACCGACGGCAAAGTCGCGCTCAAAGCCGTTCCCACGGCCTCGATCCTCGATCTTCAGGTGGCCGTGCAGCTCGACGGCGACCTGAAGGAGAAGCTGGGCGTGGTCATGGACATGGCCACTGGCAAGTCGGCCGAGGGCAAGGTCACCATGCAGGTGCGTGGACCGATGGAGCAGCCCAACGTTCAGACCTTCTGATATTTGACGCTGCGCCTTTGTTTGCCCTACACTATCCAATAGAGACTTCCCTCAATCCTTAGCTCGAGATCGAGACGCCCCATGGCCCTCGGCTCCCACGACGAGTGCGTCCGTAAGGCGCTTGCGGCGCTCGCTGCCATGCGGCGGCTCGGACTCGAGGCACTCGAGCGGCTCGATCAACGTGACGACGACGGTGCGAACGGTGCTCTGAAGGCCAGGATGGCCACCTTCCATAACCTGCGCGCCATCGACGCCCGCGCGCAGTCCTTAGGCATAGATCTAGCCGAGGCCCCCGGCGCCAAGCTCATGTTTGCAGAGATATCCGAGATCGACACGCGGCTCGCCCCGCGGCTGGAAATGGCCAAGGAGCGAGCGCAAGCTCAGATGAACAAGGTCAACGCCGCGAGGCGCGCCCTTGGACGGTTCAAGGCGGAGACGGCCCGACAGGCCAGCGCAACCTTTGCGCACGGTGCCTGAGAATGCCCAAGATTCAGGTTTCTACGGAGGTTCGTTCGATGGCGACGCAAGGCGGATCGAGAAAAAAGCTGGCCCTCGTCTACGGAAATCTCCCGACCGTCGAGGAGATCGATCAGTTCCTGTTGCTCAAAGACGAGTACCAGGTCTCGGTGATCGCTTCGGAGTCGATTTGCGGCTATCTAACGCAAACGAGCTGGTTCCAAGGCCTGGAATGCATCGCCTTGCCGGACCATAACGAGAACACGACCTTCCTTCCGGGCCTCGAGAAGGCGCTCGCTGGCTTCGACGCCGTGATCGTCAAAGAGCGCCTGGGGATGTACGCCTTCCAGTGCGTCAAGGCGAAGTGGCGTCACCGCTTCCGTCTCGTCGTTTGGGTCGACAATGCCACGCCGTTTCCTGGCGAGGACCTGGTCCACCTGCGTACGATCCGCAACGAAGTCACGAACGCCGCCGACGCCTTTATCGTCCAGGCCGAGGGCGCCCGCGCCGCGCTTGGGCTCGAAGGCGTCGAAGACCGCCGCGTGTTCAGCTTCCGCCCTTGGGTCGAGCCCCGCGCTCAACGCGGCGGCAAAGCCCGCGCCAAGGCCGTCGCCACGCTCGGCCTGGCAGACACCGACTTCGTCATCGCGCACTTCGGCCAGATCGAGTGGGAAGAGTCCCTGTTCGACCTCGTCCACGCCGTGAAAGTCCTTGAAAGAACTGATAAATCCCTGGGAATGCGCGTCAAGCTGGTGTTCTGCGGCATCGGCAGCTTCTCGACCGAGCTTCGGGACCGTCTCGTGCACCTCGGCCTCGATCGCCAAGCGGTCTACGTCGCCCCGAGCCGCGACGCCGAAGCCACGGTCCTGACCGCGGCCGACTGCCTCTACTACTCGCCGATGCCGGCCCGTGACCGCCAGGAAGGCGAGCCCTATCGCCTCGCGATGGCGATGGTGAACCAGGTCCCGGTCCTCGCTTCGCGCACGCCGCTCGTCGAGGAGTACCTCGGCAAGCATCGCCTCGACTTCTGCGCCGGCTCGGTCGACTCGCTCGCAAAGGCGATCAAGAAGGCCTCGCAGGCGACCGCTCTGCGCAACAACGTGTCGAACAAGAACGCCTCGACGATGAAGACGGCCCGCGTGAAGGCGGAGACCGAGATGCGCGAAGCGCTCGCCGGCGTCTTCCGTCAGCAGGCGACCGTCGACGTCTCGGCCCTCGATCATCAGGCCCTCGAGGCCGAAGCGCTGGTCGGCGCGAAGCAGTACCTCGCCGCCATCGACCTGATCGAGTCGATCTTCAGAATCAAAGACATCCCGCTGCACCACAAGTCGAACCTCTACCGACTGATCGGCGACTGCTTCACCAAGCTCGGCGATGGCGAGCAAGGCAAGGTCGCGTACAACCAGGCGATTGAGCTCGACGCATACAGCCCGCGTGCCTACATCGGCCTCGGCACGGTCGCCCTGACGACCCGCAAGTACGACCTCGCGGTCCCGCAGTTCCAAAAGGCCGTCAGCCTCGCGCCCGACGACGAGATGGCGAACCTAGGACTCGGCCTCGCCTTCCACGGCCTGCAGGAGTACGACGAAGCCAGCCGCTGGGTCGTCAAGTCCTTGCAGCTGAAGCCCGACAACACGGCGGGGCTCTTCACGCTCGTGCAGATCGCGCACGAGCGCAACAAGTTCTCCGAAGTCGAAGTCGCGCTCCAGGCCTACACCGAGCTTCATCCTTCGGACCACAACATGACCTACACGCTCGCCGCGATCAAGCATCGCATCGCGAAGAGCGGCGAGGCCAAAGCTCTCCTCGAGCGCATCGTCAACGTCGATCCTTACGACGACAAGGCGCACGCGCTCCTCAAGCAGATCAATCGCATGGTCTCGTCGCCCACCGCCGGCACGGGCACCGGCGAAGGCTGAGTCGACCGACTTCCGCTTCATCCTACCTGCACGTAACCAAGGGCCCATCCCGGGCCTTTGCGGGGATCTATTCGCCATGTTGCGTCGCGTCTTCATCAACAGCAAGAAAGTGCCTGTTCCGGTCCCGATCAAGACCCTTGACGAGGCGCTTGTCTGGATCGAGGAGACGCTCGTCCCGCCCGGTCACTCGATCACGCGCATCTCGCTCGACGATCGCCTGCTGACCGGCCGCGAGCCCGACACCACCGTCCGCGGCGACACCCGCCTTGTCGACGAGAGCCGCCTCGAGATTCAGATCGACTCACCGATCGACCTCGCCGTGCAGACCCTCGACGCCGTGCGCAACCTCGCCTCCGTCATCGGCGCCGGCCTGAAGCAGCTCGCCGTGGACTGCTGGCAGGCGCGCGGCAATCTGAAGCCGACCGAGTTCGACGCCACCGTGAACGACAGCCAGCTCCTCGGCGACCTGATCGACCACGTCACGGGCATCGTCGACCACGAAGCCGTCGAGACGGCCGGCGTCCTCGGCATCGGCGCCCTTTTGAAGCGCACGACGGTTGGCCTCGCGATGGCGCGCGCCAATTCCGACTGGAAGGGCGCCGCTCGCATCCTCCTGAACAAGCTCGAGCCGCTCCTGAAGGAGCTCGTGGTCGAGGCGGAGATGCTCCACGTCCGGGTCGCGACGCAGCCCGCGACCTGGCACATGCAGCAGCCGAAGCAGAAGGCGCCGACCGGGTAAGCGTCTGTATCAACTGTTAAATATCCGCCAAATTCCTCGACCCTTTCCAGAATTCGGCCAGCTCCGCCAGGATCGCGGTCGAAACGAGCGAGCTGGCGGGGGCTTCGCGCCAATCGGCCGGAAACAGCGCGGTATAGCGCGGCTCGAGGAAGCGGGCGTCGAGGAGCACGATGATGCCGCGGTCTGACTCGGTACGGATCACGCGTCCAGCCGCTTGCACGACCTTGGCCATCGCCGGAATCGTGTACGCATAGTCGCCGCCCTTTCCGTAGCGCTTTTCATAATAGACGCGCATCGCCTCGCGCGCGGGATCCGCGCTCGGAATGCCCGGGCCGATGATGAGGACGCCGACCAAGATCTCGCCGGGGTAGTCGACGCCCTCCGCGAACGAGCCGCCCTGCACGCCTAGGAGGATGGCGGGATGCGTCGTGTCGCGAAGGCGCGCTAACGTCGCCGTCGTCTGCGCGCGCGTCATCGCCGGCGCCTGGCGCAAGATCTCGAAGCCTGGGGTCTGGAGATGCGCCGCGACCTCGGCCAGAAACGCGAAGCTCGGAAAGAACGCAGCGTAGTGGCCCGGCCGCACGGCGGTGATGCGACGAATCGCGTCGGCGATGCGCTGGGCATGGCGCGCGCGGTCGCGGAGCTTGGTCGAGACCTGCGGAATGATCAGGAGCTTGCGGTTTTCGCGGGGAAAAGGCGAGGCGAACTCTGCCGTCGCAAGGGCAGCGGAATCGAGCCCAGCGAGGCGCGCGTGGTATTCGAATGGCGCGAGCGTGGCCGAGAACAGCGTCAGCTTGGCGAAGGGCAAGAAGGCGCGGGCCAGGAAGGCGCTGGCATCCAGACAGACCAGGCGCAAGATCTGCCCCTCCGCGAGAAAGGCGAAGGACTCGTCTTCTCCGTCGTCCTGGGCCTGCGTTGCGAGCGCGAGCGCGCCGACGAAATTTCCGACTTCCTGCGCGAGCTGAACCACCGGATCGCCGGCTTCGATCGCCGCATCCGAGGCGAGGTACTGGCCAAAAAATGCGGCGAGGTCGGCGGCCGTTTCTTGCAGCTTGCCGCAGTCTCGGAGCTTTCGGATCGAAGGAATCAGGTCGGCAAGGCGTAGGGCGAGGCGCCGAGCTTCCGGCTGCGCGTCGAGCTTGGCCGCATGCAACGTCAACGTTCGGCGCGACAGCGCGGCCGAAAGATTGTCGCACGCACGCGGGACGAGATTGTGAGCTTCGTCGACCACGAGATTCGGCGCCGCTCCTTTCCCGCGCAATTTCGCGGCTATACGCCCGACGAAGGTCGGGTGTTGAATGACGTAGTTGTAGTCGCCGATGATCAAGTCGAAGGCCGGTGCGGCGTCGAGCGAAAGCTCGTACGGGCAAACTTCGTAGCGCTTTGCATAAGAGCGAAGCACGTGCTCGTCCAGCTTCGGCTTCTTCGCGAGCTTCGCGACGAGGCCGTGACGCTCGACCTTGTCGTAATGACCCCTCGCGTATTCGCAATAGGTCGGGTTGCACAGAGGCTCGTCTTTCATGCAAAGACGTGCCTTAGCGGTCAAGGTGATCGCCTTCAAGCGCGAAGCCTTCGCCAAATGGGCGGCCGCGTTCTCAGCCTCGCGCTGTTGACTGTTCTTCGGCGTGACGTAAAGCAGTGGGCTACCGCGCGCGAGCGCTTCCTTCAGCATCGGGTAGCTCACTGCGACGGTCTTCCCGAGTCCTGTCGGTGCCTGGATCAAATGGTGCTTCTTCGTCGGCTGCTCGAGAAACTGGACGAGCTCGAGTTGCCCAGGCCGCGGCGTTGCGAAGGGAAACTGCAGCGAAAGCCCAACCTTTCGCCGCCTTCGGGCCCGGGACCGCAGGTCTTTCTCCTCGATGACCAGCGCTTCGAGCCGACGCGCGAGCCACGCTTCATAGCGAGGCAAGTCGAGTCCGACATCCAACTCCGTGACCGTCCCTCGCCGCGAAGACACCACGAGCATCTTCAGCCGGGGCTCCACTTTCGTGGCAAGCAGCTCGAAGTATCCGTAAGTGCGAAGCTGCAGAAGATAGGGGTGCTCGGGCTCGGCGGCCAACTTCTTCAAGAGCCTGGCATCATCGAAGGTCGACTTGATCTCTTCCAGCGCACAGACGCCGTCCACCGTCGCGCACCGCCCATCGACGCGCCCCCCCACCCGAAAGCGAAACGCCGCCGTCTCGAAGACGTGCTGCAAAGGTTGCTCCGCCAGATAGCTCGCATCCTCCGCCGCGCGCTTCGCCTGAATCTCCGCATGGATCTCCAGCCCCCGCTCCGGCGAGAACGCATACCCGGAATCCGCCTCGATGCTTCCCGACCGGGGAAAAGGTAAGGCGAAGTCGCGAACGGAGATGGAGATTTGCGGACGCACGACGGCCATTTCCCACTTCTAGCACGGCCAAAGCCTTCCTGAGACGCCAAGGTGTTGCCGCGTCCGATCGGCACGGGCCGAACGTGATCGCAGGCACCGAAGGATCCTTGCACGCCTCATCTTTCATTGCGAAAGACATGCTCGCGGCCTCTCGTCGGCCCTTGCCGCATCGAGTGACAAATTGCGGTTTCGCGCGAAACCAAACTTGATCGACAAGCACTTACCATAACCAAGACCGCTCAGAATTCCCTGGCCCGAACCGCGCACTGCCGACAGAAGTGGGCATCAATCCCTGAAAAGGCTACCGAAAAAACCCCAAACCCTTCCCCAGCTCGAACGTCACCGGATCGTAAACCCCGCCGACGCGAAAGATCCGCCAAAACTGCCCCAAGTCCGCCGCCACCAACAGGACTAAGATTGCCACCGCCACCGCTCCTCCCCACTTCCGCCACACCGCGAAAATTCCCGCCGCGACGAGTCCCCGAAGGAGCACGTCGTGCATCAGCACGAACCGCGCGTTCAAGATCGGCAAAGAGGAAAAGACGATCATCCCGACCGCCAACTGCGCGACCAACTTCCCACAATCGACTTTTCCGATCGCGTATGCCCCAAAAAGAAGCGTCAGCGGCGAGAGCATCATAAAGTCCACCGCATACCGAAACCAGGCCCCACCCTGCCGATCGAGCGAGTAAGGAATCTCCGGCACCGTCCTCACATAAAACGCGTACGTCCGCTGCAGCGTCGCCAAATCCCCGGCCAAGGTCGCCAGCAAGAAGACCGCCGCAAAGGCGCCACCGACCACCCCCAGCACCAAGGGCCAAACGCTCACCGCCCGAAGTCGCGGCCAGTACATCGTCACCGCGAGCAAAACTTGCACCGCCAAGAGCGCGCCGGCCGACTCCTTCGTCAGCATGGCGACCCCGAACGCCGCCCCGACCGCGGCCGCAGTCCCCAAGCTCGGCCGTCGCCAATACCAATCATGCGTCCCGACGAACGCCAGCGCCACGACCGCAAAGAAGGTATCCTGCAGCGCCCGATGGCTCATCGCGATCCCGAGCGGCGACACCGCCACCAGGATTCCCGCCACGACCGCGAGCCGAGGCTCGATCCACCGCCTCAAAACGAGGAAGGACGCCGCAGCCAGAAGCGCCCCGAACCAGAGGGCCACGTCCATCACTCCCTGCGCTCCGCAGCGTCCAGCGAGCTTGCATGGCAAGGACGACACGGCGATGAAGGCGAGCCGAGTCGGCGGGGGGCCTTTCGCCAAACTTTCATCCTGCGGATAAGCCGCGAACATGGCGCGCAGCGCCGGCACGCCTTCGGCGAAAGCATCAGCATAGCGCGCATAGATCCGCTCGTCGTATCCGAGCCTCGGCGGCGGGCCCGCCAAAGCCATCCGCAAGCCGAGCGCGAGCAGGAAGAGTCCTATGCACGGAAGCACTGTCCCGAGGCGCGTCGCGGTCATGGCTTCAGCGTGTTGTAAAGCGCGCGGATCCGCGCATCGTTCGGCGAGACGCGCAGCGCATCCTCGAGCAAGGCACGCGCCATTTGCGTCTCGTTCGCCTTTAGCGCCAGCTGCGCCGCGCGGAACTTCGCCTCGATGTGCACGCCGCCCGCCAGCTCGTCGACCTTCAGGAAGCTCGTCCGCGCCGTCGCTGCTTCGCCCACCGTCTCCAGAAAGTCAGCGTAGTAAAAATGCGAATCCGGAAGCCTAGGATTTAGGCCGATCGCCCGCTCGAACGACGCCTTCGCCTCGGGATACCGCTTCATCGCAACGAGCGTGATCGCTTTGTTGATGCTGCAATACGCGTACCCCGTCCACACCGTCTCACATTTCCCCAGGAGCTCGAGCGCCTTGTCGAACTTGGCCGTGCGCATGTACACAAGTGCCAGGTTGTTCAGCGCACGCCCCGACTCCGGATTTTTCGCGAGCGTGTCTTCCCAAAGACTCTCGGCGTCGTTCCAGACGAGGCTCCGCCGCACCGCTCCGCCAAAGAGGCAAAGCGCGATCACCGCCAGAGCCACGCCGAGCTTGCGCCCTTCGAGCCTCGCGATGCGCATCAGCCCGAGGATCACGACCGGCAAAAGCCCGCCCGCGTAACCGACGTAGCTCAGAAACATCCGCCTCTCGTTCACCGGCTCGGCGAGCGGCATGATGCTCGAAGCCGGCGAGATGGCGATGTAGAACCAGAGCACGCCAAACAGCAGCGCGGGCGCGCGCCTGCGGTTGACCCAGGTCAAAACGCCGACCAAGACGTTGCCGATCACCGCCTGAATGACCCGAATGTCCGTAAGCTCCGAAGAGAACCCGAAAGACACGTTGTCCGCGTTCAAATCGAAGGGCCAGAACCACAGCTTCATGTACCAGAGGTAAGCCCGCCACTGCGTCATGAAGTAGTCCATGGACGACACGGACCCGCGCGACTGCGCGTGCGACTCTGGCAGCATCTTGTACTGCAAAACCCCGAGCGCCAGAAACGCCAACCAAAAGGGTGCCGTCGCCCGAAGGCGCCGTTTCCCGCACAAAAGCTCGTAGACCACCAGTACGGCCGGCAAGGTAATGCCCTCTTCCTTTGTCAGCACCGAGGCAACGTAGCAAACCATCGCCAAGACCATTGGCGTGATGGTGCCCCGCTCGCGGCCGATCAAATAGGCGCAAAACGCGAGCACGTAAAACATCGCGCACTGCAGCGTCGATGTCGCCGTGATGTAGTTCACACACTCGTTCGAAGCCGGGTGTATCGCCAGCAACACAGATAGATAGGCCGCCAAGGCGTCGGGTGTCAGCCATCGCGGCATTGCCTCGGGTATCCACCCAGGTAGGGCGAAAAGCCGGCGCCACACCACGAAGCTCGCCATGCAGAATACGAGATGCATGAGCATCTTCACGACGTGAAACACCCAGGTTTCGCCGTCGCCGGCCTGATAGCAAAGGAAATACGTGATGAACAGGAGCGGCCGGTAGCTGCGGTTCGCGGGCAGGAGCGACTCGAGCCGCGAATCCGTCCACACGTCGACGAGACTGTTCCAGTTCCGCATCGCCGGGTTTTCGCTGATCGTGTGCCCGTCGTCGAAGTGATACGCGCCGTTCACGTTCGGCAGATACGCCCCCGCGATCAGGACGATCAGGACCAGGGCCAGGGCCCAGAAGGAAAGCCTCCGGCTCAAGACGCGGCCTCGACGTCGATTTCCATCGGGACGGCCGCCTCGATCGTGCGCCCCGAGACCGGCTCCGACGGCTCCGCCAGGATGTCGAGAGCCGCCGCGGCGGTCAAGAATTGCACGCCGACGACAAAGGCGAGCAAAGCCACCATGATCGTCCCCGTCGGCGCCGGCACGCCAGCCGAGGCGTAGTGATACCATTTCGCCGCGCCGAAGATGCCGCCGAACGCGAGGAGCGGCAGGCCGGCGATCAGATAGACGCCGTCCATGGAGAAGTCGAAGCCGAGCTTCCGGTACATGACCCTTCGCAACGTGATCGCCACGAGCTTCGGCGGAAACTCGAGCAGGACGCGCTTGATTCTTAGATGCGAGGTCTCAGATCCGTAGAAGGCCGGCATGCCGACGTCCCGCACCACCGCGCCGACGAGCGACAGCTGGTGCAGCATTGAGATCTCGAAGAAGTAACGTTTTTCCAGCTGGTCGAGGTTGATCGCCGCCAGCACCTCGCGGCGTATGGCGATGAACCCGTTGCAAGGGTCGAACATCTTCCAATAGCCCGATCCGAGCTTCACCGCGAAGCTCAGGGCCAAGTTCCCGAAACGCCGGAAGAGAGGCATCGAGCGCAAGGCCGTCGCGTGCCGAAACCGGTTGCCCTTGGCGAAATCGGCCCGCCGCTCCAGCAAGGGCATCACCAGCGCGGCGATGCGCTCGGGCGCCATCTGCCCGTCCCCGTCGAGCTTCACGACGATCTGCGCCGAGGTCGTGAGCGCCGCGCGAAAGCCGGATACCATCGCGCCGCCGACGCCCTGATTCACCTCGTGGTGTACCGTGACGATCCGCGCGTCCTTCGCGCGTAAGGCTTCGATCAAAGTCCCCGTGCCGTCTTGACTGCAGTCGTTCACGATCACGATCGTCTTGACGAAGCCGGGGATCCGCTCGACGAGGCCGCGCAGATGCCGCTCGCACTCGTATGCCGGGATCACCACCGCGATCCCCGCTTCCTCCAGTTTTTCCCGCCCGAAGCTCACGCTCATCCTCAAGCCGATTGATCCGGCACGGTGCCAGTCCTGGCCGCCGGTTTCATGCGAGTTCGCTCGAAAGCCTATCGGCGTTTCGCACCGGGGATGAACGGTCCCAAGTTTGCCCAGCGCGCGCGGCAGCTTTTGCCTGGGAGAAAGGCAGCAAAGAGCGACGCCAGCCCGTGGAGCAAAGGTCGTCCCGGGACTTACCGAACGCCGCGAACGGCTTCACCGAGAAGCCGCTCTACGATATGCCCCGCCTGGGCCTTGGACGATGGTTCGGCCCCGGCCTCAGGGCTTCGCCGCTTCCTTCAAAAGAAACGTCGCCGCCATCTGCGCCGGCGTCGAGTCGATCAACCGCATCCCACCGTTCTCGACCGCATACACCCGCCCCACCGTGACCTTCGCGTGAACCTCGTTGACCGTGATCCGCGCGCCCTCGTATTTCACGTCGGTCCCAGTCCACGGCTGCTTCTCGCTGGCGTGCGAATACGAAGCCTTCGCACCGCTGAATTTCAAGGTCACGCCGGTATCGCTCACGTACGTCTGCCCGTCCGGATTCATCGCCGGCATCGCCGTGAACGTCTCCGGCGGCTCGCCGCCGACGATCTTCTGCAAGTCTGCGTCGACTTTGAACGACGCTTTCGCGCCCGAACCAACAACCGCGTAGACGACCATGTCGCCCTCGGCTTCCGCCTTTTCCCCACGCGTGACCACGGCGCCGCCTTCTCGCGCGATCTCGACCCGCCGGTCCCGCGTGAAGCTCACGCGATTCCCCGCTTCGCTCCGGTACGTGAAGCCGCGCAGCGCTTCGACGTCGAACTTCGGCGCCGCCGGAGCGGTGGGCGCGGCCGGTGCCACCGGTGCCGCTGCCGGAGGCTGCGCGGCCGGAGGTGCCAAGGCGCTCGCCGGCCCAGGGTTCGTCGTGGTCGGCGCCGGCTTCGCCGGCTCCGCCGGCTTATTCTTCTCGCACGCGACCAGCAGCAACACAGTCAAAACGAAAACCAGGCGCATCTTGCTCCTCTCCGATTCAGGCTTCCGCGGTTCTCGACTTCTCGTGGCGAATCTGCTTCGCCTGGATCACGAAGACGATGCTCTCGGCGATGTGGCAGGCCACGTCGGCCAGGCTTTCGAGCTTGTTCACGATGAGCAAGGTCATCATCCCGAGCTCCACGTCGACCTTACCGGCGCGCACGCTCTTTATGATCATCTCATACGCCTGCTCTTGCAAGGCGTCGACAAAGTCGTCGTGCTCGGGGATGGCGCGCGCGGCCTTCGCGTCGGAGCGCAGCCAGGCGCCTTGCGTCATCGTCAGGATGTCGACGCACTTCTCGATCATCGAGATGCAGACCTGCCAGCCTTCGGGGAAGTCCTTGACCATCTTCGGCGTGTCGGAGACGTGGCGTGCGACGTACTCGATGCAGTCGCCGATGCGCTCCAAGCTGCGGGCGATGTCGAGCGCGCCCATGGCGAAGCGGAAATCCGGCCCGAGCGGCGCCCGCATCTCCATGAAGGAGCGGCACAGCTTGTCGAGGTCGAGCTCGAGCTTGTCGATGTCCTTGTCGCGCACGACGATGAGCGCCAGCTCGGCATGATCGTGACGCGTCGCCGCGGAATGGAGGGCGCGCATTTGATCCAACACCGCTCCCGCCAAGGCCTCGAGCGCGGACTTTACCTGATCGAACTCCGCTGCGGGCCCACGCGTCGACATCGAGGTCTCTCCGTATCTGATGGGAACCTTTGTGACTCCTGGGGATACTAGTGAGGCGTCCCAAAGATCGAGTAAAGCCCATGTTAAGCCCCCTTGTGACCCCCGTCCAGTCAACGTAAAATCTTGGCAGATCAACTATTTGGGGAGTTACCGGTGGCAGGGCCGATCGCCGTCAAATCGCCGCCCATCATCCATTCGCCCCGCGCGGAGGTGGTCGAAAGCGTCAAAGCACAGCTCGAAGCCTTGAGCTGCAAGCAATTCCTGATGCCGAGCTCGAAGGACGACTGCATCGAGAAGCTCTTCAAATACCCCGACTCGGTGCTCGTCATCGACTGGGAGCACGGCTCCGAGCACGTCAATCAGGTGCTCTCCTCGATCAAGGGTCATTTTCTCGTCGAAACCCGCCCGATCTTTCTCCTGGTCCAGAATCTCGAGGACGCGACCCTCGCGACCGGCGCCGAGTACGGCGTCTCGCAGCTCCACGCGGGACCCGTGGATTCCGCGACCATCAAGGAGTGCATCGTCGCCTTGTTCGAAGAGGAGAAGTCGACGAAGTCCGCCCGCGACGGCCTGATCGCCGTGGCCGACGCCCGCAAGCGCGGCGACTGGACCTTGGCCTCGAAGCTCCTCCACGAGCTCCTCGGCAAGAACCCGGGCCACGAGCGCGTCTCGATGGAGCTCGCCGAGAACCTGATCCACGAGGGCAAGTTCGCTCAGGCCTCCGAGCTCCTCGCCACGTTCGTCGAGGGCAAGCCCGGCGACGTGCCGAACATCCGCGGGCTGCACCTCGCCGGCCGCTGCCAGCTCGCCGCCGGCCACTACGAGGCGGCGATCAGCTACCTCGAGCAGGCGAAGCTGATCAACCCGCACAACGTCGATCGCCTGATCGACCTCGGCAACGCCTTCTTCGAGAACGACCAGCCGGAGGCGGCGGAGGCCGAGTTCGCCGCCGCGGAGACCTTGGACGCGGACAACCACGGCGCCAAAGTCGGCAAGGGCAAGTGCCTGCTCGTCGCCGGCGAGGTCAACGAGGCGCTCGCCCTGCTGAAAATGATCTCCGGCCCCCGCGAGATGGCCTCGATCTTCAACACCGCCGCCGTCGTCTCCATGCGCTCCGGTCGCTTCGACAAAGGCATGGCGCTCTACAAGTCCGCCCTGTCGGCCATCGGCAAGGAGAAGCCGGTCGCCGCCCGTCTGCACTTCAACATGGGCCTCGGCTACCGCCGTTGGCACAAGCCGGAGAAGGCGCTCGCCTGCTTCAATAAGAGTCTCGAGCTCGAGCCCTCGTATGAGAAGGCAATCCGTCACAAAGCCGAGGTCGAGGAGCAGGTCGCCAAGCATCCGGCCGAACGCGCGGCGACCGATTTTGATGGCGAGTTCGCCGAGGAGGACCTGCGCCGCCGCAACTTGACCTCCGGCTCTGGCGACGCCTCCAAGTCCTCGACGACGCCCGACGTCCAGAAGATCGACGAAGACGACTGACCCGGATACCATCGAGATCTTGCCAGCGCATCCGTGCCACGAACCGAGGAATCCCGCTTGAGATCTGTCGTCGCCGCCTTCTTGCTCGGTCTGTCCGGCCTCGCGTTCGCGACGACTCCGCCCGAGTCCTATGCGCCGCCCGACGCGGAGGCGCAAGCCTCGCCGATGGACGCGAACCTCGGCGCTTGGCTCGAGGAGCACGTCGAGCGCGTTTCGCCGGAGACCCTGAGCCCCGAGGCCTTCACGAAGCTGCTCAAAGAGCAGGACCCGGTGACGCGCGCTTTTCTGGAGCTCGAGCGCGCCACGCGCGGCGGCAACGGTGCGGGCGAGAAGGCCGCCTTCGCCGAGCTCGCGCGCTATCTAGACACGAGCTCGGAGGCCGAAAGGCGCGACTTTCTCGCGCATCCCCTGCTGCCTTTCGCGCTTCTCGAGTTGATCACCACCAAGGGCGGCGCGCCTGACGTGCAAGCGAAAGCCGCCGGCATGATGGCGCAGTTCGCCGCCGGCAGCTGCGCGCAGAAGAAGCTCGTGTTCGAGGGCATAAGCAAGGAAGCCCTCACCATCCTCTCCGACGAAGGCCTGAGAGACCTCGTCGCGCGCATCGACACCTTCCGCTCCGCCGCCTTCCGGCGCAACGCCCTGAAGAAGTTGATCGGCACCCTGCCGAAAGGCCGCGAGGGCGCCGTCGCCGACCGGACCTACGCGCTCGCCGCTTCCGTCTCGCCCGCGATGATCAACCAAACGCCTTGGCTGAAGTCGATCAAGGAAGCGAAGGACAAGGCGAGCCCCGCCTTCGCCGCGCGCATCCGCTTCGACGAAGTGCGCAAGCTCGCCGTGCAGCAGCAATGCGGCAAAGCCAAGGACCGCCTTTCAGAGGCGCTGGCGCACACGAAATCGGCCGAGACCCTGGACATCGCCGTCACGACGGGCAAGGCGGTCGACGGCTGTTACAAGAAGCGCGACAAGGCCCAACGCCGCGCTGTATGGACCGAGATCGCCGCCGACATGCAGAAGGCTTACGGCTTCGCGGGCTGGGCCGAAAGCCGCCTGCGCTTGGGCCACCTCTTCTGGTCCGCCGACGAGTTCGAAGACGCGAAAAAATCCATCGCTGAGGTTCGTGACGCCGCGCGCAAGGCAAAAAGCCCCATCTACGAGGCGAAGGCCACCTTCGCCCTCGGCCGGATCGCGGAGAACGAGCTCAACGCCGACGAGGCGATCTCCCAACTCAAGGACTACATCGAGCGTTTCCCGAACGGCGAAGACGCCGAGCAGGCCTTGATGGGCCTCGTCCTCCTCGACATCGATCGCAAGGACTGGGCGGGCGCGCTCGTCCCCCTCGAGGCGATGATCCGCGGCCAGGACTCGCTCTCCGTCGACGAGCGCTCGGTCGGCGGCCACGCCTTCGCGCTCTTTTGGGCCGGCCGCGTCTACCTCGAGCAGGGCAACGCGGCCCTGGCGGAGGAGATGTGGCGCCGCGTCGTCACCGAATTCTACTCGACCTATTACGGCGCCATTGGCCACTACCTCCTCGAAAAGGCGATGGGCAAGAAGCTGGCCCTCTCGCCGGCGCGCACGCCGACTTTCCGGATGCACGCGCTGCGCGAGGTGTTCGTGCCCGCCGACCGTCTGCGCGTGAAGCGCGTCGAGGCGCTGATGCGCCTCGGCCTGCACGAAGAGGCCGTCTGCGAGCTGGAGGAGCTCGACGTCGCCGACCAGAAGCCGGAGAAGATGCTCCTCAAGGCGGTCATGCTCTTCGCCTCGGGCCGTTGGCTCGACTCCATCAAGCTCTACGACTCGCTGCCGCGCGGCTTTCGCGGCAGTCTCCCCGCTGGCTTCGAGCGCATGCTCTTCCCGCGCCGCTACGCCGACAAGATCAACGAGCTGGCGAAGAAGGCCTCGGTCGACCCCGACCTCGTCATGGCGATCATCCGCCAGGAAAGCGTCTTCAACCCGGAAGCCCGCTCGCCCGTCGGCGCCTTGGGCCTCATGCAGCTGATGCCCGCCACCGCCGTCCTCGAGGCGAAGCGGCTCGGCGCCGACTACGTCTCCGCTGAAGAGCGTAAGAGCCTCATGGCCCTCGCGAAGAACCCGGTCAGCTTGATCGTCCCCGACACCAACTTGAAGATCGGCGTGCACCACGTGAAGTCGTTGCTGTCGAAATACGACAGCCCGGTCTTCATGCTCTCGGCCTACAACGCGAGCCCGAGCGCGGCAGCGCGCTGGAAGACCTCGATCCCGACGACCGATCTCCTGGCCTTCATCGAGCGCATTCCCTACAAAGAGACGAAGGCCTACGTGAAGCTCGTGTTGCGCAATTACTTCTATTACAAGCGCTGGTACAACCCGCCGACGGGCGAGCTCACCCACTTCGACCAAGTCGCGTCCCCCTTGATCGCCGCGGTCATGAAGTCGGTGGAGTAGCCCCCGGCTGGTTGTGAGGGGCCGAGGCCTCGCACTCCTTCGTCTTCGAGCAGCGTTCGAAGATCGCAGCGCTGCGCGGAAAAGCCGCCATATCGACGTCGAACCGCTTGGCGTTGTAAACCTGTGGCACCAAACAAAGGTCGGCGAGCGTGAGTTTGTCTCCGAAAGAGAACTCGCCGTCTCCTCCGCGGGCCAGAAGCTCTTCGTAGATGCCGAGCCCTTTGGCGATGAAGTGCCGGGCCTGCGCCGGGCGCGCTTTGTCATCCGGGACGAATTGTTTCAGCGCCGAGGGGTTCTGGAGCGGCTGAGTGCCCGACACGATCGTCAGGGCCAGTTGGCGGACACGCAGGCGCGCGAGTGGCTCTTGCGGCAGTAAGGGCGGATCTTTCCAAGTCTCTTCGATCCATTCGAGCAGCGCCAGGGACTCCCCGTAGGGTTTTCCGTCGACGACGAGCGCCGGCAGGAGCCCCGAAGGGTTCGTCCTCAGATAGGCCTCCGCCCGGTGCTCTCCCGTAAGGATGTTCACCGGCCTCGACTCGTATGGAACGCCCTTTAGGGCTAGCGCCCAGCGCACCCGCCAGGAGCAGGAGCTACGCCAATAGTGGTACAGAACCATTGATTTTGCCATGGTTGTGTCTGCCATTTTAACAATCTCATTGAAATCTCAAGTACGGTTACATAGAATCCGCGCGCCCTGGGCTCAGTGTGCCCCGGAACTTGCAGTGCGACCACCTTGATAGGGGAGAACGACATGTCCCGTTTCCTGACCACCATCGCCCTAAGCAGCCTCACGGTCCTCACGAGCACCGCCGCGGTCGCGAAAGAGTTCGGCAAGCTGATGCCGCCGGCTCAGGACTTCGAGCTCCTGGTCGACACGCAGCCTGCCGATGGCGGCAAAGACGAGGGCGTCGTCCTCAATAAGACCTTCAACATGACGGTGAAGGTCAATCCGATCTCCGAGGCGATGAAGAAGGCCAAGTTCACGGACTTTACCTTCGACGCCAAGATGCTCGCGCACAAGCACGGCATGGTGACCAAACCGAAGATCACCGAGACCGCGCCCCTGACCTTCAGGATCGAGGGCGTGAAACTTCATATGGCCGGCGATTGGGAGCTCTACATGGGTCTCAAAGCCGGTGAGTTGCCAGTCAAATGGACCATTCCTACCCAAGTGAAGTAAGCGGCTCGCGCTCAGCCTCTATTCTAGGCAGGCGTCGCCCCAAAAGGCGGCGCCTTTTTGCGTCCAAAAAGCCAATATTAGTCGGTGATGAAAATTGGCCAATTGCCGCACTAAGAATTCTGGTCGACTCGGATTTGAGACAGCAAAAACAGGGGATTATCCATAATTTCAAGGGTTTTCCCGATAGGGCGTTCGACCGAATCAAGGCACAATTGATGTCAGGCACAGCGACCGAAAAGCTGTGCCTTAACCTTTCCGGGGTGTCCGCCGATGACTGATATTCGCGTTCTTCTAATCGATGACCATCGCCTGTTTCGGGCCGGCCTCCGTAGCCTCATGGAAGGCTTCGAAGGGGTCACCGTGGCGGGTGATAGCGGATTTTTGCCATCCGTGCTCGAGCTCGCGGCCAAGACCAAGCCAGACGTCGTCGTCATCGACTTCAACTGGCGCATTGGCAACGCCGCCGACATCCAACGCGAGCTCGCGAAAGCGGCCCCGGCTGCGAAGATGCTGGCTCTCACCGTTGTCCGCGGCAACGAGGCCATCGCCCGTGCGCAGCGCGAGGGCGTCCAAGGCTATCTTACGAAGGATGCGGGTCCCGACGAGCTGCGGGAGGCGCTCTCCGCCGTCGCCGAAGGCAAGAGCTACGTCGGCGCCATGGCGCGCGAGGGCCTGGACAGCAAAACGTTGATCTCGCTCACCCCGCGTCAGCGGGAGGTGCTGCAGCTGATCGCCGAGGGTAAGAACACCCGGGAGATCGCCCGTCTGCTCAACGTCAGCGTGAAGACGATCGAGACCCACCGTGCTCAGTTAATGGACAAGACGGGGATCCACGACGTTCCGGGGCTCGTGCGCTTGGCGCTCCGGATCGGTCTCGTCGCGCTCGACGGTTAAGGAGGCGGGAGCTTCTGCGCCATGCTGGTGACCAGCGGCGCGAACTCCGTCGCCCACGCCGGCTGAGCCCCGTTGTGACCGGCGTTGATCTGCTGAATGATCCGCGACGCGGCAGAATCCACGGTCACGTACTTCTTTGCGGTCGCATACGCCAAGTCTAGCCCCGGCGAGGCGAACGGGAAGGAGTTCTGGCCGGCGTGGCAGGGTGAGCAGTACTGCTTCATCTTCACGTAGAGGCCGAGGCGGAAATCCTCGCGCGCCGGATCCACGGCGCCGCCGTGGCCCTTGGCGATGGTCGTGACGGCGACGACCTTGGAGGTCGAGATGACGACCGCGCTTTTCGCGGTCACCGCGGTCGAGCCGTAGGCGTCGCCCAAGCTCTGCGTCGGCTTCGTCACGTCTTTGGGCTTCACGTCCTGACAGGCGGGAAGGCTCGCGCCGAGGCAAGCTAGCAGGAGGACCTTCTTCATTGCCTTCTTCATTTGACGGCCCCCGACGCGCCGAGATCGACGGTGATGGTCTTGTAGTTGATTCCCAGGATCGTATCGCCCAGGGTATTGCTCACCTTGCTCAGAGAGACCATGCTCGCCAGCGGCAAGCCGGCGACGATCGCGCATTGGTGCAGCCGCCACCCGTATTTTTCGTACTGCCTGAGTGTGTCCTCGAAGCCGACGAGGCCCTTCAAGGAGCCGATGAAGCCGTCGAACGTGCAAGGATAGGGGGCCAAGGTCGCGCCCGGGACGTACTTCTTCGTCGAGTAATCGTAGAAGGCGCTGGCCGGGTTCGCCTCTAGCGCGAGCAGCGGCATGGCGGCCGCCCAGTTCGCTGCCGAGTTGACCGGCGGGCCGTCCTCGCAGGCGGCGTTGGCGAAGATCTTCTCCAGGCTTTGCGAGCTCGTCTCCTCCTCGTCGGAGGAATAGGCGACGGGCGGCGTTAGCTCCGTCGTCTCGGGGACGTCGGATGCCTCCGTGCACTGGTCGACCTGCGTGCCCCAGGCCCTGAAGAGGTCGATCTGCGTCTGGGCCAAGGGCGGGCGCGGAAATTGCGGCATCGGGCGCTCGTTCTCGGGATAAAGAGCGCGCACTTCGTTGTCGGTCGCCGCCGGATTCGCGGCTTTGTAGGCCGCGGCGGCGACGCCGTTTTCGAGGCGCTTCACGACGTTGTCGACGTGGTCCTTCAGGTAGAAGCAGTTGGTCGAGTTCTGCCGATTCTCGATGTCGCCCCGGTGACAGTCGGCGCAGTTCTCTTGCATGATCGGGTAGAGCGTCGCTGCATACGACACGCCGCCTTGTAGCGAAAGCGGCTGCCCGCCGCTGCCGACGGAGCAAGAACGTGTGTTCGCTGCGGCCGTGGCGTCGGACGAGAGGCCCGGTCCTGCCGCCGCCGCGCCCTCGGTGATCACTTGCGCCGCGACCGGCGTTCTATGGTCTTGATAGTCGCCGTCGTCGTCTTTGCCGCAAGCGGACAAGACGCAGCCGAGCAAGGCCAGGGCCAACTTGGAACGAAGCATGCGCAGAATCCTCCAGGTGCCTCCGGCCGGTTTTCCCCGCCGCCGACAGGATCTTCCATCGGTCGCTCGGCGATTGACTTTAACCGAAGGAGGGATGTCCCTGGTTTCGCGGGCCTCTAGATCTCGATTTCAGTTTTTCCTCGACGTGCCGATGGCTGGGTCTGGTTGCGGCGCCGGCCGGGCCACTAGAGGGGGAAACTTTCACATGCGCGTTAGAGAACTCGCGCTCGCCATCGCCACCGCAGCGACCACTCTGGTCTCTGCTCCGGCGCATGCTGACGAGACCAGCCAAGCGTACCGCCTGCATCGCCGGCTCGCCGGCGTCAATCCGTCGAAGACGATCCTCGAGACGATGAAGCTCGCGATCCGCGAGGGCCGTGCGGTCGACGCGGCGCGCATCGCCATCGACAACGAGGAGCACAGCTTCTTCTACAACGCGACCCTGAAGAAATTCTTCAATCCGTGGCTCGACGAGGAAGGCAATAACTCCATCCCGCTGAACGACGCGACCGCGACGCTCATCGGGATGACGCGCGACGACAAGAGCTTCCAGCAGATCTTCGCGACCAACGTGTCCTACGTCGGCACGGGCTTCGATGCCGCGGTAGCTGAGCGCATCCGCCCGCCCGAGCCCGGCAACAACCTCCATTATCTGCAGATGGAGCGCGAAGGCGTCGACTTGAAGAAGGTGCTGACGCCGATCAAGCAGACCGACGCCCTCCTCGACCCGACCCAATCGATGCAGGGGGAAACCGGCGTCCCCGCCGGCATTCTGACCTCGCGCGGCTGGGCCAGCGTCTACTACCAAGCGGGCACGAACCGTGCCCCAGTGCGCTTCTTGCTGAAAAATTTCCTCTGCCAGGACATCGACGCCTTCCACGACACGACCGTGCCGGACGACGAGGTGCGGCGCGACCCCGACCGCGCGCCGGGCGGCGAGTCGCACGTCTACAACAACAAGTGCAAGGGTTGCCACGCGGGCATGGACCCGATGTCGCGCGCTTTCGCTTATCTCGACTTCGACGACGAACGCCGCAGCATGGTTTACACCCGCCCGACCGAGGCCACGGCCTCCGAGGGCGTGAAGTGCGCCGAGGGCTCCGAGGTCGTCCTGAGCCCGGACTCGACCTTCGAGGACAAGCTCCGCTGCGCCGTCGTGAAGAAATACATGAACAACAAGGCGTCCTATCCCGAAGGCTACGTCGTCAAGAACGACCAATGGAAAAACTTCTGGACGGGCGGCAACAACGCCCGCGTCGGCTGGCCGGCCGCCAAGGGCCAAGTGATCGAGGGCTCCGGCCCGAAATCCCTGGGCCTGATGTTCGCGCAGACCAAGGCCTTCCCGCGGTGCATGGCCAAACAGGTGATGGCGCACGTGTGCCTCGCCACCGACTTCGAGAGCCAGATCATCAAGGACAAGCTCGATCGGCTGACCGAGAAATTCCAAGCGGCGAACTTCAACATGAAGAGTCTGTTCGCCGAAACCGCCGTCATGTGCATGGGTCTTTGAACTAGAGGGGGATACGTCAAATGTTGCGTTATTCACATGCGGCGACCATCGCGCTCATTGCCATCTCGGCACTCGGCTCGTGCGGTCGCAAAGACGACGGCGGCAAGGACGCGGGCGTCGCCGCGCCCGCGGCGGCCACGCCGTCGCCGGCCTCGACTCCCGCGGTCGCCACCACGCCGCCGCCCTCGAGCGCGGCTCCGGACGAGACCAAGGCCCAGCTCGGCGACGAGACCGTCGGCGTCAAGAACGGCGAGCAGCTCATCTCGCACTACAGCCTGATGACCAGCGTGAAGTTCGAGGAGCTTGACGAGAATCAGAGGAACGAGGTGCTGCGCCTCAAGCAGTCGCTTCCGCTCGACAACGCCGCGGGCAAGTTCAACAGCGCGCACGTCCTCGCCGCGACCAAGCTCGCGACGACCTTCTGCAACGAGTTCCTGCGCCGCGAGCAGGATGCGCGCTCGAACCCGCAGACGACGTACACCGCGAAGCTCCCCGACCTCGACTGGAACTCGAGCAAGTTCCCGAAAGAGATCGCGCGCCCGGTCTACGCCTATTTCGTCGAGATCTTTTGGGGCGTCGACCTCGCCAACCAGCCCGCGAAGAGCGCTTGGGAGCCCGAGCTCGATGCATTGATCGACGCCCTCGCGGTGCCCATGCCCCCCGGCGCGGGTCAAGAGCCGCAGCCGATTGGCCTGCGCGGCTCGGCGCTGGCTTTGTGCGTAACGGTGGCCTCCTCTTTCTCTTCCCTGGAACTGTGAGGAATTCGCGATGAGCTTCGATCTCAAACGACTTTACAACCGCGCAAAGGCGCAAGGCCTAAACCCGATCGTGCACGAGAATCACAAAGCGCCCCTGACGCGCCGTGATCTCTTGGCGCAGGGTTTCTTGGCAGGAACGGGCTTCGTCGTGGCGCCCAGCCTCCTGTCGATGCTTTCCACCAACGCGTATGCCGCAGGCGACTGCGGCGCCGCCGTAGGCACCACCGAAGTGGCGTTCGACGGCATGCGGGTCATGGCCTTCGAGGCCGCCGGCGGCATGAACATCTCCGGCGCCAACTTCATGGTCTGGGGCAAGGGCGGCGCAGGCGACTTCCTACCGGCCAGCGCGCTCGGCGTGCTGGGCGTGCCCGCGACGATGGCGACCTCCGACCAGGTGTCGACTGAGTTCGGCATCCCGATGCATTCGCGCAGCGCCCTGCTAGAAGGCTTGCGCCAGGCAACGACGCCGGAATGCCGCGAGCGCGTCAACGGCTTTCCGATCTGCGTCACCTCGATGGACGACTCGAACGCGAACCAGTTCAGTCTTTCCTATTACGCCTTCAAGTCGGGCGCGCTCGGTTCGCTGTCGCACGTGATCGGCACTGAGAGCACGGCGCACGGCGCGCGCTCGCTGGCGCCGACCGAGTCGATCGTGTCGTCCCTTTCCGCCACCCAAGTGCGCTCTTTCGAGGACTCGCGCAACTTGGTGTCGGCGGCGTCGCTCGAGACGCTCCTCCCGGGTCGCGTCGGCGCCATCCTGCGCGCGGCGGCCGGAATGAGCAGCTCGCGCATCGAGCAGCTGCAGAACCAGCAGCTCCCGGAGCAGATCCGCGAGCTGGTGCGCTGCGGCTACGTGAAGTCGGCGGACGCGGCGAGCGGCAACCTCTCCGATGCGGTCGACGGCTCCAAGGACACGGCGCTGATCACCGCCCTTTCGGCGATCACCGAGACCAACACGCGGAACTTCGCGGTCAACCGCAACATGGCGCAAGGCGAGAATCAGAGCACGGTGGCGATGACCTACCTCTTGCTGAAGGGCTACGCCGGCTTCGCGACCAAGGTCATGGGCGGCCGCGACTACCACAACAACCCGCGCGCCGAGACCAACCAGAAGGACTTCGACGTCGGCTTCCAAATCGGCACGGCGCTGCAGATGGCGCATCAGACCGGTCGGACGCTCGTCACCCTTCTCTACACGGACGGCGGCGTCGGCTGCTCGGATCCGAACACGCCCGACGATGCGAATCTGGACTCGCCGGCCGGCGGCCAAGCAATGTTCACCGGCGACCGCGGCGAAGGCGGCGCCATCATCGTGATGGCCTACCATCCGACCGCGCGCCCGCCGATCGCCAACCCGAAGCAGCAAGTCAATGCGTTCAACCCCAGCGGCGCCGTGGAGCAGAACTACGCCGAGGGCAAGATCGTCGCCAACAGCGTCACCAACGCCGTCCAATGCGCGATCTTGAACATCCTGGCGCTGCACGGGAAGCTGGGCGAGGCGGAGAAGGTCTTGGGCGCCGCGCACCCTTTCGCGGATCCGGCGGTGATGCAGCACTACGTCATGTTCGGGCAATGGGGCTGAAGCCTTGGGCTCAAGTTTCGGGCTGATCTAGAGGAGTGGCACGATGTTTCGGTTCTACGCGCTCATGATGGCGGTTGGGCTCATCTGTTCCTGCGGAAAAGACGAGGACGAAGACAGCGCGGCGCCGAAGCCCTTTAAGGCTCTGGTGAAGGATGCGGGCGTCAACGGCTCGGCGGCTGCGGCGCCGGCCGAGGCGGGCGCCTTCAGCCCCGACAACCAGGTGTCCCTCACGGCGTTCGGCGAGACGATGTGGCCCGTGCTCCGCCAACATTGCGGCGGCTGTCACGGTGGCTCCACCTCACCCTTCTTCGCCGTCGACGACAAGTACCAAGCGCACAAGACCGTCATCGAATCGCACCTGGTCGCGCCCGCGGCGGCCCCTTCGTCCCGCTTCGTCACGCGCCTCTCGTTGAACAACCACAACTGCTGGTCGGAATGCCCGAACGATGCGCAGACCATGCTCGCCAGCATCAAGGCCTGGACGGACAAGGCCGGGATCAAGAGCGGCGGCGACAACCTGATCCGCGTCGGCCCCGTGGCCGTCGCGACCAGGAAAACCATCACGCTGATGGGCGGCGGCGGCAACTGGGTCCGCGAGGCCGAGAACTTCGACGCCTTGGGCGCCGGCTTCGAGGTCGTCGAGGACGGCACCGCCTCCGCGAAAAAGGTCCTGGGTTTGGTCCCGGTCGCCGAGGGCCAGGAAGCGCCCGCGGGCGAGTCGCGCTACGAAATGGTGATCCCCGAAGGCAAATACAACCTTTGGATGCGCCTGCGCAACACGGAGCGGGGTCGGGCAGTCTGGTTCCGGCTGAACGGCGGCCGCGAGGTGCAGGCCGGCATCGAAGGCAACTCGGACGACTGGGTCTGGGTCAAGGTCGCCGACGGCGTCGACCTCGCGCCGTTGAAGGGCGCCGACTACGCCGAGCTCGCCATCACCCGCTCGCAGGTTCTGGTCGATATGGTCGCCTTCACGACCAATGCCGTCTTCGACCAAGCTCAAATCGAGAACACCGGCCGTCGTCAGGCGCTGGAATGGGACCTCACCCCGGCGCTCGGAAAAAAAGCGGTGCTGACGATGCTGATCGATCCGACGCCCGACGGCACCGCCTACCTCCTGAGCCGTCCGACCCTACGCCTCGACGAGCCAACGAAGGTCAAGCTGGAGAAAATGTACGTCCTAAACAACGGCGAGTACAACCCGCAGTACAGCACCTTCGCGAGCCTGTCGACCACCGTGGCGGCGACCACCGAGCTGAGCCCCCGCGGTTTGGTCGTCATCGCTCGCGACGGGAACGACGCGATCACGCTCGGGTTCGGGGGACTGGCGATCGTGCCGTGAGGCGCCGCCGGCTCACCCCGGCACGCGGATCTGCATCACCCAGTCGATGTCGACGTACTTCGTGCCCGTCGTCTCGTCGGTGAATTTCCACTCCCATTCGCCGGCGCGCGTGAAGCCCAGCTTCCGGTAGAACTCGACGGCGTTGACGTTGTATTCCCAGACGCTGAGCCAGAGCCACGGGTAGCCGCGCGCCTTCGCCTCCTGAAACACCTCGGCGAGGACGCGCTTGCCGAGCCCGCGCTTGGTGAACTTCTTCAGGAAGTAGATCCGCTCGAGGTAAATCGCATCCTCGTGTTTGATGCACTCGGCCGGCTCGCGCTCGTAGAGCTTCGCATACCCCGCAGGCTCGCCGTCGACCCGCACGAGCCACCAGCGCGTCTTGGGATCCTCGATCGCGGGGAGGAGGAGCGCCGGCGTGAAGGTCTGGCTCGCGTACTGGTCGCAGATCTCCTGCGTGTAGTACTGCATGCCGACGAAGGTCTCGGCGAAGGTCTCGGCGCCGAGGCGCGCCAAGGTCGCTGCGTCGTCGCGGGTCGGGCGGACGATGTCGATCTTTTCGAGGCTCATGTGGGCGTCAGAGCCAGGGCCACGGCGTGCGACTTCATGCGATCCCTCGACGTTTTGCCTACCGACATTAGGAGTCGTGTCTGTCGCCGTCAACGCCTCCGCGGCAACGCGCTTGACAGCTGAATTGAGAACGATTATCAATCTCACTGGCTAGGAAACCTCTTGATACCGATCAATTTTTGGAGCTGCCCCATGTCCTTCGTCGCGAAATGCGCCCTTGTGTTCGCCATACCCGCCTTGTGCGCCGTCTCGGTGTCCGCCGTAGCCGACGACACCGAGCTGCCTTACGAAGCCTACAAGACCCTCGCCACCGACCTCGGCCAGCGCGTCGGTGCCCGCGAGCCGCTGGAGACGCTCGCCGTCGACACGCAGACTTTGATCGAGCTCGGCACCGAGGTTCTGCGCGCGTACGGCGTCGCGAACCCGAATTGCGCTGAGCAGCTCGCCGTCGTCGAGGCCGACCTCGCGACCATGGGTGATCTCAGCGTCGAGGCGATCCACACGAAATACCACAACGGCGTCGGCATCCCCGCCGGCCCGCGCCACTGCTACTTCGGCCGCGCGCTCGTCGTGCATCCGGTGATGAACCTCGTGCGCTTCGAGGACGGTCTCACCGCCGCCGAGCTGGAGGCCGCCGAGCACGAATACTTCGAGGTCGTCGGCCACATCGTCCGCGCGCAAGCGAACATCGAGAATCCGCCGAACTAAGCTTCGACGTGGGTCACGTAACGGGAATCGCGACTCCCCCTGCTTGCAAGGGGAGTCGCCTTCTTTTACCGTAAGGCATGGCCAAAACCCCCCATTTTCCCGCGTCGTTCGTCGACCTCC
Source organism: Pseudomonadota bacterium (assembly GCA_031416315.1). GTDB lineage: Bacteria > Bdellovibrionota_B > Oligoflexia > Oligoflexales > CAIYRB01 > JANOTL01. The sequence goes on from JANOTL010000123.1 coordinate 31,023, forward strand.
TGGCTTGTCCGCGCTGTGCGGCGCCGCTCGGCGCCGACCGTGAAGCGTTTCGCTGCACCGCTTGCGCCGTTGAATATCCTAGTGTCGCCAAGCTGCCGTGGCTTTTCGCCGATCCCGAGGCCAAGCTCGCCGAGTGGAAAAGCCTCGCGGCCGTCGGCTTAGGCGAGCTGCGGGAGTCCGAAGCGCTGCAGAAAGAAGCGCTGCGCGCCACGACGCTGACGCCCCTCGCGCAGCGCCGCATGCGCAAAATGCTGCAAGCTACCGTCGAGAACCGGAAGACCCTCCTCGAGCTCTTCGAGCCTTTCGTCGCCGCTGCCACGGTCGAGACCAACGCCGACGAGCTGCGCGTGCTCTCGAAAAAGCTCGCCGCGACGCAGTCCTTCTCCGCCTACGCGACCAATCTCTTTCGCGACTGGGCCTGGTCGGAGGCCGGCGCCCCGCCCGAAGCCGACGAGAACATCCAGGCGCTCTCCGCCGTGCTCCGCGCCGCGGCGGCCTCCCATGCCGGCGGCGATCTCATGATTCTGGGCGCCGGCGCCGGCCGCCTCGCCTTCGATCTCGCCTTCAATCCGCACTTTTCTCGGGTTCTGGCCACCGACGTGCACCCCATCCTTCTTTCGGTGGGCGCCCGGGCGGCGGCGGGACGCGCGGTGTCTTTGCACGAGCTGCCGCTGATGCCCGACGGCATCGACAACGCCGCCGTCGCGCGGCGCCTCGTCGCTCCCTCGGCCGCGCCGGCGGCGAAACTCGCGCACGCTTTCGTCGACGCGCTCGAGCCCGCGCTCGCCCGCGAGAAAGCCGACACCGTCCTGACGCCCTGGCTCCTGGACATCTTGCCGGAGAGTCCCGCGCTCTTCGCAGAGCGCGTCAACGCGCTCTTGAAGCCCGGCGGCGTCTGGCTCTTTCACGGCACCACCGCGTTCCGGGACGGCCTCTCCCGCGACGAGCTGCTGGACCTCGTCGGCGCGGCCGGTTTCGAGCTCGTGTTCACTGAGACCGTCCGCCTGCCGTACCTCTGCTCCCCCGCCAGCGGCCATGGCCGCCGGGAGAACGTGCTCGGTTTCGCCGCGAAGAAAGTCGAGTCGCGCGCCATGCCCGCGCCGTTCCGCGTCCTGCCGCGCTGGCTCGCCGAGGGCGCGGAGCCGATCCCGCGCCCTCAGGGATTGGCGCAACTGGCCCTGATGCACTCCCTTTACGCCGAGGTCCTGGCGCTGGTCGACGGACGCACGACGCTCGTGCAGCTCACGGCGGCGCTCGCCGCTCGGAAAAATCTCGACCCGGCCGCCTTGCGCGGCGCTCTCACCAGCTTTTTCGCGGGCGTGGCCGAGCTCTCCTGAGGGCTGGCATCACTTTCGCATCGCCTTCGCCAGGAGGCGTGACCATGAAATCGCTCGAAATCATGTGGCTGGACCTAGGCACGCCGCTATCCCACACGCATCACGCCGGCGCGCCGTGAGCACAGTTTTCGTCGGCGTCGCCGGATTCAGCGTGCCTCGCGGCGCCTGGAAGGTCTGCGGGGCCGAAGGCAGCCACCTCGAGCGCACGTCGCGGCTCTTCGGCGGCGTCGAGATCAATACGTCTTTCTACCGGAACCATCAGAAGAAGACCTACGAGCGCTGGGCCGAAAGCGTGCCCGCAGCGTTTCGCTTCGCCGTGAAGCTCGACCGGGTGGTGACCCACATGAAGCGCCTCCGCGACGGTGACGCGGAAATCGAGCGCTTCCTCGATGAGACGTCCGGATTAGGCGAGAAGCGCGGGCCTATCCTCGTGCAGCTGCCGCCGAGCCTGGCCTTCGACCCTCCGGTCGCGGAGCTCTTCTTCCGCGACTGGCGCCGCCGCACGCCGTCGCCTACGGTCTGCGAGCCGCGCCATCCGACGTGGTTCCGAGCCGAGGCCGAGGCGCTGCTCCGGGCGCACGGCATCGCGCGCTGCGCCGCCGATCCGGCGCCGGCGCCCGGCGCCGGCGATCCAGCGGCGAGCGCGGACTTGGTCTACTTCCGGCTGCACGGCAGCCCTGAAATGTATCTTTCGCCCTACGATGTCGCCGCTACGACCGCGATGGCCGCCCGGATCAAAGCCATTGCCTCGCAGAAAGCGCGGGAAATCTGGTGCATCTTCGACAACACCATCGTCGGCCACGCCACCTTCGACGCGCTCCGGTTGACTCGCGAGCTCGAAGGCGGCGCGCCATTACGTTCGATGACGGTGATCGCCCCGGCCCGCTCGGGCCCCGCGCACGCGCTCTCGTGATCCGTGGCGAATTCGCCTGAGACAATTTTCTCCACTCTTGTCTCCGCCGAGCGACGGCCGCCGCAGCAAAATGGTGACGATTCCAGGCGTCGCGACGCGGCATCGCGATTTATGGGCCCCCCAGGCGTTGGCACCAAACCTGCAGAGTGCCCGGCAAGGAGGACGAACCAATGAGAAATCGGATTCTAGGTGCAGCAGCTTTGTTCATCGGGGTCGCGACGCTCGCGCAAGCCGAGACCAAGCCCGTACAACCGGACAACTCCGCGGTCAACAAGCCACGCGAAGAAGTCAACGCGGTCGTCGCCGACGACGCGAGCAGCAAGAAGACGGACGTCGAGCTGACGGCCGCCATTCGCAAGGCCTTGGTCGACGAGAAAGATCTGTCGACCTACGCGAAGAACGTCAAGATCATCGTGAAGGACCACACCGTGCATCTCGCCGGGCCGGTCCGCACCGATGCCGAGAAAAAAGCCGTCGAGCAGATCGCCGCGACGCAAGCAGGCACGGCCAACGTCACCAGTGAAATCTCGGTCGCTCCGAAGTGACCGTCTAATTCCGACGAACGCTCGACGAAATCTTTTACCACTTCATTTCAAGGAGAACGAAATCATGGGTATGCTCGACAACAATCGTGACGACCATGCGAAAAAAGACGCCAAGATCGCCGTTTTCGGCATCTTCCACACGCGCTCCGACCTCGAGCGTTGCGTCGACCGTCTGCAAGCCGACGGCTTCCGCAACCAAGACGTCTCGGCTCTACTCCCTGCCGGCGCGGATAACATGGGTACCGAGAAGAACTCGAAAGCGCCGGAAGGCGCGGCCACCGGCGCCGGCGCCGGCGCGCTCCTCGGCGGCACTCTGGGTTGGCTCGTGGGCATCGGCTCGCTCGCCATTCCGGGCATCGGCCCCTTCGTCGCCGCGGGCCCGATCATGGCCGCTCTTGCCGGCGCTAGCGTCGGCGCAGCTCTCGGCGGCATTTCCGGCTCGCTGATCGGCCTCGGCATCCCTGAGTACGAAGCGAAGCGTTACGAGACGCATCTCAAGGAAGGCCGCCATCTCCTTTCGATCCACTGCGACGACCGCGCCTGGAAAGACAAGGCCGAGAACGTCCTCAAAGCCTGCGGCGCCGAAGACATCTCGTCGACCGGTGAAGCGAAAGCGCCCTCCGTCAAAGCCGACACGACCGTCGGCGGCCTGAAGCGCGAAGAAGTGATGACGTCCTCGACGTCGTCGACCACCAGCTACGAACGCGGACGGGGCAGCGACGTTCCGCCGCCGCCGGTCCTCTAACCAGGATCAGCGGAGACCTCCGGTTTCTCCGACTAGGCCCGCGTGGCTCTTTGAGCTGCGCGGGTCCCTGTTTTTACGCGAGAGCGGCCGGCGTCGGTGAGTCGCGCCGTATCATTCGTCGTGTCTTATCGTGTGATGTCCTTGTGCGCTGCGGCCAACGCCATAAGAGCAACCCATTTGTCACGAATGCTCGGATCCGCGACGACGCGTGCTGCCGTGGCTTCGTCGAAGAGCCGCAGCACGGTTCTGGGGTCGCGCGGCAGCCTTCGGTAAGCTGCGGCCTCCAGCGGCGTCCGCCGCAGATGCTCGACGATGTCGTCGACGAGGGAAGCGGCGCCGGGAACGTGGCGCATCGACTCGATCTCTCTCACGCTGCGCTTGACCGCGACGCGTTGCCGGCGCGCCTCGACCTTTGGACTCGCACGCGACGGCTCGGCCACCACGCCCGACGTACCGCTGAAGGCGTCGGCCGCTCCCTGTCCGAGCACCGTCTGCGTTCGCTGGTTGCGTGCGCTGGCCAAGGCCGTGTAACGCTCGCGCACCGCGGCCTTGAGTCGTGTTCTCCCGATGATCGCGGCGATCTCGCGCGGGTGCGGCGGGCCGACGACGACTGGAGAAGGTTCTGAACGAGGACGTTGTCCTTTTGTCAACACCGTCGGTGACGACGATTTCCAGAGCGACTCTCTCGACCACGCGAACTTTCGGACGAGGAGCTGCCGCAATTTCGGCGCGAAGTCATCGAGGCTTTGATCGCCGGCGCCGCACAAGGCGGAGCCAGCGAAGCGGAGATCGACGAGCTCTACGACACCGTAACTGCAGGCGCCATCGAGAGCCTCGCGGATGCCGATGTCGGCGCGGCCGGCTACGTCGCTTTCGCGGCCGACGTCATTGACAGCGCTTTCGCGGCGCTTGGCCAGATCGAGGGGGACGCGGAGCCGACCGTCGAGCAGGACTCGGACTTCGATGGCGATCCCGACACGACGGATCCGGACGTCGACAACGACGGCACGGCCAACGAAGCAGACACGGACGACGACGGCGACGGCGACACCGACGTCGAAGAGGTCGCCGACGATTTCAATGACGGCGATGCCGACGACGACGGCATCTTCGACGAAGAAGACACCGACGACGACGGCGACGGCTTGGGCGACGCGGAGGAAAATGAAGGCGAGGACGACGAGGCGGAATATGACCAGCTCGCCTACCTCCTCAGCATTCTCAGCGACACGCTCGCGGCCGCGATCGGCGCCGGCGACGAAGCCGGGCTCGACGACGCGCAGATGACTCTGCTCGTGCAAGCGCTCGCGGAAGCCGCAGCCGCTGCGCTCAGCGAGGTCGGCCTCACGACGGACGAGCTCGACCAGGCTTTCGAGGAGCTCGGCGCCGGGATCATGTCGGGCCTCCACAACGCGGGCCGCATGGACGATGCGGCCGAGGCGCTCCAGTGGGCCGAGATTGGCGCCAAAGGACTCCTCGACGGCGTGACCCAGGCCTCGGACGAGGCGATTCCGGGCGAGGAGCTGGCGCAAATCGTCGGCGGCGTCTTGCGCGGCGTCATGTTCGGTATCGAGGAGCTGAACGACGACTCGAACGTCGGCATCTTCGAGGACGACGCCGGTGAGACGGCCCTCCTCGACTTCGGCGGCGGTCTTTTCGGGCAGATGATGGGCTATCTCGACGACGCCGGCTTCGCGGCTGAGGACCGGGCCGCCATTGCCGAGGCCTCGTTGCTCGCCATGACGGAGGGCTACGAATACGCGGGCGTCGACGACGCAGCCATCGTCGCGTATTCCGATGACCTCGTCGATGACCTCGAAAACGCGCTCGCCGCGATGGGCCTTGAAGTCGGCGACTTCGACTTCGACGCGCTCGAAGACGCGATCGACTCCGAAGCTTTGACGGACGACGAGGAGGCTGAACGCGCCGCCGACGAGACCGACACCGACAGCGACGGCGACCCCGATGACATGGACCTAGACGACGACAACGACGGCACTCCCGATGACGAGAATGCCGACGACAACGGTGATGCGCCCGATCCCGTCGACTTCGATGGCGACCTGGACAACGACGGCGAGTCGAACGAGGTCGACGCCGACGACGACGGCTTGGACGACAACGACGATGCGGACGACGATAACGACGACGTCCTGGATTCCGATGACTCCGATGACGACAACGACGGCACCCCTGATGTCGACGAAGCCATCGACGCGGACGACGACCTCGATACGACGGCCGGACGAACGCCGAGGATGAGGACGACGACAATGACGGCGAGTTGGACACGACCGATGCCGACGACGACAACGACGGCCTCCCGGATGCGGAGGACGCCGATGACGACGGCGACGGCGTGCCCGACGGGAACGAGGAATCTGACGTAGACAACGATCTGGACAACGACGGCACGCCGAACGACGTCGATACTGACGTTGACGGCGACTTGATGCCCAATGCCGAGGATTCGGACGACGACAACGACGGCATCGCGGACCTCGACGACAATGACGACGATGGCGACGGCACGCCGGACGCGAGCGAGACCGACTCCGACGATGATCTCGACGGCGACGGCGAGACCAACGGCGTGGACGCCGATGACGACGGCGACGGGACGACCGATGACCTAGACGCGGACGACGACGGCATCCTCGACGAAGAGGATCTCGACGACGACAATGACGGCGTCAACGACTTCGATGAAGTTGCGTAAGCGGTAGAGTCGCGGCGCATTGACACGGTCCGTTATCGGACCAGCCCTCGCTTGAAGAAAGCGAGGGCTTTTTTTGGCTTAAGCCCTAGCGTCGATGTCTAGGCCACCGACTCCGAGAGCTCTCCCTCACGCTTCTCCAACTCCAAAAGCTCCTCGGGAGCCCGCAAAATAAAGCCGAATCGCGCCAATTTCGCCTCATAGATGTGGTGTCTCTCGCGCAGCTGCCGCAGCGTATGCCGATACGCCGCGCCTACGATCTCCGTCCGCAGCCTGTAGCGCATGGGCGAGCCCGCCATCAGCTGCGCGCACTCTTCATCCGGCTGGAACACCAAGAAATCCACATCCGGATAACGCTCGGTCAAGTGCATCAAGGTTTGCTGAAACCGCGTGTGCACCAACGCCTTGATCGTTTGGATAATCGCGTAGATGCCGCCGCGCTTGTCGACGTCCCCGGGGACCAAGGTGCCTAGAGGCTTCAACGGGTCGATGATGAAGATCAGCCGGCAGTTGCGGTCCACCAGCAGCTCCAAGTTCACCGTCTTGGTCACTTGCCCGTCGATGAACCACCGTCCGTTGACCTGATGCGGCGTAAAGAAAGGCGGTAGCGCGCAGCTCGCCCGCAGCGCTTCGCTGACCGGCACGTTCGCCCACGGCGGCTTTCCGAATGTCACGTGCTCGAACGTGTCCTGATCGGTCGCGCCGATGAAGAGCTCCACGTCCAAGCCATGGAACGCGTCGCGGTGCCCATATTTCTCGATCGATTCTTTGAGGTAGTTCTTCAGCGCCTCGCCCTTGAAGATCCCCGTCGGGATCGAGCGCAGGACCTTCCTGGTCCACTTCTGCGGATCGAGTCCCGCCCAGCTGATCGTCTCGGACAGGATCCTCTTGCCGATCGACTTCGTCGCGATGTCGAAGAGCATCGCGCCCGACAGCGGCGACAGGGTCTCCGAGCGCCCGTTCATCGCGCGGATCACCTCCGTCGTCGGCACCTTCCCGGCCATCAGCGCCGCGCAGATCGAGCCGCTGGAGATGCCCGAGAAGGTGTCGATGGAATCGATTTTCCGTCCCGTGATCCCTTTGCTCAAGGCGTGGAGCACGCCGACCTGATAGAGAAAGCCCTCGAGCCCGCCGCCTGAAAGGCCCATCCCGACCTTCTCGTCGCGGATGATGCCGCGATCCAAGACCCGCTTCAGCCAGCGCAGGACCGACGCCGTATTCTTCGGCGCGATGCACAAATCCCGCACCTGAACGCGCCCGAGCTGAAAAGCGCGAATCGCATCGTCGGCCTCCTCCTCCAGGATCGCGACGACGCGGCTCATCGGAAACAGGAAATCCGGCCCCCAGAGATCGGCGAACGCCTTGACGTCGTCTCGGATCTTCGCCAGCGCCGCACGCGCCTCGATGCCGCCGGTGCGCTCGTCGTAGATCAAGAGATCGACCGGATTCTGGCGCAGGTGCGGCGTGATCGCGTCCAAGTCCGAGATCAGGTAGATCTTCAGCACCATTTTGTCGAGCATCACATGCTCGAGCTGATAGGCCTCGGCGACCGAAGACCGCTCCTTCAGCGGCGTCGCGCGCATCCGCTGCAAGGCGCCGCGCGTCTTCTCGATCTGGGCGGCCGAAGCGACGAAGAGCAGGTGGTGTAACAAGTGCTGCTTACTCCGCCTTGCGTTTGAAGGCGTCGAGCGCATTGAGCAAGGCGCCCGCGCCGACGTAGCCAGTGACGTTCTGCCGTTTGTCGGGGGCGCCGTTGGGCGGCAAGAGCACCAGAGTCGGCAGGCTCTGGAGCCCGTATTTCGCCTGGATCTTGTCGTTCGGCTCGTTCGACTCGGTGAGGTCGAGCTTCGCCATCACCCAGCCGGCCGCTAACGCTTTCTGTACCTCTGGATCGACGAAGGTCGTCACGTCCATCTTTTTGCAGGCTTCGCACCACTCCGCCCACATGTCGATCAAGATCGGCCTACCGGCCGCGGTCGCCGCGGCGATTGCTTCGGCCTCGGTGCGGTAGACCGTCACCGGGCCGTGCGCGTCGCCCGGGCTCGCGATCGCAGCGCCCGTCGTCAGCCTTTGCGACAAGGCGAAGATCCCGACACCGAGCACCACGGTCGGCAGGATCATCGACGCCTTGCTGTTTTGCAGGTTCGGCACGATCACCCACACCGCGGCCAAGAGCACCCCGGAGACGAGCGCGATCGGTGCCACCGTCGCCCACAGCGGTCTAAGCTCGGCGAAAGTCGAGTACAGCGGAATCCGCAGGTAATAGAGCCCCAAGCCGAACATCACGGAGGCGAAGAGGAGCTTCACGCCGACTTGAACCTGCGGCCCGACCTTGATCGCAGACACCTTCGCCGCCGCGCCGCCCAGCAGAATGTAGGGCAGGCCGAAGCCCAAGCTGTAGACGACGAGAAGGAGGGTCGACTGCGCGATGCCCTGACCGGCATTCGCGGTGTAAGCCAAGAGCGCCGCCAAGATCGGGCCCGTGCACGGCGCCGCCACCAGGCCCGCGCCCGTGCCCATCGCGAACGTATTCTTCAGCGACGGCTTGCCGGATCCCAAGCGGTTCCCGAGCATCTGCAGCTTCGAGAAGTCGCCGAACCCGAGCATCGTCACGCCGAGCAGGATCATCAAGACGGCGAACACCGCGTTGAACGTCTTGCTCGCGAGGAGGCTCCCGAACATGCCGCCGCTCAGAGCGGCGACCAGCCCCAGGACCGAATACGTCGCGACGATCCCCATCGCATAGGCCGTCGCGTTCACGTACGCCGAGCCGCCTTGCCGCGACAAAAGGCGCAGCGTGATCGGGATCATCGGATAAACACAGGGCGTGAGGTTGGACAGGAGGCCGCCGACGAAAACGAGGCCCAAGAGCATGCCGAAGCTCAACGAGCCGCCCTTCAGCATGGTCGCCAAGCGTGATTCGAGGTCCACGTCCCGCTCGACCGGCGCCGCCGGCTCAGGGGGCGAGGGTGCTGCGATCGTCGGCTCGGCGCTCGAAGCTAGCGCCTTCGGCGCCACCGCGGCCGCGCGCATCGGCGCGAACATCTTCTCCGTGTAAGGGAAGAGGCAGATCACCTTCGTACAGCCCACGTACTTCGCCGCGAATTGGAAGGTGTCCCGCTTCGTGTCCACCGGACCCTCGAGCGTGACGAAGAACTCGCCCCCGTCGAACACCTCGACCTCCTTTCCGGAGACCGGGTCGACGATCCTCTTCGTCGGCGGCGGCGTGACGCTCAGCACCGTGAAGCCCGAAGGCCCCGAGAAGCTCAAGTTGTCTGAGTAGATCGACCAGCCTGGGTCGACGAGGAGCCGAGCTCCGACTTGGACGAGCGTCGGGCTGACGATGGTCGCCTCGATCGCTTCCCAATGGACGACGTCGGCCGGTTTGATGTCCTGGGCTTTGGCGTCCTGGATGGCGTCGCCGTCGAACTGGGCGCGGGCGCCCCCTCCGAGCGCAAGACCCAAGACGATCGCCACCGAAGCCCACGATTGACGCAGCACGCTTCGCCTCCTCAGAACACCGAGATTCTGCCCCTGCCATCGATGATAGCATCGGCTGATCGGCAATCAACCCTGAGATTTCATTATCGAAATCTTATCTCTTGACCATGCCGGGGAGTTCTTCTAGAAAGCTAAGCTCCGTTGGCCCTTCGACTTTCCGTCTCTCCATACTTTATATATTCACGGCGGGTGCGCATTCATGAGCCTGAAGCAACATGACCCCAAGCACGACTTCAAGAGCAAGCTCCGCAAAGGTGACGAAGTCATCGTTTTGACGGGCAAATCGAAGGGCGAAGTCGCGAAGATCGACTCCCTCGACAAGAAGACCGGCCGCATCTATCTCGCGGGCAAGCATCTGAGCAAAAAGCATCAGAAGCCCGACCTGAACAACACCGAAGGTGGCATTGTCGACATCCCGATGTCGCTGCACATCTCCAACGTCGCCCTGGTCGACCCGAAGACCAAAAAGGCGACCCGCGTCGGCTATAAGGTCGACGGCGCCAAGAAGACCCGGATCGCGAAGAAGTCCGGCCAGTCGCTCTAAGAGCCGGAGCCGCGCCTTTCTCCGCCCAAGCCCTGGCTCCCGACGATGGGACCAGGGCTTTGCCATGCCCGCCCCCCGATGGTCTACAATGGACAAAAGTCCTTCGTGGAGCCCCCTTGCGCACCCTTGCCGCCCTCTCAGCCGCCTCGCTGCTGTCCGCCTGCGCCTCCCTGCCCGCGACCGTCCACAACCCGACGACCCCGATGAACGGCGGCTTCTTCGAGCTCGGCGGCATCTACAGCCCCTCCGAGAACCTCGACTCGGTCGAGTCGAAGGCATCCAAGGCGGCTGCCAAGCTCGACACCCGCGACCAACGCTCGGGCTTCAGCGCTCTCCTCCAAGCCAGCATCTTCTATATGAAGGTCGACGCGGCCCCGCTTCCCGGCGCCTGGTTTGGGGCCGGCTTGGTTGACGAGACGCCTGGCCGCTTCTCCTGGTCCCCGGCGATCGAGTTCACCGGCTCGCCGTTGAAGGAGGTGAATCCGAATGAATCCTCCAAGGACGGTTACCTCCGTGACAAAGACGGGAACCGCTACCTCTACGAGATCACGCGCAAGAGCGACGGATTCTCGCTCGCGATCCCGCAGCTCTTCGAGTTCCGCCCCGTACGCCGCTTCGGGATCTATCTAGCAGCGCTGCCTTTCTACATCTACGGTAAGCGAGAGACGACCGTCGACTTCGTCTACGAGAACGACCGCCGTCTCGTCGGCGCCGATCCCGAGCTCGACGCCGAGTGGCAATCGCTGAAGAAGAAGTTGAAGCGCGAAGACAGCGCGACGGTCTCGCGCTCGGGGCTGCCCCTCGTCATCGGCGCGCGCCTGCAGATCACGAAATTCCACGCGCGCCTCGCGTTCACGGACCGTAGCATCGACAGCGTCAAAGACTACTCCGATACGTTCCGGCGTTTCGTCTTGCTCTCGTTCGGCTACCAGATCGGCACCTCTGGGACCTACCGCCCGACGCCCAGGCCGCAGCCGAGCCCGCAGCCCCAACCGACCCCGACGCCGCAAGTGGCGCCCGAGCCAGCTCGTGTCGTGCCGCCGCCGCCACTGCCTCCACCGCCGCCAAAAAAGAAGCCCGAGAGAAAATCTCGGACTCGGGATCTGTAGGAAGCACCTGTACCTGGCGCGACCGCGCTCAGCCGCCAACTCCGCTTGCGCCTGTTGCGCCGGTTGCACTGGTCGCTCCCGTCGCTCCCGTCGCACCCGTCGCACCCGTCGCACCCGTCGCGCCCGTCGCGCCCGTCGCGCCCGTCGCGCCCGTCGCGCCC
>JANOTL010000124.1:0-20413 GCA_031416315.1 Pseudomonadota bacterium
GCCTTCCGACGTCTCCGACCCGATCGCCGCCTCGCAGCGTGGCGACTTGGAAGAAGCCGCGCGTTTGGAGCAGGGCTTGCCTGCGGCCGACTCGACGGTAGCCCCGGGCACCAGTACGACAAGTCCCGATGCCAGCACGGCGCCCGCGTGCGTACCGGACGAAGTCACCACCTGCTGACTTCACCCTGTCATGAGATCGCGACGGGCGCCCCTTCGGGCGCCTGTTTTTCTTTGGCGTCTTTCGCGCCACGGCTGCTATGTTCATGCCGATGAAGGACGTTCTCACGGCCGCTGTGCGCCTTGCCGGCAAAGTCCACACCACTCCCGTCGTTCGCTCCCGCCAATTGGACGAGCTCACTGGCGCACGTCTCTTCCTGAAGTGCGAGAATCTTCAGCGCATCGGCGCTTTCAAGATCCGCGGCGCCACCAACGCCGTCCTCGCGCTCGACCTCGAGTCCGCCGGCCGCGGCGTGCTCACGCACTCCTCGGGCAACCACGGCCAAGCGTTGGCGCTCGCGGCGCGCGAGCGCGGCATTCCTTGCACCGTCGTCATGCCGAGAAACTCCGCAGCGGTAAAGAAGGCGGCCGTCGAAGGCTACGGCGCCCGCGTCGTCGAAAGCGCGCCGGGCAGCGCGGCGCGGGAAGCTCTCACCGCGCAGCTCGCGGCCGAGACCGGCGCGACCGTGATCCATCCGTACGACCACCGCGACGTGATCGCCGGCCAGGGCACCGCCGCGCTCGAGCTCCTCGCCGCGCATCCGGAGATCGAGATTCTGATCGCGCCGATCGGTGGGGGAGGGCTGCTCGCCGGATCCGCGCTCGCGGCGGAGGCGGTCTTTAACGGCGCGAACGCGAGCTCTGCCAGCACCCACCCCGTTCTCGTCTACGGCGCCGAGCCCGAGACCGCCGACGACGCCGCCCAAAGTCTCGCCGCCGGCCGCATCGTCACCCGCAACGACAACGCGACGATCGCCGACGGCCTGCGCACTGCCGCCGTCGGCCACCTCGTGTTCCCGATCCTTCAACGGCGCGTCGAGGCGATCCTCACCGTCTCCGAAGCCGAGATCGTGCGCGCGATGCGCTTCGTCTGGGAGCGCCTGAAGCTCGTGATCGAGCCCTCGTCTGCGGTCGCGGTCGCCGCCGTCCTGCGGCACCGCGAGCTCTTTCAGGGCCGCGCCGTCGGCGTCATCCTCACCGGCGGCAACGTCGACCTCGACCGTCTGCCCTGGCTCTGAAGCGCGGCCTCAGAGCCCACACTTCTCCACGCACTTCACGATGTCGTTCGCGATCCACCCGGCAAAAAACGAGTCCTTCGGCAAGCCCGCCCCGATCTTCGCCCGCAACGCGCAAGACAGGAGCGGTCTTTTCGCCTCGCCCCCAGTCGTCTCCATCGACTGCCCGAGTAGCGCGTTCCACGCGTCGTACTCCCACTGCTTCGTGAAGCCGGCGATCTTCGCCTCGAACGGCAGAAAACCCTGCGCCGCCGGATAGGCGACGGCCAGCTCCGCTTCCGGCGTGTCGTTCTTCCACTCGAAGTGCAGGCTCGTCTCGTCGACACAGGTCAAGCGCGGCGAGTTGGGGACCATGTAGTAGATCGGCACGTTCTTCGGCGCCTCGACGCGCACGTGCACGACCTCCGGTGCGGGCTGCGCCCAAAGCTTGAGCGGCGTCAAAACGTAGCGCACGACCTCCCCGAGGAAAGGCGACGCGCCTGCGTACCGCGCCTCCGCCGCGCTCCTCTGGTCGAACCAGAGCACCGTCCCCGTCGGAAAGTGCGAGCCTTCGTACATGCCATTGGTGTAGTCGACGCCGAAGTCATACTCGCTCACGAGCTGCACGACCTTCCCCTTCTTGAAGGACGCGGTCCAGGTGAACGCCGGCGAGGCCGGCCCGTCGGGCGTGGCGCTCGCGACCGTCTCTTGCTCGATCTTCTTCGGCGCGTCGCCGTCGACCAGAACCTTGAAATTCTTCACGCCCGGCACCATCAGGTCGACCCGCCCGTTCTCGTCGCCGGTCACGTAGGCCCAGGACGGTACGGGAAAACCCATCTTCACGTCCTTGACGTCCGCCAGAGCCTCGACGACGTAGACCGCCTTCGCATGCCACTTCGTGCGCAGGACCTTGCCGAGCGAGTCGATCGGTGGACCTTTCGGACAAGGCACGTCGTCGCCGATCGCCGCCTTGTTCTCCTTCGCGCTCACCGTCACGGCGTAGCACTTCACCTCGGCGAGCGGCGTGATCTCGAGGTCCTCGCGCTTCACCCGCAGCTTGTCGTTCGCCATCGGCGCGAGCGTCGCGCCCGAGCCCTGATAGAAGCCGTCGTTCGCGCGCGCGGCCCCCGCGCTCCATCCCGCCATTGCCAGCACCAAGATAAGTCCGCGCACCGTCCACTCCGAAAAAGCAAAACGGCGGCCCAGCTTCGATGTCTTCGATGCTCGCCGCCGCTCCGTACTTTAACCGCGAATGCTTACTTCTTGAAGTAAGCCTTGAGGCCCGCCTGGTCGGCTTTCATGGCCTTGTCGCCCTTTTTCCAGTTCGCCGGGCACACTTCGCCGTGCTCTTCGTGGTATTGGAGCGCCTCGACGAGGCGGAGCATCTCGTCGACGTTGCGGCCGAGCGGCAGGTCGTTGATCGTCTGCTGGCGGACTTTGCCCTGCTTGTCGATGAGGAAGGTGCCGCGGAAGGCGACGCCGTCGTTTGGCACGAGCACGTCGTAGTCGCGCGCGATCGTCTTGTTGATGTCGGAGACGATCGGGTACTTGACGCCTTCGATGCCGCCGTCCTCACGCTTCGTGTTGAGCCACGCGAGGTGCGAGAACTGGCTGTCGACGGAGACGCCGATCACTTCCGTGTTCAGCTTCTTGAACGCCTCGGCCTTCTCCTGGAAAGCGTGCATCTCGGTCGGGCACACGAAGGTGAAGTCGAGCGGGTAGAAGAAGAGGCACACGTATTTGCCGCGATAGTCGCTGAGGCTGATCTGCTTGAAGTCGCCGTTGACGACGGCGGTGGCTTTGAAATCCGGGGCTTGACGGCCGACGAGAACACCCATGGCTTGCTCCTTCAAATTTAGACTTGCAGGAGACCACGGATTCGCGCCCGCGGTCAACCGCGATAAACCCCGTCTTTACAGAGATTTAAAGCGGGCTTGCCGTTGATTTGACCGGCCAGAAGCGGGCGCCCACGGCCTGCGGCAGAAAGAGCGCCTTCCGGCCTTGGCCCCGGTCGAAGACGTAGGCACGCATGCCGACCCCGCCGGCGCCGCTCGCCTCCGACAGGAGGACGTAATCCGCCGCCGCGCTCTGCGTCAGCGCGTCGGTCGCCGCGAACGGAAAATCGGGGAGCGCCGCGAGCTTCTGCCGCCCCTCGGCATCGGCCGGCAGTCGTTTCGCTTCCGCCGCCAGGCGCCGCAAGGCCGGGTCCGCGGCGAGTCGCTTCGCCGTCGCAAGAGCCGAGACGCCCGGGGCGCCGATCTCACAGCATTTCGTCGCCACGGTCTCCTCGCGCCGCCACGCCGCGCCGTCGTAGCGCCAGGCGTGCGCCAAGGCATCCAAGCCCTCGGGATGCGCCGAGCGCGGATAGCGATGACCACGGTACTCGAGGTGGAGCGACACGCCGCTCGGTGTAGGCTCGTCCAGCTGAAAGTTCTGATCGAGGACAAAGGCCCAAGGCATGCCGCTCGTGTCGAAGGCGAGCGCTAGCCCTTCGGTGGCCGGCGGCGACGGCAGTCGCACGCGCCCGTGCCGGCGCAGGTCGACGTCGAAGATCAGCAAATCCATGGACCGCCCGTCCAGGTCCCCGTCGAAAGCCACCAATGCCCGCTCGAGCCCCGGCGAGAACGCGACGCGTGGCCGCACGCAGTCGGTGGGAAACACGGTGAGCGTCTCGCGCTCCTCGGCGCCGATGACGTGCCGGTACCAGGCGCAGCCGCCGGCGTGCGGCTCGAAGTATGTGAGTGCCACAGGCTCGGCCCGCCACGTCTCGGGCGCGAGCCGCTGAAAGGCGAAGACGGCGCACGCGACCACGAGCCCGGCAGCGCCGAGGAGCCAAGGCGCAAACCGCCGCGAAAGTGGTAAACTCGGGCTTAGATTCATCAAACGAGGTTAGCATGAGCTTCACTCCGGCCCGCACGTCGATTGCCGCGGTCCTCGCGTGTCTCGCCCTCAGCGGCTGCCTCCGCGGCAAAGACGATGAGGAGGCGCCGGCCGCCCCCGCGCGCGCCTGGGCCTTCGTCAATGAGGACGACCGCGACACGGCCGCGCCGAAGCTCGAGCGCCTCGCCTCGCTTTTGAGCAGCGCGCGTCGCGTCCTCCCGGAGGAGGCCGTCGCGGAGGGCGCCGATCCGCTCGCCTCGCCTTCGCGCTGTGCGACGCCGATCGACGCGTTCTTTCTCCACGCGCCGCCGTCGCCGCCCGTCCGGGGCTACGCCCTCGCCGCGGGCTCCGGCTGCGACGCGGCCTTAGTCGACTTGCGAAGCAAGCTTCGCGCCGCGCTCGGTACCGCTGCGCGCGCCGAGTTCCTGACGTGTGCTGTCGCGCCGAACGCCATCTACTGCGGCCTCCGCGTCGAGGACCTCGCCCCGACGCGCGGCCTCGCCGCCATCGGCTTGCGCTTCACCGCCATCGACCTTCCCGCCGCTGCGCGCTACCAAGAGGAGACGCTCGCGGGCAGCGCGGCGACGACCGTCGCGACGCAGACGCGCGTGATCGGTGGCTGCGCGATGAAAAACGGCGACTGCGGCGCGCTGCCCCAGGGCGTGACCGGCTACGCCGTCGAAGGCAAGAGCGAGCTCACCGCCGCGCTCGAGGCCCGCACGATCGAGATCGCCAGCGCCTTCGACCTCGCTTTCGAGCTGACGCACGCCGCCGCGAGCGGTCCGCAAGCGGGCGGTCTCGCCGGGACGCTCACGTCGCGCATCTCGCTCAGCGGCTTGGGAGAAGGGGAGGCGGCACGCGCCAAGGAGCACGTCGAGCTCGTGCTCGAAGCCGCCGGCGGGGCACCTTTCGCCGCGACCGAAGGCGAGCGCCGCATGGTCGTCGACCTCGAGATCATCGAGCGCGACGAGGGCCGCCGGCTCGTTCGAGGCGACGTTTTCGCCGGCGACGGCACGCCGGTTCAGGCTCCGTTCGCGCTGATGCTCACGCCGCATGAAAGCGGCTGCGTCGCGACCTCTCTCGATCCGGGCGCCGCGCTCGTAGAATCAGAGCTCGCCGAAGCGACCGGCAGCAATCCTGGACCGACCAAGCCGCTCGAGGCCGAAACCTTGGTCGGCGATTGGGACCAAGCTTGTGCCTCTGGCGCCCTGGGCCGATTCGGCGAGCTCACCAGCTACGCGGAGACCGTGAGCTTCGGCGCGCCCGACGCCGCCGGCACCGCGCGTTACACCCATCGCCTCACGCCGTTCACCGACCGAGAATGCTTCGGCGGCCACGAGGCCGCGGTCCTCGAGCTGGTCGGCACCTACATCGTCTCGCCTTCGCCGGTGCCGGCCGTGGATCTCGAGCTCGACTACGAATACGCCGAGCTTTCGGTGACGCTGATCGACGCGACGACGGTCGGTAAATTCAACGCCGGCTCGGTCTGCGGCCATCGCGACTGGGAGCAGAACAAAACCTTCCGCTTCCGCGCCGGCGAAT
Organism: Pseudomonadota bacterium; assembly: GCA_031416315.1. GTDB lineage: Bacteria > Bdellovibrionota_B > Oligoflexia > Oligoflexales > CAIYRB01 > JANOTL01. Next base: position 5,634 of record JANOTL010000124.1, read on the forward strand.
GCTACTTCGACCTTGGCGCCGCCGCCATGATGGGACTTTCGACCTTGCGCCGCACGCGCGAGTTCAGCGGCGTCCGTGCGGAACGAGCGCGGCTCGCGGCGTTTGGGCGGCCGGATGGGGAGAGCGGGGATAGCGCCGAGCTCAGGGCGGTGCCGGCTGCCGGGCGAGGGCGGCGGTTCCTGAAGCGCTGAACGCGACCTTTACCGTCTCATTAAGGAGCGACGGAATCGTGTCTCGATAAGGCGACACACCCGTCGCGAGCGACAGCCACCTCGCGTGTGATGTATCAACCGCTTACCCCGGGCATACGCATTGCAAAAGGCATATCCGGATCAAAAGCGGAGGTGCCTCATGAACCCCAGCGACGCCAAGCGTACGGTGCACGAAACCTTTCGTTACGCCGGCTACGACCACGAGGAAGATTACTTCTACAGCGCGAATCGAGCGCTGATCGAGCGCACGCGCAAAGAGCTCGACGCCAAGCGCCTAGAACGCGAAGCCGAGAGCCGCAGCGCGATGCATTGGCACAAGTGTCCGAAGTGCGGCGGAGCAATGAGTGAGCTCGAGACCTTCGGCGTCATGGGCGACGTGTGCAAGGACTGCGGCGGCGTCTTCTTCGACCGCGCCGAGCTCGCGGCGCTGACGACGACGGAGAAGTCGAACAACGTCCTCGCCGCAATCCGCAAGATCTTGAAGGCCGCGATCACGCCGCGCCAAGCGCAGCTGTACGACATTCCGATCTAATGCGGGCGGCAGCCGAGAGCCGGGGGCGCAACGGTACCGCATCCGAGTGCCGGAGCTGAAAATCAGCTCCGTTGGCCGGATGCGGTCTACAGGCTTCGGCTGGCGGGCGTACAACGTCAGCATTCCCGATTTCCTGGTACAATCGAGGTAAGAATTGCTGTCTCCTTGCCAGCATCGCCCGTCCGGCGAAATCTCCGAGCATCCAATTCAGGGAGTGGGTCATCGACAGCTGGACATTCCTAGTTCGGATCGGCGTATTTGCATGCGTCACTATGACTGCGGCCGCCGAAGCAGCGCCTGAAAAAAAGGCGAAAGCACGCACGCCCGCTCTCCAGCCGAGCTTCGCCAGCGGCAACGTCACCGGCGCGCCGGGAGAGTCGGGGACCATGTTTCTGCTGGACGACGCCGTGTACGTCAACCCGCTGAACAACGACATCGCCGGTAAGACCGATAAGTTTTTGACCCACAGCACCCGTCTCGGGGTCGTTCACCGCGGCAACAACGAAGGCTTTGACGCACGGGCGGGATGGCGCTTCATTACCCCTTCCTACGAGATCCAAGACGGCGTCGAGGTGCGTCCGCCGGTCGGGAAGTATGGGGACTGGGCCGAGCTGCAGCTCGCCTACGGGCTCCTGATCGGAGACCCGGCGAAAGGGCCCGCGCCGCGGTTACAGCTCGAGGCAGGGCTCGGTCATCTCGGCCCGAAAGGGGCGCGCGAGGTGCAAGTGGGCCTGCACAAGGAACTGGGTAATGCCTGGGAGCACCTGACCTGGGCCGATCAGAAACGTGGCGTGACGACGAGCGGCGGACTCGAGGCGGGAATGGCCACGGCCGCATTTGGGCCGCGAGCCTTCCGCTTCGAGGGCTACGGCGGTTTGGGGACGACGATGAGTCCCGTCATGTTCCAAAGCGTCGCGCGCGGCGCCTTGGTCGGTCGCCACTCGCGCTCCCTAGCGGCAGCGCTCGAAATGCGGGTTTACCGCCAGTTCGGCAGTCTCATTTTCACAGATCTGCTCACGTATCGTGTGGAGCTCGCGCTCGGCCTGCTCCTGACGCGCTGGTACAAGCCGACCATCTCGGTGGTCGGGCCCTACCACAAAGGCGATGACAAAATGCAGGTGTTCTTTGACGTCATTAACCTCAACTGGCCCTTGTAAGATGCGAAAGTCGCGACGGCGCGTCACCCCACTCAAGTCTGCTGTCCTCGCTATGGTGTTTTCGGCGACGCCGGCGGCGCCGGCACGCGCGGAATTCGACGAGGAGTCGCGCAGCGTCAACGGTACCGGCGAGACCTTGCCGGCTAGGCAGTTCGAGCTTTGGCCGTCGAGCGTCGCCTACGGCGTCTCCGAGAGCTTGAGCTTGAAGGCCCTGACCTTAGGCTCGCTCGTCGGCGCCCCGGCGCTCGGCTTCGCCTACAAACTGTCGCTACCGCGCGGGATAAGGGTGACGCCGGACGGCGAGATCAGCGGCATCATCAAAGAGCGCTTTCTCGGCTGGAAGGCGGGGCTCGCCGTCGGTCTCAATCGGGGGAGTCGCGCCCAGCACAGCTTCGCCGTCGCGCTGCGCGCCAAGAGTATCCTCGTCTCCGAATTCGGTCTGAACCCGAAAGCCGCACCGGAAGTGGTCGAAGTCGATGAGGTCGGAGCTGATGACTCCGAGTTGTTCAAGAGCGTGCGACGAAACTATGTCTGGGCCGACTTCGATTACTCGTATTACACCGAGGCGGGCAACCTCGCCTTTATCGGGGCTGACCTGCTTTCGCCTTACGTCGGCTTTACCTGGGCGTTTCGCTACGTGCACGTCGGCTTCGTGCTCGTCGAGATCAACGATACGAGCCTGAAGCTGCGGCTTCCGTTCGATATCGGCCTCGATCAGACTTTCAGCTACTACCTGCCGCTGCCGTTCATTTACGCACGCTTCTGATCAGTGTCGACAGCACTTCATCGGCTTCGCCTGGCGGACGTATAAGACGGCCTCAGCGCCCCGTTTGCTTCGCGGATCGAACGAGAGCCTCGAGCCGGCCCACCGCGAGCTCGAGGTTCTTCATTCCCGGCCCGAACGAGAAGCGCACGTGTCCTTTGAAGCGCGACACGCTCTTGCGCCGTCTTTTTCCGGGGTTCACGTCGAAGAACTCGCCGGGCACCGTGATCACCTTCTGCTCGAGAGCGGCGCGGAAAAAGCTCATGCCGTCGTCGAGGCCGGGCGGAAGCTCCGCCACCGAGCCCCAGCCGTAGAACGTCCCCTCGGGCAAGCCCCCGAAGCGGATGCCCAGGGCCTCCAGCCGCGGCACCAAGAAGTCCCGCTTCTTCTTGAACTCGAGCTGGATGGCCCGCGTCTCCGCCGTGACGTGCGCGAGATCGAGCAAGGGCACGGCCGCGCGTTGCATCGGCTTCGAGCCGCCGCCGTCGAGGAAGGAGCCGGCGCTCCCCAAGGCGTCGATCACCGTCCTCGGGCCGATCGCCCAGCTCACGCGCCAGCCCGGATAGCGCCAGTTCTTCGTGAACCCGTCGAAGATCAGGACCGGATCCTTGTCGACGTCGTCGACGTGCGCCGCGGCGCTGACGATCTTGCCGACGGCGCCGCCGTAGATGTAGTGCGAGTAGAACTCGTCGACCAGGAGCGCGCAGTCGAGCTCGCGCGCCATCGCCGTCCATTGGGCGAGCTCCGGGTCGTCGATCAGCTTGCCCGTCGGATTCGACGGGTTCGAGAAGAGCAGCGCCGAAAGCCCACGGCCTTGGATCTCCCGCCGCAAGTCCTCGCTCGTGAAGCGGTACGCCTTGTCCCCCTCGAGCAGGATCGGGATCGGCGAGAAGGCCTTGAAAATGTCGAGGAGCTCTTCGTACGCCGTGTAGTCCGGGAGAAAATGCCCCAGGTTGATCGGCCCGAGGCTCGCCGCCGCGCGCGTCAGCAAGGTGCGCCCGCCGCCGGCGACGCAGACGTTCTCGGCGGAATACTGCGACTTCATCCCCTTTCTGAACTGGAGGTTGTAGAGCCCGGCGATCGCGTCGCGCAGCTCCCACAGGCCGACGGTCGGCGCGTACTCCTGATCGTCGACGTGGATCGTCAACTCTTCGATGCGGCGCGGCGCGCCGGCGAGGTCTCCGGTCTCCGGCTGTCCTTGGCCGAGGTTGCACCAGTCGGCGTCGCTCGGCTTGAAGCCACGGCGCTGCGCTTCGGTGGTGACGTAGATGACGCCGGTGCGCGGCACGGGGCGAAAGGCGGTGATGCCGGTCGCGTCGGTCGGAGGGGTGGCGCTCATGCGCGCTCCTTGGCTTAGGGTCTCGCTCCATTGTACCTGCCTCGGAGCCGGAGCGGAGCATGCTATGATCCTTGCGGATTGCGAAGCAGAAGGAGAGCCGCTTGACGGCGACGAGGTCGTGCTGGAGTTGCGCGTTCCGAGGGCTCGCGGCCTTGGCTCTGGCGGTCGTGGTGCTCGGGGGCGCCGCGTTTTTGGCGCGCTCTTCCTTGCTCGGACTCGCCGGCGATCTCTGCGTCCGCGACGATGCGCCGGCGCCGGGCGCGGATCTGATCGTCCTCCTGATGGGCGAGCTCGAGACGCGCCCGCTTGAGGCCGCACGCCTCTATGCCGCCGGCATCGCACCGCGCATCTTGCTGGCCCGGACGGAGGGCCGGCCAAAAGCGCTGGAAAAGCTGATGCCGAACGAAGCGGCTCTCGCCGTGGGCTTGCTGACGACTGCCGGGGTGCCGGCGAGCGCGATCGAGATCGTCGAGGTTCCCTACGGCGCGCGCTCGACGCTCGACGAGGCCGACGCCATGACCGCGATCTTTGCCGGCATGACCCCTCCGCCCGCACGGATCGTGCTCGTCACGAGTTGGTACCACACCGCGCGCTCCGGTCGCGCCTTCGAGGCCGTCGCAAAGAAGCGGTCGCTGCGCGCGCGTGTCGAGGTGGTTCCGTCTTATACCCCCGGCACTGCGCGGCATTTCGCCTGGTGGCGTGATGAGGCGGCCGCGGTCAGCGTCTTCAGCGAGTACGTGAAATCCGCGCTCTACTTTTGGCGGTACGGCATATGAGCGAGAAACGACTCGTCATCTCCGGCAACATCGGCGTCGGCAAGTCGAGCTTCGTCGACCTTTACGCTCGCGCGAGCGGTCTTCCGGCAGTGCAGGAGGCCGTCGCCGAGAACCCTTTCCTCGCCGACTTTTACGCGGACCGCCAGCGCTGGGGCTTCCATTCGCAGATCTTCTTCCTCGGCACCCGCCTCGCTCAGGAGGCCGAGCTCGCCGCGCAGCGGAGCTTTATCCAGGACAGGAGCCTTTACGAGGATGCCGAGGTCTTCGCCGCGAATCTCTATTCCGAGGGCAGCCTCTCCGAGCGCGATTGGCGCACTTACCGCCTTCTCTACGACGCGGCGCTCGCCACGCTCCGCCCGCCGACGCTCGTCGTCTATTTGCGCGCCGGCGTCGCAACCTTGAAGGCGCGGATCGCCAAGCGTGGCCGCGACTATGAGCAAAAAATTCCCGAGGCTTACCTCGCGCGCCTCAACGAGCTCTATGACGCCTGGGCAAAGACGTTCCGCGCGGCGCCGCTCGTGACCATCGACGTCGATGCGCTCGACTTCGTCGGCGACGCGGCCGCCTTCGCCGCCATCCGCGCCAAGATCGATGCATGCGCGTCTTCTTAGCGCTCGAGCTCGCCGCCGAGGCCCGAGCCGAGGCTTCGGCGTTGGCGGCGCGGCTCCGTCCACAGCTCGGTGGTGGCGCTGTGCGTTGGCTCGATCCAAGTGACTACCACGTCACCCTCGTCTTTCTCGCGCGTTTCGATCCAGCGCAACTCGCGGCGCTCGAGGTCATCGCGCGGAACGTCGCCCGCGCGCACGCGCCGCTCGCGCTCGCGACCGGAGGCGTCGGCGCATTTCCCGACTTCGCCGCGGCGCGCATTCTCTGGACCAATGTGACCGGCGATCTCGCCGCGCTCGCGATGCTTCAGGACCAGCTCGCTGCCGCCGTCGTTCCGCTCGGGGTCCCGCGCGAGACGCGGCCGTATGTGCCGCATGTGACGCTTGCGCGTTGTAGCGAGGTGCCCGTTCATTTGGCGGAGCCGGAGCTGAAAGTCACGGCGTTTAGGGCTACGGAGGTGGCGCTGTATGAAAGCCGGACGGCGGTCGAGATCGGGGCGCGGTACCGGGTTTTGGTGCGGTGGCGTTTGGGGCGATAAAAAACTTCAGTTCTTACAGAAACAGACCCAAGTCGTCCCGCTAGCCTCAGGACAGGTCGCCAGATTCCGCTCCGCCATATACTTGTGCGAAGGGCACGAGTTGAAGCACTGCGACACGCTCCGAACGCAGCCGGTCGAATACAGCACTTTTTCTTCCGCCGTCATCGGCGTGGGCTCGATCGGCGCGAGGTCCTGATCGTTCTGCGTCAGGCGTTGACGATGCTCCTCGTCGGTCGTCCGGCAGGCCAGGACTCCGGCGGCGAGCGTCAGCACGACGAGCCAAGTGGAAAGCTTCATATCCGAGCTTTCGGCGCCCGCGGCCCCGAGCTTGAGGCCCAAGAATCCGCATCCTGCCGGACCTATGGCCGAATCCGCCGGCATTTGCCGATCCCTTGAGCCTCCCTCAACTCTCCGCCATATACGGATACCGATAATCCGTCGGCGGCACGAACGTCTCCTTGATCGTCCGCAAGCTCATCCACCGGATCAGGTTGAGCTTGCTGCCGGCCTTGTCGTTCGTTCCCGACGCACGCCCGCCGCCGAACGGCTGCTGCCCGACGACCGCGCCCGTCGGCTTGTCGTTCAGGTAGAAGTTGCCCGCGGTGTTCTCCAGCGCGGCCGCCATTTTCACCAGAGCCGCGCGGTCCTGCGCGAAGATCGCGCCGGTCAGTGCGTAGGGTGCGGTCGTGTCGCACAGGACCAGGGTCTCTTCGAGCTTGGCGTCGTCGTACACGAAGACCGTGAGGACCGGCCCGAAGATCTCCTCGCGCATCGTCAGGGATTTTGGATCTTCGGTCTCGATCACCGTCGGCCGGATGAAGTAGCCGCGCGAGGCGTCGCACTCGCCGCCGGCAATGATCTTCATGCCGCTCGTCGCCTTCGACGTGTCGATGTAGCCTTTGATGCGGTCGAAGGCGGGCTTGTCGATGACCGCGCCCATGAAGTTGGAGAAGTCCTCGACGTCGCCCATCTTCAGCTCGGAGACCTGCGCGACGAGGCGCTCTTTCACCTCTTTCCACAGGCTCTTCGGGACATAGGCGCGCGAGGCGGCCGAGCATTTCTGGCCTTGGTACTCGAAGGACCCGCGCACCAGCGCCGTGACCAGCGCTGGCACATCGGCCGAAGGATGCGCGAAGACGAAGTCCTTGCCGCCGGTCTCGCCGACGAGGCGCGGGTAGGTCTTGTAATTGGCGATGTTGGCGCCGACCGTGCCCCACATCCGGTTGAAGACGCCGGTCGAGCCGGTGAAGTGGACGCCCGCGAGGTCGGGATGCTTGAGACAGGCGTCGCCGATCATCGCCGCCGGGCCGGACACCAGGTTGATCACGCCTTTGGGGAGGCCCGCCTCTTCCAGGATCTGCATGCCGATCCACGAGGAGAGGAGCGACGTCGCCGCCGGCTTCCACACGACGGTCGAGCCCATGAGCGCCGGCGCCGTCGGCAGATTCAAGGCGATCGAGCTGAAGTTGAAGGGTGAAACGGCGAAGACGAAGCCCTCGAGGCCTCGCCCGACCGTGCGGTTCCAAGTGCCTGGCGAGGAAATCGGCTGGTCGGCGTAGATCTCGGTCATGAAATGCACGTTGAAGCGCCAGAAGTCGATCAGCTCGCAGGCGGCGTCGATCTCGGCCTGGTAAGCGGTCTTGCTTTGGCCGAGCATGGTCGCCGCGTTCATCGGCGCGCGGTATTTCGTCGTCAAGAGCTCGGCGGCTTTGAGAAACACCGCGGCGCGGTCCTCCCACGCCATCCGGCCCCATTCTTTTTGCGCTTTGGTCGCCGCGCCGATGGCGGCGCCGACGTCTTCGAGCGTGCAGGGGGCGTTCGTCGCGAGCACGCGGGAGTGCTCGTGCGGGCAGACGACCTGCGTCGTCGCCGGCTTGCCGCGCCGATGCTCGCCGCCGATCACCTGCGGGATCTCGAGCCTCTCCTTCTTCATCGACGCGAGCGTCGCCTTCAGCTCGGCCTTCTCGGCGCTCGCCGGCGCGTACTGCTTGACGGGCTCGTTGACCGGAGGGGGAACGCGGAAGTTGCCGTTGGCCATGAGAGAGACCCCTGTCGCGGGTGAAAAGGACTGATTTTCTAGCATCTGCTATGATGGAAACCCAAGCACTTTCAACGGACTCCCCGTATTGCCCCGCGTCTGGACAGCCCTGCGGCTCGTGATGCTCGCCGTGACGCTCCTCCACGCGCTCATGGCTCGGGCGGCTGCGCCCACGCAGCTCAATAACTGGAGCGGCGAGTACTTCGACAAGAAGCAGGGCGCCCTCTACTTCAAGTACCAGCTCAAGGGCTTCAAAGCCGGAAAACAGCAGTCCGTGATCACCGGTAGCTTGACGGTGACCATCCGGAACATCCTGAAGGACAAGCTCTACTTCCTGGGCCAGGCGCAGTCGGCGGCCGAGGAAGCGCCACGCGATCTGTGGAAGCTCCCGGCGGGCAAGTACCTGATCGAGTCGGTCACCATGGTCGACGCGGCCGGGACGAAGCGCAGCTGGGAGCCCGAGAAGGAGGGCAAAAAGTTCATCGTGAAGCGCCAGACGATCTCCAACCTGGGGATCTGGACCCTGAGCCCCAAGGGCGAAGGCGGCCTGGGCGTGAGCTTCAAGATGGCCGACAACTCTTACTCCGAGGACGGGAAAAGAAAGCAGAGCTCGGTCGCGGCCGTGGTCGACGGCTTCACCGGCCTCGTCCAGGAGAAATTCGCCGGCAAAGCGGCCAAAAAGGGCGCAGCCGACGACTACTCGTCCAAGACGGAAGCCCGCGCTTCCTACACATTTACCCGTGAAATCGCCATGTTCTATAGCTTGAATCTGTTCCGCTACAACTACCACGCCAAGCAGATCGCCGGCGTCCTTTCGGCCAGCGACGCGCAGATAAGGCGCTGCTACACCGACCGTTTGGACGAGAACGAGAAGCTGAAGGGCGAGGCGAAGTTCAGTTTCCTCCTCTCAAAGCAGACCGGGACCATGTCGAAGCTCAAGCACTCCGGCGGCGGCGCCAACGACGCGAAACTTATCGAATGCATGTACTTGGAGTTGGGACAAATCCAATTCCCGGTGCCCGAGAACATGATCGGTGAACTGGTCTACACTTTCGATGTAAGATAGAGCATCAGCAGCACATAATCGTCGGAGTCACGGCATTGAACGGCGCAGCACAGCAACCGGGTCAGCCGGGCCAACAATCGAATCAGCCGGGATCGGCGCAGCAGCAATTCTCCGCACAGGGGCCGCAGCAGGGCGGCGGCGGGGGCGGCGGCGGCGGCAAGGCGAAACGCCGCACGAAGAACTACATGCTGCAGCCCTTGCTGCAGATGAAGATCGGCATCTATCTCATCGTGCTGTCGATCCTCTTCGCGGCCGGCCTCGCCGCGCTCCTCTACTTCAACTTCGCGAGCCTCGTGAACACCATCGTGCTCATGACCGACGCCGAAGAAGAGGTGCGTGAGATCTTCATCAACTACTGGAAGGACGCCCGCATCTGGGTCTTCCTGATCTTCGCCGGCTACATCGTCGGCACGATCACCATCTCCGTCTTCTTCACCCACAAGCTGGTCGGCCCGACCATCGCCTTCCGCCGCCACATCCGCATGGTTGCGGACGGCAAGTACAACGCCCGCACTTACCTCCGCAAAGGCGACGCCTTCGTCGAGGTCGCGGAAGAGCTCAATCGCCTGTCCGAGGTGATGGAGCGAAAGGCGAGCGGCCGCTGAGGCCGTGAGTGATGACGAAGACGCCGTCACACCCTTCGATTCAAAGACCCGCGGCGCCGCTTGATACCGGCCCGCGGGACTGGTTCGTCGCCGCGATCGAGTGCAACGGCACGGTCTCCGACTGCCTCTCGGCCGTGCTCGGCGAGCTCCATTCGCGCGCCGGCTTCATCCAGTCGCTCATGGCCTCCCTCGAGTCGAACGGCGTCCGCGGCGTCGACGCGGTTACCGACCTGTCGCAGAAGATCAAGGGCCTCGAGAACACCCTCAAGTTCCGCCTCGGCATCTTGCGCCCCGAGCGCCCGCAAGCCTGGTTCCGCGCGCCGGCCGCCACCAGCACCGGCCCATTTTCCGCGACCCTGATCGACGAGCCCGTGTTCGCGAGCTTCGACCCCTGGGACGCGGACAAAGTGAAGCGCGAGCTCTACGCTCTGTGGACCGCGCGCCGCGCGAAGGGCCTCCCGTTCAAAGACGACGGCGGCTGCCTGTGGAAGACGCTGCTCACGTTCAACGCCGACTACAAGCGCCTCGTCGACCTGCCCGCGCCCTTCCATGCCTTCACGCTCGAGACCTTGCCCGACACGCTGCCCGTGCACTTGGACAGCCGCGCGCTGCGCGCGTTTCTCCTAAACGTGCGCAACGAGGTGCGCGGCGCCCGCGAGCGTCTCGACCTCTGCTTCCGCCAACTCCGCGAGGCGAGCGAGCGCTTCTGGGCCTTCCAACTCGAGCACGGCGCCACCGAGCCGAGTCCGCAGCGCCCCTTCGGCCACACCGGCGCGAGCCAGCACCGCGGCCCGTCCAATCCGCAGGCCGACTCGATGCGCGAGGAGTTCAAGCGCCGCCGCGAGAAGACGCACCAAAGCCAAAGCCAAGGCGCTCGCGCCATTCTCTCCGGCAACGACCTCGACGCGCTGCGCTTCCTAGGCTTCGAGGACTATCCCGCGCTCGAAGCCTTGCGCCAAAGATATCTGCAACTCGCCAAGCAGTACCATCCCGACAGAAACGGCGGCAACGAGAGCGCTTTCAAGCGTCTCTCCAGCGCCTATGCTCACCTGATGTCCCGCATCGAAGTCTCCGTCAAGTAGCTCCCTCCGTCACTCCAAGGACCCCATCATGCCAAAGCTCGTCTCCGCGCTCGCGCTCGTTGTCGTCTTCGCCGCCGCCTGCACAACCCCCAACTCGTATCAGACGTCAGGCGGCGGTCAGTCGTCGTCCGCCGACGGCATCACCAACTACAAAGATCCAGGTCAGGCGGCGAAGACCAAGAAGGCCTTCGAGACGCCGCGCTTCTAGCCGAGCCCTACGGCGAGCGGGCAAACATGACGACTCTACTCTTTGTCGCCGGAATGACCGCGGTCGCCTGCGTCTTCGCCGGCAAGCCGATCGATTTCCGCGACGAAGGCATGCGCGGTAAAACCGGCGAGCGCGTCTGCTACAGCGGCAAGGAGAGGTACAGCACCGATACCTTCGTCGACGGGGTGAAGGTGCGTTCCGTAGACTACGATGGCGCGGTGACGACCTGCGCCGAGAATCGGTGTGAGACGCGCGATCCTAAAGGCGCCATGCTCCGAGTCGTCGTCAGCCACTTGAGCGAGCCGCTCTTAATGACGCTATATGAGGGAGCGTCCGTCTCATCCCTCTTCTCCTGCATCGATGCCTCGGACACTCGACCGAGGATGCGTGACCCAGCCAATTGCACGACCGCCTTCTTCACGCCGAGCGGGAAACTGTCCGCGCTGCTTTGCGGCAACGGCTCGATCTCTTCGAAGCTGCGCGCGGCTTGTGCCTGGGACGGGAAGCCGAAGGTGACCGACGTTTATTTGAACGACGGGACGACGTACGCTCGCGTCACCTACAAGGCCCGCGAGCTGATGCAGGTGGCGTTCGTCGAGCAACGCGAAGGACGGACCGGAACAATCCGGAACCGCGTCGGGAAAGTTTTGGCGTCTTTCGCTTACGACGCCGAGGGACGGCGGCACGGCCTCGCCCGCGAAGGCGAGACAGAGGTGACCTATGAGCACGGGGCGCTCAGCCGTGGAAAGGTCGCCGAGGATGGCCCCGATCCGTTCGCCTTCGAATACTCCGGCGACGCCTTGACCCGCATCCACACCGAGGGCGGAAAAGTGAGGCGCTGCCCCTATCGTCGGCTCCAAAAGGGCGATCCCCAACAGGCCTTCGTCACTCTGCCGCCCGGCTACTCGGTCGGCGGACCCGACCGGCGCATCGACCGCTTCGACGCGCGCGCCGCGGAGATCACTTGGGATCTCGTGGTGAAGGGCTTCACGCCGAAGGGCCCCTGCATCTGATGGCATCGCATTCGCCGCCACCAGCCGTCCTCGCGTCCGTGCGCGTTTCCTTGCGGCCACATTGGCCCAAGACTCCTGATGAGTTCCGGCTCACCCACCGGCCAGAAGCAGTTTGCAGATCATGATCACTCCTCCGACGACTCGCCCTCGGCAGGCGCCTTCAGCCGTCCCGCTTCCGCCGCCTTCACGCGCTCGAGCCGGTCCTTCTCCGCGGCTTCCGCCGCCGCCGCCGCCTTGACCAGATCGTCGACCGTCGTCGCGCTCGGGGGCTTCGGCGCCGGCGTTGTCGCCTCTTTCGCCGCGTCTTCCTTCGCGCCGCCGAAGCAGTCGTGCTGCCATACCGTCATCTTTTCGATCGGCAGCGTCTCGCCCGGTGCGCCGGTCTTCTCCTTCATGAAGACGATGTCGAAGGCCGCGAGCCGCTCGACGTCGGCGCGCTCGTTCCACGTGCGGCATAGATATTTGCCGTACCAGAGGCGGTAGCCTTTCTTCGTCTTTAGCCACAAGTTCATCATGAATTTGCGCCAGCGCGCGTTCTCGTATTGATCGGCGACGCGGAGCGGCTTGTCCCACGTCAGAGGCACGTCCGGTCCTTTGAGCAGGTCGAACTTCTTGCCCTTCGCCAGCTCCGCCTCGATCACGTACCAGCCGTCGTCCTTCAAGGGATAAGGCGCGAACATGTTCCACTTCTGGTCGAGCCTGAGGACTTGGCCTATGCGCCGAAGCTCCGGCCCCATGTCGTACTCGATCCACGGGATCGTGCGAATGTTCCACAGCACGATCCAGACGAAGGCCAGCATCGTCACGAGCTGCGTCAGGATCCCGCTGTTCAAAGGCCCGAAGCTTCGGAGCGGCAGGTGCGCCTCGCTGAGGCGCCCGATGCCTCCGCGGTTCTTCGCGATCCCTTTGTAGACCGCGTCGCCGATAGGCGCCAGGATTCGCAAGGGGAGGAGGCGCATCATCCAGCCGATGACCACGGCGTGCTCGAGCACCGCCACCAAGGCCAGCCAGCGGGTGTGGTGTGTGCCGTCGGCCGTGACGACGACCCAGGAGTTTTGCGCGGCGAGGAGCTTCTTTGCCGCGTCGTCGTCCTGGGCCGGCACGATCTTCGTCTCGGGGATCAGGAGGAGCTCGCGCAGGATCAGCACCATCTTCAAGCAGAAGCCGCAGTCGCGATCGTAGTACATCGTCAGCGCTGCGCGCGAAGGCGTCACCATCGTGCGCGCCATCGCCGTCATCGTGGATGGCGGCAAGAAGAGAAGCAGCGCGGCGATGTCGATCCAGGGGAAGAGCCCGAGGCGCATGCTCAGCTCGAAATTGAAATGCATCCCCGACAAAAGCACGACGGCCGCGAGCCGAGTGTAGGCGTTGAAGAAGGGCGAAAGCATCAAGAACGCCGCGGCGCCTTCCAGGATCAAGACGACGTAGGTCCCGAGCCAAAGCAGCTGCGGAAAATTGAGGAGCCAGGTGCCGTACGCGGAGGTGAGCTGGTCCAAGCTCAAGGCGTAATAGCTCGCCGAGCCCTCGACCCACCATTCCTTCCCCGTCTTCAGCGCCATCGTCGCGACGTAGACGATCACGACTTGGAGCATCGCGACGACGCCGGGCAGGCTCAGGTAGCCGAGGCCCGCCGCGCGCGCGTCCTTCGCCAGCGCCGCGTCGACCGAGCGGATCCGCCCGAGCGGCAGGAACATGGCGAAGAAGAGGAGGACGCGCAGGAGGACGTCGCCGCCGTTCAGGACGATCGTCAGCCGGTTCTGGACCGACACCACGAGGACCCAGCACAAGACCGTCGCGAGGCGCGTGCGCAGGCCCACGATCATCGCGAGCGCCGCGAGCATCGCGACGACGAAAAGGAGCTGCTGCCAAAGGACCGAGCCGCTCGCCATGTGCAACGACACGTGGAACTTGCTCGCGAACTCGCCGGCGTACGTCGCCACCGGCATGATGCCGGCGTCGCTGTAGTGGCCGCGCGCATCGCGGAAGCGCGCCGCCGCGTCGGCGAACACCAGCATTCCGAGCGCGACGCGGTAGATCGCCAGCGCCCGCAGGTCGAGCGTGAAGATCTCTGCCGGTGAAGAGACTTTCGGCGCTGCCTTCAGGCTCGACCACAACTCGCCCAGGAACCGGCGCATCAGAACCTCGCCCGGATGCCGCCGCCGGCGGTCGCGGTGAGGCGTGTGGTCGGCAGGGGTCCGACTGCCGGCGCCGCTTCGACGAAGATGGAGAGATGGAGACCTTCGAGGTCGAGCTGCACGCCGAGCGGGAGGCGCAGACTCCAGCTTTCCGGCGTCGTCTCGTCTTCCACCGCCGCGCCGCGGGAGGCACGGCCCTCGAGGCCTATGCCGGCGTAGCCGCCGGCGCGCCAGCTCGCGCCCCGGGCGAAGCGCGGATGATGGAAGCGTTGCCAGTCGGCGTGCAGAAGCGCGATGTCGCTGCCCACGTGCGCGGCGACGTGATACGCCGATTCCGGGTCGGCAGCGTATTGGACGCTGAGGCCGGGCTCAGGCAGAACGGCGGCGCCGACGCCCCAACTCTCCGCGAAGGCGGGGACGGCGACGCTACTCGCGAGGACGGCCAAGAGTAAGGGACGAAATTCCATACTTCCATGATATCACGGGACAAGTGACGACACAGATCTACCAAGATGCCATCCTGGAGCATGCACGCCAGCCGCGCGGCCTCGGTGCCCTCGTGCCCGCGGATGCCGACCATGAGGAGCTGAACCGCCTCTGCGGGGACGAGGCGCACGTCTTCCTGCGATCGGAGCCGGGTGCGACGGCGACCGCTTCACCCTCGATCGCGATCGGCTTTACAACAACGGATGCTGCCCTCGTCGAAGCGC
>JANOTL010000125.1:0-8352 GCA_031416315.1 Pseudomonadota bacterium
CGAATGATCTGCAGAAGCGCTGGGTGCACCACAAGCGGCGTCTGATTTCGGGCTTCACAAAGAAGTACAACGTCCACCGACTCGTGTACTTCGAACGCCTCCCGGACATGGACGCCGCGCGACGACGCGAACGTCAGCTCAAGGGTTTGAGCCGGGCTAAGAAGGAGGCGCTCATCAGCGCCGCCAGTCCTGATCGACGGGAGCTGTCATGATGGTGCCGGGAAGCGGCGGCGCAGGTGTAATCGCCGAGATCCCTCGCTCCGCTCGGGATAGACCCTGGCGCGAAAGCGCCAGGGTCTAACTACAAAGTAACGGTCACCGTCGTGGACAAGTCGGGACTCGTCAAAGTCGTGCTTAAAGGGGATGGTACGCCCCCTCATACGCTCGATACTTCGCGAGGCAAGGCCTACACAGCCGCCACGTTTGGTCCGCTTTTCGGCGAAATCGTCACCTCCAAGATTGCCGAGCGGGTTCTGAATTCGCCGTCCAGCGCTCCGCTAGGAAGCGTTCCCGGGATCATGCTGCTCGCCGGCGGCGTCGCGATCCGATCGGGTTCTGAATACATCGGCGCGCTCGGAGCTTGGATCACTGCGGATCGAGCCGCGGCACTCGGGTCCAAACGAACGGCGTCGGCGATGCCGTGTGGCACGAAACACACTCGCTGAGCCCCATCCCCGATTCCACGCCGCCTTCTTCGCCCGCGTGCTTCTTCTCGCCCCGCTCGTACCAATGCCAGCTGTCCCCAGAGTCGCCTTCACTCGTCCGAACGGTGGCCGCATAGCCGATGATCGCCGTTCCTGCTTCGTCGTCGAGTTCTTTGACCGTAGCAGACCCGACCGGAGGCAAGTCCCCGTCGGTTGATGCGGACAGCACATCATTTGAACAGATGCGATTGATCCCGTGCTCAGATGTTCCGCGCGCCGAATGCGGCTGTGGCTCGCAGCTCCACGTCAGATACGTTTTGTCCTCGATCCACGCCGCGACGTCCCGCGCGGCGGGGCTAGCGTCCATGCTCATGAGTTTCGCGGTCTTCCGACTTCGAGGAACAGGCGGGAATTGCCAGGCAAAGAACGAGTGCGCTCTTCACGAAGCGCCTGCGCCGGTTTCCACAAGTCTTTCGGGCCTGATCTTTCAACCAAAGCCCGGCCAATTCTTCACGTACAGCCAGATCCAGAACGCCTACAACCGGGCATTCGAAGCCGCAGGCCTCCCCTACCGCTCAACGCACGTCATACGTCACGGCGGAACCCGGAAGACCTACGACGAGACCGGCGGCGATCTGGAAATCGCGAAGCAGCAACTCGGTAACGCCGCGCTGTCGAGCGTCCTGACTTACGCAAAGCGAAGTGCCCGCGCATTCACGCGCTACGTCGACGGCCAATGGGACCAATTCGATTCCTCGCTGGTCGTAACTGGTCGCAACGGCAACCTGGCACTCAAAATTGTGAAGGAAAATCAGTGACTTAGGAGGCGAGATGGTGGACCAAGCCGGACACTGCACGAACTCGAAGGATGTCGCTGATTTCATCGGTATATTCGCGATTTCGAAAGGTGCAGGTACCAGCGAAATCGGCGATTTGTACCTCATAGAGAAGCTCACTGCCGCTCAGGTCGCCGTCCGGGTAGGAATCTCGAAAGCATCCGTTCTGCGTAGGTTGCACGCCCTCGGCATCCGCAAGGAGACACTTGCCGAGGTCGCAAATGATCAACCTCGGCCGGCGGTACGTGCACCTTTTGGGCAGCGGATCATTGCAGGAAAGCTGGTCAACGACCGTCAAGAACAGAAAGTAGCACGGCTCATCGTCGAACTGCGGGCGCGTCAAAATCTGGGCTGGAATGAGGTCGTTCGGCGCCTCAATGAGGACGGCCTTCGGACTCGGAGCGGTATCCCGTGGAAGATGGGGCGGGTCAGGATGGTCTTCGAGAGGTGGAACGGCAAGTTGTGACGCTCGGGTAGCGAATCGCTGGGAGTGGTTTAACGAGGCCGACCAACGGTCGCCGCTCTCCTCTTTGTGGCCAACCGCCTGTCTTCCAAAAAGGCGCGCGTTGGCATTTTGACCGAACTCGGCGCGGCCGGTGGCGGAGCAGCGACGGCCCAAGGGCTCCGCTCTTGATCGGAAGCTGGGTGTCATGTATTTCTAGATTATACCCCCGGAGGGTAGAAATCGAGAAATACAATGCAACGACGATCAGCCCAGCTCGGCCCGCTTGAGACGCAGCTTTTTGCTTGGGCTCAACTCAAGGAACGAAGCCTGGTCCGAGCCGGCGAGATCGCCCAGGCGCTGGGCGTGAAACCTGCCAGCGTAACGAAGCTATTCTCGCGACTCTGCAGGGCGCAAATGGCTCTAAGGCTCATGAAGGGCCTGTACCTCGTCCCGACAAAAATTCCTCCCGGCGGACGGTGGGGGCCAAATCCCTACTGGGTGCTCGCGCAGTACATGGGCGCCATCGACTCGGATTACCAGGTAACAGGTCCAGCGGCGTTCCATCGCTATGGGTTTACCGAACAAGTCGCGAATCAGGTCGCCGTCTATAACACCAGGCTCTCCGGTCGGAAAAAAATCGGCTCTGTGAGCTATGAGTTTATCAAGGTGAGCAAAGACCGCCTCGGAGCGACCAATGTTCAAACCCTCAAAGAGGGAGCCGAGATTCCGTTCTCGAGTCCCGGGCGGGCCTTGCTCGATGCATTTTATGATTGGAGCCGATTTGGCACGATCCCGAAAGTCTTTGAATGGACAAGAGGCAGAGTGCACGACAAGAAGCTTGTGCGCGATCTGATTGCGTCAACGATTAGCCACGGCAACGTCGGCTGCTCTCGGAGAATCGGGTACGTTCTCGCCAGTTCCGGTGTCAGCCATCATGCTCTTCGTCCATTGCGAGAAGGTCTCTCCGAGACATCGAGTTTCTTGCCCCTCAATCCGTCAAAGCCAAAGCGAGGCTTTATCGACAAGACCTGGGGACTAGTCGTCAATGAATAAAAGGAAACGCAGCGCTGCCTACCCGCACGAAAACCGCGCCGAATTTCACGCCGCACTCGAGTATACGCAAGGCTCGACGGGGTTTCGTAGCGAGTTGATCGAGAAAGACTACTTTTGCAGCTTGGTTCTCAGCGTGATCTTCGCCGCATCGGGTCACGACCTCGTGTTCAAGGGCGGTACGTGCCTCAACAAAGTATATATGGGCTTCTTCCGCCTGAGCGAAGATCTCGACTTCTCGGTTCCAATCCCCGCGAGCGCAACTCGAGCCGAGCGAAGTCGCCGGGCAAAGCCGCTTAAGCCCTTGCTCGACGATGTCGCTGCGGCGATCTCCGGCCTATCGATTGGTTCGCCGTTGGTTGGGGCAAACAATTCGACGCAGTACGTCGCTAAGCTGCTTTATAGATCGGCGCTATCTGATGACCCCGGCCGCATCAAGTTCGAGGTCGGACTCCGCGAGGATTTGCTTGAGCCGGCAGTGACGGCGATCGCAACGACACTGGTGGAGAATCCCTTTTCCAGGAAGCCGCTCGTGGACGGCACGGCTGTTCGCTGCTTATCGTTGCAGGAAGCCCTAGCGGAAAAGGTCCGCGCCATGTTCACGCGTAAGGACATTGCGATCCGAGACTTCTTTGACTACTGGCATGCACGCCGCGGCGCTAACGCATCATTCGACGAAGCTGCGCTTCTCAGTATGGCAGTCAAGAAAATCGCTATATCAACCACGCCCTACGTGGCCCTTGAAAAGGAACGGATAGCCATTCTCAAGGCACAACTTCTGACGGATCTTCGACCCGTTCTAACGGAGGCGACGTTCCAAGACTTCCCCTTGGCCGAGGCCATCGCGGAGGCCCACCGGATCGAGCGCACACTACGCTCTCAGATTCCGGTGTGAAGCCGGGGGAGCGTCGCGGTGGATCATTGCCGGAAAGCCCGAATCGACACCGATCGAGGTTCAGGCGCATAATGCTGCCTAACACGGCGCCCGCGTTATACACGGGTAAGACGGTGGCATGGTGAGCATTCCCACGAAAACAAAGCTCGTGCTTTCAAGCATCTCCTTTTCGGGAGATAGCCTCGGGCCAGACTACGAATTCAGGTTCACCATGGCGGGGCAAACTGGGACGGTGAAAGTCGACATGACGCGTCGTCGCGAGGCTGTCGTCAATCGCGAAATCTTCGACTTCCCCGAGCTTCCGGAGACTCGCCGGTTGCCACTGAGGATCGACGTCATAGAAAGAGACGAAGTCTTCGACGATGTTGGCTCCCTTGAAACTGAGCTGGACGTTGCCTATCCCGGGCCGAGGGAGCAATCGATCACCTTTGAGGTGACAGTCCAGGGACGGGGGCGTGAGGTTCTGAAGCAGTCCGTGGTCCGCTTGACCGCGATTGTTTGTTTAGATCAAGGAATTCGATATGTCGCGGGACTCGATCCGAATAGTTGGCTTTCCGTTCGCCTCGATGCGGGCTTCGAAGGAAAGTTACCGCATCTTCTCGCAGTTGAGCTCACTGAGCTGACCGCTCAAGCAAAGCGTTTCCGCATTCTGGAGGGTCGATATCAAGGTGAGCTCGCCCAGATTTCGGCTTCGCCCCGGCACGACTATCTTCGTCAGGAAATCGGTGTAAGGCGGGGGGCTGCTCAAATGATCCTCCTTCGTGGTGCCCAAAGACTACGAATCGCCGAGGTAGGAGAGTTCTCCATCATCGTCGATCCTCTCAACCCTATTCCCCTTGGATCGCATCGGGTTGAGATTCCAGACGAGCCGCACGACAGAGGTGTGCCGTATCTTGATCGCGCGAAATACGCGCGCACCTGGTTTCGCATTGGAGATCGAGGCGACAGGTACTTGCATACCGGAGAGACAACTGCCGGTTGTGCCACGGTGGATACTGTCGAAAGCTGGGACGAGATCTGCAGAGTCTTGCTGCGAAGTCGACTAGACTCACAGGCTGTCGGCACGATCGAGGTCGTTCCGTGAGCGTCACGCGATTTGCAGCGCTGCTAACCGTCGTGGTCCCGTGCTTTCTGGCACTTGGCTTCGCTTGCAGGAATTCCGAGGTCATTCAGTCGTTTCAACGCCGCGAGGCTCCGATTCCCACTCTGCGCCTCAGCAACAAAGTCGCTGTCGGGCAGCCGCTCCCGATGAAGCAGGAGCTGATGGGGAGCGAGGCACGGCTCCATGTGTTTGTCCTGAGGAGCGAGCGCTCTCCCTGGCTTTATCATGACCCGGAGCCCGGCTGTACGAACGAGGAGTGCGGGAATGCCTTCCGCGCCGTGAAGACCTTGGGCGGCGCACTGGAAGCCTTCACCAATTATCGGGCCGTCGCAAGAGCCTGGGGAGTACCGCTGATCTCGGACCGTTGGGGCACCAGGCCTGTCGAGACAGTGACCGTCGTCGCGGACGGCGGTGGGATGGTCTTGGCGATCTATCGGCATGCCGACCTCGACGATCTGGAAGTCGTTCTTAGCGGACCCCATTAGGAGGGTTTGATCCCGTGTCGATCAGCAACAAACACCTCCGGCAAGTCGCGTGGATCATCGTCGCGGCCGCGTCCCTTTCGTCGCTTGGACTTGGTTGGTATTTTGGTGGAAGCCCGGAAGTCCATTGGTCCATAGAAAGAGAGCGCCTGCATGCTCTGGTTGAGTATTCCCAGGTTGTTCATGTTGGCTCTCCCCTCACGACGCGAGCCAAAAGCTGCTGTTACAACGTCGTCGGAAGAGAGGCATCGCAAGACGCTTCGTTTAAGGTCTACATAATCGGCTATGGCGACGGCGACAGCTGCATCGATGACGCTTGCGGATCCGCCGGGCGACTGGTCAGGTCTTGGGGTGGCACGACCTTGATGTTCCAGGACATCGAGAGCGCTCAATCCTTCGGAGTTCGCGCCGTCGTCGATGAACATGGTGAGCATCTTGCTGATCGCTTGATCGTGGTTACGAGCGCCGATACGACTGTCAAAGGGATATTCCGGAATCTCGATATTCGCGATCTCGACGCTGCACTCCGGTATTCGCTCAGACGCCCTCTTCGCAAGCCGTCGACGCTGGCGCTCATGGTGGATAGGCTCCATTCGTGGGCGAACGATGCGCCACGGCGGCTATAATAGCGGCCCGCCAGTTCAGTCAGACCCGCCGGCCTCGCAAGAAATCGACCGGACTGCGTTGCGAGATCACGGTACCGGGTCGTTGAATGAGCGGCGCTTCTGGAACGCCGCGACGGACCAGAGAAAAATCAGTTCGAGTCGGTGCTCAGGGGTCGATCCTGACAGCGAACGAACTAGCGATAGGCTGCTGAAATCATTGTCGAGCGAGCGGTGAAGTTCGCGAAGAAGGCTGGTGGGGATACACAGATTTGCAGCGGTGCATCGTAAGCACATGACGTTACTAAGATAATTGAGTCAGATCAAACACCTGCCCTGCTGAGCTTCTCTACCGGCATCTCGGAATCTCTACCGAATTCTGCTGTTGGTGGTCGCACTGGTCGCACGGAATTCGTCGACCTTGACCTCTTGCTAGGCTGTTCCCCCACGCCCGCAGAGTTCCAAGGTCACCCGGCTGAGGTCGGCGACCTTGAATGGCTTGGCGAGATGGCTTTGAAACCCGGCGGCGAGTGCCTCAAGACGGTCATCTTCGTTTGCATAAGCCGTGAGCGCCAAAGCGGGCGTAAACCGAAGGCAACGCTCCCGTTCAGAACGACGCCACAGCTTGATGAACTCGAGCCCATTCATCGCCGGCATGCCGATATCGCAAATGACGACGTCGAAAGGAGTCGTCGCAAGAAGCTCCAATGCCCCTCGTCCAGACGCGGCCTGCGTGACCTTCGCTCCGAGAAGGTCGAAGACTTTTGAGACCATCTCGCGCGAGTCCTGCAGATCGTCGACGACGAGTGCACGAAGGCCGAGAAGGGCTTTCTTCGGCCGATTGCCGACCTGGTCGTCGCTCGCTTGGGCTGCCGAGGTTGCGCCGATTTCTCGCACTTCCGTGGGGCTCAAGGCCCGAATCGGAAGGACGATCTTGAAGGTCGCGCCGCGATCCTTACCCGCACTCTCGACGCTCACCGTGCCGCCATGGAGCTCGGCGACGTGACGAACGATCGATAGGCCGAGGCCAAGACCACCATATTTCCTCGTTTTCGAGGCATCCTCTTGATTAAATCGATCGAAGACGTGCGGCAGAAAATCCGACGCGATCCCCTGCCCGGTGTCCGATACGACGATTTCGACGCGCGAGTCCCATCTATGGACAGCCAAAGTCACGACGCCTCCCTTGGGCGTAAATTTGACGGAGTTGGCGAGCAGATTCCAAACGAGCTGCTGAATTCGCGTCGCGTCACCGACGAAATCGAGCCGACCCGGTTGAATACGGCGATCGATCACGACGCCTTTGGCCTCGGCGGCGAAACGCACCGCTTCGGCGGCGGTATTGACGACGGGCGTAAGCTCGAACGAGCTGACATCGAGCAAAAACTTGCCCGTGACGATGCGCGAAATGTCGAGAAGGTCGGAAATGAGCTGCGTTTGAACCTTCGTGTTACGGTCGATCGCATCTAAGGATTCGTGGAAGTCGTTCGTGCCCGGCTCTTCCATCCGAAGAAGCTCCGCATGACCGCTAATGACGTTGAGCGGGCTTCTAAGCTCATGACTGAGGACGGCCAAGAACTCGTCCTTCCGCCGATCCGCTTCCTGCAACTCCGTTACGGCGGCCGAGAGGCGTTTTTCGCTCTCTGCGATCTTGGTCTGACTCACTACCTGCGCGGTCACGTCGATCACGACGCCGATGATGCCGGCGATGCGCCCTTCGAAATCGCGCTTCGGATGGTAGACAAAATCGACGAAAAGGTCCTTCGACCCGCCCCCAGGAAGCGCGACTTTGGCCGGCATGGCGTGCGCGACGTAGGGCTCACCGCTGGCATACACCTGGTCAAGAAGCTCGTAAAATCCTTGCCCCGCCATGTCTGGCAGCGCTTCCCGGACCGATTTGCCGATCAATTCGCGCCTCGGCCCGAGAATCGGATAGTAATGCTCGTTGACGAGAGAAAAGACGTGCTCAGGGCCGTCGAGCACGACGATCGCGACCGGCGCCTGCATGAAGACGGAATACATGCTCGCGCGCTGCCTCTCGGCTTCCGCCCTGAGCTTTCCGATCTGAAGATGCGTATTCACTCGGGCGAGCAGCTCTTTGGCGGAAAATGGCTTGACGAGATAGTCGTCAGCTCCGGCGCGCATTCCTTCGACCCTCGATTCTTCGCCTGCCCTCGCGGACAGCATGACGACCGGGACGGCGCGAGTGTTCGGATTCTCCTTGAGGGCCGCAAGCAGCCCAAAGCCATCGAGGAGCGGCATCATGACATCCGTCAGCACAAGGTCTGGCCGCTTC
>JANOTL010000126.1:0-18684 GCA_031416315.1 Pseudomonadota bacterium
GTTCATCGAGAGCCTGGAGAACGATTTCATCCGCCAGGCGCTCGAGCGTACGGGGAACAATCGCAATCAGGCGGCGAAGCTCCTCGGCCTGAACCGGACGACCCTGGTCGAAAGGATCAAGAAGAGACGGCTCACGACGCTGAACGAGCCCTCCAAAGAGCTCTAAAGGCGAGGTGCGCGGTCCGCCTTCGCCCCAATTATCCCGCCGTAGCCTTGGCGAAGGCGGGCCCGACTAGCGTACCCTCGTCCAGTGACGCGGAAGATCATCCACTTCGACATGGACGCCTTCTACGCCTCGGTCGAGGCGCGCGACGACCCGCGTCTGCGCGGCCGCCCCCTGATCGTCGGCGGCTCGCCGAACTCACGGGGCGTCGTCTGCTCCGCCAGCTACGAAGCGCGAAAATTCGGCGTGCGGTCGGCGATGCCGTGTGCGCAAGCCGCGCGACTTTGCCCCGAGGGCGTCTTCGTCCGCCCGAACTTCGAGAAGTACACGGCGATCTCCCGCGAGATTCGCGCCGTCTTCCTCGCGTACACGCCGCTCGTCGAGCCACTGTCTCTCGACGAGGCCTACCTCGACGTGACGAACAACGCCCACGGACTCTACGCCGTGCAGATCGCGCGCCGCATCCAGCTCGAGATCTTCCGGGAAACCGGCCTCACCGGCTCGGCCGGCGTCGCGCCGAACAAGATGCTGGCGAAGATCGCCTCCGAGCTGCGTAAGCCGCGCGGCCTCGCCGTGATCCTGCCCGAGCAGATCGCCGAGTTCATGGAGAAGCTGCCGCTGAGGAAGGTGAACGGCATCGGTCCCGCGACCGAGAAGCGCTTGGCCGCGCACGGCTTCTCCCTCTGCGGCGACGTGTGGCCGTTTTCGGTTCCCGAGCTGGAGCGGCGTCTCGGCGCCCGCATGGGGTCTTGGCTCTACGCGCGAGCCCGAGGCATCGACGAGCGTCCGGTCCAGCCCGATCGCGAGCGCAAATCTTTCGGGAAAGAGCGTACCTTCGCGATCGACGTCGCCGATCCAGTCACGCTGCGCGCGGAGCTCGCGCAAGTCGCCGTCCACCTTGCCGAAGGCCTGGCGCGCAGACGCATGGCCGGGCGCACCGTGACGCTGAAGGTGAAGTATGCCGACTTCGAGATCGTGACGCGGCGCCGGACCTTTCCCGAGCCGGTGGCCGCCGCAGCCGACCTTTCCGACATCGCCGCGGATTTACTCGCTGCGACGACGGGCACGGGGCGAAAGGTGCGCCTCCTGGGAATCTCGCTGTCCGGGCTGACGGAGCTTGCCCCCTAAACTCCTTCCAGAAGGCTCGCCCATCGCCTCTCGCAAAGGCCCGATCCTACGGCAAAAACCCCCGTCGGATCGGGCGTGCCTATCCATCGCTCCGCCTTCGTGATATCAATCGTCCCCCGCTGGCAAGGAGCTTCATGGAACGCAAAGGCACCAACCGTCCCCGCATCGTCAACCTCCGCGCGATCACGCAGGAGAAGGGCGGCGACAAGAAAGAGGGCCCTGCCCAGGACGTGACTGGCATCGTCCTCGGGTACCGGATGGTCTTCTCGGAGCAGGCGGAAGTCTGGACCTTGCGCGGCGTCCTCCGCGACGGCGCGTTGACGAAAGAAGACGTCGGCGAGCTGAGTTTCGTTTTGATTCCCGGGAACATGGAGCCCGCCACCGCGGTCACGGGCTTCGTCGCCCCCATGCCGCCTTATGTGCTGGCCCTCTCCGAGGACACTCTCTGGCAACAACTCCGCACGATGGTCGTCCAGCTCGGCTATGATCAAGAAGGCTTCTACGCCTCGATCGGCATGGGTGGTCGTCATTGTTACTACGAAGAGTACAACCGCCGCTGAGGCGTCCGTCCGGGACGCCGAGCTGAGCCAATGCGCACCCTGACCATTCTCGTCGTCGACGACGAGAAGCTGCAACGCGAGACCCTGGCCTCGATCCTGACCGACCAGGATTACACGGTCACCACCGCGCATGACGTGCCTTCCGCGGTCGCGGCGATGGCGGCCCAGTCCTTCGACGTCGTGATCTCCGATTTCCGCATGCCGGGCGGCTCCGGCGTCGACGTCGCCCGCCGCGCCAACGAGCTGTGCCCCGACTCGGCGACTTTGATCATGACGGCGTATGCCGACGTGAACGGCGTCATCGATGCGATGCGCGCCGGAGTCATCGATTACCTGTTGAAGCCTTTGAATGTCGAGGCCTTGCTCCGACGCCTCACCGTGCTGAAGGACCGCCGCGCGCTGGAGCAGGAGGTCACCTTCCTCCGCGCCGAGATCACGAAGATCGAGCGGGTCCGCAGCCAAGGCAGCCTCCTCGGCGATTCTCCCGTCATGCACCAGATCCGCGGCGTCCTCGCGCAAGTGGCGCAAAGTCGCGGCACGGTCCTGATCACCGGCGAGAGCGGCACCGGTAAAGAGGTGGTCGCCCGCGAGATTCACCGCTCGAGCCCGCAGGCGAAGAACAAGTTCGTCGCAGTGAACTGCGGCGCCTTGCCGGAGAACCTGCTGGAGAGCGAGCTCTTCGGCCACAAGAAGGGCGCCTTCACCGGCGCGCTCGCCGACAAGCCCGGCCTATTCGCCGTCGCCCACGACGGCACGCTCTTCCTCGACGAGATCGGCGAGATGCCGAAAAACCTGCAGGTGAAGCTCCTGCGGGCGCTGCAGGAGCGCGAGATCGTGCCGGTCGGCGACACCAAGCCGATCAAGGTGAACATCCGCGTCGTCACCGCGACCAACAAAGACCTCGCGGTCGAAGTCGCGCACGGACGCTTCCGCCAGGACCTCTACTACCGGATCAACGTCGTCGAGATCCAGATGCCGCCCCTGCGCGAGCGCAAGGAAGACATCCCGACGCTCACCGCGCACTTCCTGACGAAGCACGCGCAAGCCGGCCGGCCGCCACGGGCCCTGAGCGCCGACGCGTTGCGCCGCTTGATCCAGTATCCTTGGCCCGGCAACGTACGCGAGCTGGAGAACGTGGTCGAGCGCGCGCTGATCCTCAGCAAGGATCCCGAGCGCATCGATGTCGCGGATCTGCCGCTCGGCTTTCAGGACACGGCGGGGAGCTCGCCGGGCAGCCTCGTGAAGCTCGACGACGCGGTGCGCGAGTTCTCCCGGCAGCATATCCTCACCGTCCTGCACGCCGTCGGCGGCGACAAGAAGGAAGCGGCGAAAGCCCTCGGCATGGGCCTCTCGAGCCTCTACCGGAAGCTCGAGGAGCTCGGCGCCGCGGTGAAGCGCGAATGAGGTTCTTCCATCCGTTCCGGCGCATCGGCGGGCGGATCTTCGCCACGTTCACGTCGCTCTTCGTGCTCCTCGTGACGGCGCTGAGCGTCCTGTCCTTGGAGTTCGCCGACACCACGATCACGGCGAACGCGGCGAACGAGCTGCGCGTTCTCTCGGTGACGCTCTCCGGGCTGGTGCAAAAGCGCTTGAACCGGATCGAGGAAAGCCTCGTCTCGATGGACGAGCACCCAGACCTCCTGGAGGAGCTGCGCAAACGCCAACCCGACCGCAAGGCGATCGAGGAATTCACGATCGCGCGGCAGAAAATGCTGCCGCTCTTCCAGGACCTCGCCGTCTACGACCGGACCGGCCTCTGTCTCGGCTCGACCGACAAGGAGCTGTGCGGCCTTCCCGGCAAGACGCAGCCCTTCTTCGTCAACGGCCTCAAGGGCTTCAACTTCTCCGACATCCTGACGAAGGAGCAGGGAAAGGCCCAGCTCGTGTCGACGCCGATCGTCGCTGGGGCCGTGGTCAAAGGCGTCCTCGTGGGCGAGGTGAATCTCGCCTCGATCTACGACCTAATGGACCAGAAGCTCGGCGTCTCGGAGACCACCGACGCCTTCCTCCTCGACGCCGCGCTGCGCTTTATCACGCCGGGCCGTACCGGAACGGACAAGCGCGTCGAGTCGCACTTGGTCGCCACACCCTTGATCAAGCACTTGCGCGACGAGTTCTGGGTCGACCGCTACAAGAACTTCGGCGGCCAAGAGGTCCTCGGGACGGTCTTGAAGATCCCCGGGCGCAAATGGTACGTCGTCGTCGAGCGCGACCTGAGGGAAGTCACGAGACCCCTGAGCGACGTGAAGAAGGTGATCTTGCTCACGAGCGTGAGCTTGATCGCGGTCTTGATCCTCGCGACCTTTCTCCTGTCGCGCTCGATCACGCGGCCCTTGCTCGACCTGGTCGACGGCACGCAGCGCCTGGCGACCGGGGACTTCAAGAGTCCGATCGAGATCCCGCAGGGTGTCGACGAGGTGCACTTCATCGCGGAGGAGATCGAGAAGATGCGCGCCAAGATCGCGGCTTTTCAGGAGCGCATGATCGTGCGCCTCGAGGAAAGCGAGCGGCGGCGCATCGAGAACGAGCGCCTGGCGGCGATCGGCACCCTTGCCTCCACGCTGGCGCACGAGATCCGCAACCCCCTGAACGGCATGTCGCTGCTGCTGTCGCGGCTGGAGTTGTCGAAGAGCGGCGCCAGTCCCGAAGGCGTCGTCCGCGACCTCCGCGGCGAGATCGGCCGGCTCGACCGGCTGGTCTCCGACATCCTTGATTACGCGCGGCCCGTGAGCCTGGCGGTCCAGGACGTCGACGTACGGATCATCCTCGAGTCGACCCTGGAGATCTACCGCGGCCCGCTCGAGGAAAAGCGCCTCAGTTGCTCGCCGAAGATGCCGCTCACCCCCTTAAAGCTGCGTGCCGACCCCGACAAGCTCAAGCAATGCTTCGTCAACATCGTCCAGAACGCGATCGAGGCCTGCCGTCCCGGCGGCGCCATCGAGATCGAGGCGCACGGCAACGAGGCGGGCGTGGAAGTCGTGGTGCGGGACGACGGCGTCGGTTTGCCCGCGGGCTCGGAGAGCCGCCTCTTCGACCTGTTTTACACGACGAAGGAGACGGGGACGGGTCTGGGGCTCACCACCGTGAAGAAGATCATCGACGCGCACGGCGGCAACATCGCCATCGCGCGGCGCGGTGGCAGCGACCGGACCGGGCGCCCGCTCTCCGGCACCGAGGTGCGCCTGAGCTTTCCCAGTTCCCGGAACCGAGAGGCCTGATTTTCCCGAAATTGGGAATCTCGCTGTCGGGTAACAATCGCATTTACCACTAATGTCAGTGGGATGCGCCGGCCAAGGCCGTCGTTTCGACTTGGCCCCGGATCTGCAAAGAGGTGTTGGCGATTGGACTCGTAGAGTTCCGTCGCCCCAAATATTCATGGAAGGAGAATCCTATGAAATTCGCACAAATCCTCGCCGTCGCTTCCGTCCTCGGTCTCTCGGGCGTCGCTCTCGCCGAAGGCAAAAAAGCCGCACCGGCCAAAAAAGCCGTCGCCGCCGCGCACAAGTGCACGAACTCGAAAGACGCGAAGTGGAAAGCCAAAGGCGCGACCGCGGACTCCGCCGCTTGCCAAAAAGAGGGTGGCGACACCTTCGACGGCAAAGCCATCGAAGCCGCTCCGGCCGCCGCCCCCGTCGCTCCGGCCGAAGGCGCCACCAAGTAATCTAGATTCCGTCGCTTTCACGGCGATCGAAAAAAACCCTCGGTCATGGTTGACCGGGGGGTTTTTCTTTTAGGGGGCCGAACGCGTCGGAAGTTGCCGGCTTAGTACTGGGAACGGTAGCGGACCTGGAAGGACGCGCTGCAGCCGCGGTCGACCCAAACGCCCGATTGGTCGTAGCCCCAGCTGTAGTTCTGCTGGCAGTCGGCATTGGAATAGGTCTGGGTCAGGTACGCGTCGACGATCTGCGCGTACGGCTGGCCCGGGATCGTGCAGTGCGCGTAGCGGTACTGCG
This sequence comes from Pseudomonadota bacterium, assembly GCA_031416315.1. Lineage (GTDB taxonomy): Bacteria > Bdellovibrionota_B > Oligoflexia > Oligoflexales > CAIYRB01 > JANOTL01. The sequence goes on from JANOTL010000126.1 coordinate 5,805, forward strand.
AGCTCGAGCAGCTAAGCTGCGTGGTGCGGATCTGGTTGCCGCCGCCGCCGCCGCCGCGCTGCTCACAACGTTGCGACCAGCTGTCGAATCGACAGCTCGGGTCGCGGTCACAGGTCCACTGATCGCCGTCGTAACGCGAGCAACGGCCGCCCGGCTGCTGCCAGGTGTCTTCGCACACGTTCCACTGATAGTTGAAATTGCAGTTCGGCTGGTCGTTGCAGAGGGACGGGTCGCGGTTGTAGCTGGAGCAGGAACGGTTGCCGCCGCCGCCGCCGCCGCCGCCGCCGCGCGGGTAGCAAGCGCTGTCGATGTAGTCATAGAGGCATTCGCGCGAGTACTGGTTGCAGGAGTCCGGGTTGTAGTCGAAGTCGCGGCAAAAGCTGTGGCTGAAGTTTTCGGTCGTGGCGGCGTCGCCGCCGAAATCGATTTGACCTTCGGCCACTGCGGCCGTCGGAGCTGCCAGGGCGAGCACCATCAAGAGATTACGGATCATCGAGAAATTCCTCCTAAAAGACGCATGAAAGAAACGAAGTTTCGTGTGCGCCGACCCTAATTCTACGCGCCTTTTGCGGTCAACCTACAGTCCCGCCAGCATGGCGCGAATTCAGGCGCTTAGTGTTCCGTCAACGAAACGTTTCATTCTGTGACTTCGCGAATAGCGTCAATTCGCGTCGATTCGCGCAGAAATGGCGCACCGCCTCGAGGCGCAGGCCGGCGCTCCCGAAGACCGCCGAGACGGCGTCGAGATCGCGCTCGAGCGCGTCCCAGCGCGAGAGCTTGAGCGTGTGGATCACGAGGGACTGCGGCGCGAGCGCCGCGGCTAAACGGGCGACGGTTTGGGCCGCGGGCAAGGGTGGGCCGTTGAGGTCGCTGACGAGGGCGTCGTAGGCGTGCGGCGACGAAAAGGCCTCGACGTCTATTTCGTGCCACGTCACGTTCGCTGCGCCCGCGAGCGCTGCCGGCCGCTCGCGCCGATCCACCGCGGTGACGTGCGCGGCATTTTCCGCGAGTACGGCGGTCATGCCGCCGGGAAAGGCGCCGAGCTCGAGCCAGCGGCCGGCGCGCGGCGCGCCGCCGAGGAAACCGTCGGCGTAAGCGAGAGCTTCGGACAGCTTGGCGCCGGCGCGGCTCGGGCGATTCGCGTCCGTGAACCGCCCCGCGGCGAACGGTGAGCCCGTCTCGCGCGGCGTCGCGACGCCGCAGAACGCGCGACCGTCGGTGCCGAGCACGTAAAATTGGGGCTCGTCCGCGGAGAAGGGCGCCACGGCTTCGGTCATCCCTGCGGCGGTCGCGAGCGCGAGCGCGAGTCGCGTGCTGGTTTTGCCGCGGCTCCGCAGCGCGAGCGCGATGACGCGTTGGACGCCGGCTCGACGCGCCGCGGTCACCTGCGCCTCGATTGGCGCGTCGTCAATGCGAAGCGCAAAGCGGACGAGAGCTTGCGCCGCACACCCATGCCTCCAAGCCCCAACCTTCTGAGCTTCCGCTCCTCTGCGCTTCAGCGATCGTCCGGCCGGCCTGCCGTGCAGATCGCTGAGGCGCGGAGGAGCGGAAGCGCAGAAGGGGTGGGCAAGAAGGCCAGTCACGAGGCGTAGTCCTTCCCCGACTTCCTCAGACAGCTGGCTCTCAGGATGCGCGGCTTTCCAAGCGTCCAACGCGAGCCGGTCCACATGAAGGAGCCAGGTGTCCGAAATCGTGGGGGGATTCGTGGGATTCATAACGCCTTGAATATCTGTTATAAGCGGCCGGCCCATTTCATCACGATTCTATGGAAATCATGAACACGCTCGCCGCGCAAGCCGTCCCCGAGATCCTCGCCCCTGCGGGCGGGCGGGCGCAATTTTTCGCGGCGCTGCAAAGCGGCGCCGACGCCGTCTATCTCGGGATGAAGAGCTTCAACGCCCGCGCCCGCGCCGAGAACTTCGGCGAGGACGACCTGCGCGAGCTCGTCCCCCTCGCCCACGCCTTCGGCATGCGCGTCCTGGTCGCGGTCAACGTCCTAATCAAGGAAGCGGAGCTTCCTGAGCTCGTCCGCACGCTCTCGAGCCTCGAGGAGCTCGAGGTCGACGCCATCATCGTCCAGGATCTCGGCGTCGCCCGCCTGGCGCAGACGCATTTTCCCAAGCTCCGCCTCCACGCTTCGACGCAGATGGCGGTGCACAACGAGGCCGGCGTACGCGCCGCCTTCGAGTTCGGCTTTCGCCGCGTCGTCGTCGCGCGCGAGCTGACGGCCGTCGAGATGAAACGCATTCGCGCCGCCGCCCCGCGGCCCGACGCGAACGGCGACGGCGGCATCGAGATCGAGGCCTTTTGCCACGGCAGCCTCTGCTACAGCTACAGCGGCCTCTGCTTTTTCAGCGGCTCCGAAGACGCCCGCAGCGGGAACCGCGGTGAATGCGCGTACACCTGCCGGCAGCCCTACAAGATCACCAGCGAGCCGGGCCACGGTTTCCTGTTCAGCATGAAAGACCTCGATACGTCGGCGTCGATCCGCCATTTCGTCGAGGCGGGCATCGACACCTTGAAGATCGAGGGCCGCAAGAAGGACGCGCAGTACGTGTCCTCGACCGTGCGTCTCTATCGCAGCGCGCTCGACCAGCACTTCGGCCGCTCGACGCTCCGCGCAAACGCGCCGGAGGCAGCGCGCGCCTTCGACGGCGAGGCGGCCGACGGCATCGAGCGCGATCTGGCCCTCTCCTTCCATCGCGGGCGCACCAGCTTCTTTCTCAACGGCCGCTACGTCGAGAACGTCATCGACCTTGCGAGCCCGACGCACCTCGGCCTCGAATGCGGCAAGGTGACCGCGGTCCACGGCCGGCGCATCGCCTTCGCGACGCAAACGGCGATCGAGCGCTTCGACGGCCTGAAGATCGTCGCCGCTGGCCCGGTCTTCCACGCCCGGCCGCAGGACGGCGACCGCGTGCGCGGCTCGACCGAGACGATGAGCGAGCTCTATGAGCGCAAAGCCGCGGAATTCTCGCTGCGCGAGCTCACCGTCGCCGGCAAGCGCGCGTTCGCGGCCGCGGCCGGCACGATCGTCGAGGTCGAGATGCCGGACGGCGTGCCGATGCCCGTCGTCGGCGACGAAGTGCGGAAGATCCGGAGCGCCGACCTGAAGCGCCGCGTGGAGCGGCTGGAGTCGGTGCCCGAGGGCGCGCGTCTCCGGAGCCTGCGTAACGTCGAGATCGAGGTCGCGGCGACCCAGCTCGCGGACGCGCTGTGCATCGAGGCGCGCGCGACGAAGTTCGGCTCGGAGCTCACGCGCGCGAAAATCGAGATTCCCGCGTTGCGCTCGACGAAGGACGGAAGCTGGCGCAGCGACGCGGAGGACGCATTCGCGATCCTGGGCGACGTCGGGTTCGCGGCGACACGGCTCGCGGTTTCGGGGGACGCCGACTGGTTCGTGCCGCGGAGCAGGCTGAAGGAATTGAAGCGCGAGCTCGCGGCGAAGCTGCCGGCGGCGTACGCCGCGTTCGTGGCGCAACGTCTGCAAGCTGGCCTCGATACCCTAAGTCCAGCCATAGCGCATCGCGAAGGCGGGCCCGCCTTCGCGATGCGCTATGGCTGGACTTAGGGTATCGAGGCCAGCTTGCAGACGTTGCGCCACGAACGCGGCGTACGCCGCCGGCAGCTTCGCCGCGAGCTCGCGCTTCAATTCCTTCAGCCTGCTCCGCGGCACGAACCAGTCGGCGTCCCCCGAAACCGCGAGCCGTGTCGCCGCGAACCCGACGTCGCCCAGGATCGCGAATGCGTCCTCCGCGTCGCTGCGCCAGCTTCCGTCCTTCGTCGAGCGCAACGCGGGAATCTCGATTTTCGCGCGCGTGAGCTCCGAGCCGAACTTCGTCGCGCGCGCCTCGATGCACAGCGCGTCCGCGAGCTGGGTCGCCGCGACCTCGATCTCGACGTTACGCAGGCTCCGGAGACGCGCGCCCTCGGGCACCGACTCCAGCCGCTCCACGCGGCGCTTCAGGTCGGCGCTCCGGATCTTCCGCACTTCGTCGCCGACGACGGGCATCGGCACGCCGTCCGGCATCTCGACCTCGACGATCGTGCCGGCCGCGGCCGCGAACGCGCGCTTGCCGGCGACGGTGAGCTCGCGCAGCGAGAATTCCGCGGCTTTGCGCTCATAGAGCTCGCTCATCGTCTCGGTCGAGCCGCGCACGCGGTCGCCGTCCTGCGGCCGGGCGTGGAAGACCGGGCCAGCGGCGACGATCTTCAGGCCGTCGAAGCGCTCGATCGCCGTTTGCGTCGCGAAGGCGATGCGCCGGCCGTGGACCGCGGTCACCTTGCCGCATTCGAGGCCGAGGTGCGTCGGGCTCGCAAGGTCGATGACGTTCTCGACGTAGCGGCCGTTGAGAAAGAAGCTGGTGCGCCCGCGATGGAAGGAGAGGGCCAGATCGCGCTCGATGCCGTCGGCCGCCTCGCCGTCGAAGGCGCGCGCTGCCTCCGGCGCGTTTGCGCGGAGCGTCGAGCGGCCGAAGTGCTGGTCGAGCGCGCTGCGATAGAGACGCACGGTCGAGGACACGTACTGCGCGTCCTTCTTGCGGCCCTCGATCTTCAAGGTGTCGATGCCCGCCTCGACGAAATGGCGGATCGACGCCGACGTATCGAGGTCTTTCATGCTGAACAGGAAACCGTGGCCCGGCTCGCTGGTGATCTTGTAGGGCTGCCGGCAGGTGTACGCGCATTCACCGCGGTTCCCGCTGCGGGCGTCTTCGGAGCCGCTGAAAAAGCAGAGGCCGCTGTAGCTGTAGCAGAGGCTGCCGTGGCAAAAGGCCTCGATCTCGATGCCGCCGTCGCCGTTCGCGTCGGGCCGCGGGGCGGCGGCGCGAATGCGTTTCATCTCGACGGCCGTCAGCTCGCGCGCGACGACGACGCGGCGAAAGCCGAACTCGAAGGCGGCGCGTACGCCGGCCTCGTTGTGCACCGCCATCTGCGTCGAAGCGTGGAGGCGGAGCTTGGGAAAATGCGTCTGCGCCAGGCGGGCGACGCCGAGATCCTGGACGATGATGGCGTCGACCTCGAGCTCCTCGAGGCTCGAGAGCGTGCGGACGAGCTCAGGAAGCTCCGCTTCCTTGATTAGGACGTTGACCGCGACCAGGACGCGCATGCCGAAGGCGTGGGCGAGGGGGACGAGCTCGCGCAGGTCGTCCTCGCCGAAGTTCTCGGCGCGGGCGCGGGCGTTGAAGCTCTTCATCCCGAGATAGACGGCGTCGGCGCCGCTTTGCAGCGCCGCGAAAAATTGCGCCCGCCCGCCCGCAGGGGCGAGGATCTCGGGGACGGCTTGCGCGGCGAGCGTGTTCATGATTTCCATAGAATCGTGATGAAATGGGCCGGCCGCTTATAACAGATATTCAAGGCGTTATGAATCCCACGAATCCCCCCACGATTTCGGACACCTGGCTCCTTCATGTGGACCGGCTCGCGTTGGACGCTTGGAAAGCCGCGCATCCTGAGAGCCAGCTGTCTGAGGAAGTCGGGGAAGGACTACGCCTCGTGACTGGCCTTCTTGCCCACCCCTTCTGCGCTTCCGCTCCTCCGCGCCTCAGCGATCTGCACGGCAGGCCGGCCGGACGATCGCTGAAGCGCAGAGGAGCGGAAGCTCAGAAGGTTGGGGCTTGGAGGCATGGGTGTGCGGCGCAAGCTCTCGTCCGCTTTGCGCTTCGCATTGACGACGCGCCAATCGAGGCGCAGGTGACCGCGGCGCGTCGAGCCGGCGTCCAACGCGTCATCGCGCTCGCGCTGCGGAGCCGCGGCAAAACCAGCACGCGACTCGCGCTCGCGCTCGCGACCGCCGCAGGGATGACCGAAGCCGTGGCGCCCTTCTCCGCGGACGAGCCCCAATTTTACGTGCTCGGCACCGACGGTCGCGCGTTCTGCGGCGTCGCGACGCCGCGCGAGACGGGCTCACCGTTCGCCGCGGGGCGGTTCACGGACGCGAATCGCCCGAGCCGCGCCGGCGCCAAGCTGTCCGAAGCTCTCGCTTACGCCGACGGTTTCCTCGGCGGCGCGCCGCGCGCCGGCCGCTGGCTCGAGCTCGGCGCCTTTCCCGGCGGCATGACCGCCGTACTCGCGGAAAATGCCGCGCACGTCACCGCGGTGGATCGGCGCGAGCGGCCGGCAGCGCTCGCGGGCGCAGCGAACGTGACGTGGCACGAAATAGACGTCGAGGCCTTTTCGTCGCCGCACGCCTACGACGCCCTCGTCAGCGACCTCAACGGCCCACCCTTGCCCGCGGCCCAAACCGTCGCCCGTTTAGCCGCGGCGCTCGCGCCGCAGTCCCTCGTGATCCACACGCTCAAGCTCTCGCGCTGGGACGCGCTCGAGCGCGATCTCGACGCCGTCTCGGCGGTCTTCGGGAGCGCCGGCCTGCGCCTCGAGGCGGTGCGCCATTTCTGCGCGAATCGACGCGAATTGACGCTATTCGCGAAGTCACAGAATGAAACGTTTCGTTGACGGAACACTAAGCGCCTGAATTCGCGCCATGCTGGCGGGACTGTAGGTTGACCGCAAAAGGCGCGTAGAATTAGGGTCGGCGCACACGAAACTTCGTTTCTTTCATGCGTCTTTTAGGAGGAATTTCTCGATGATCCGTAATCTCTTGATGGTGCTCGCCCTGGCAGCTCCGACGGCCGCAGTGGCCGAAGGTCAAATCGATTTCGGCGGCGACGCCGCCACGACCGAAAACTTCAGCCACAGCTTTTGCCGCGACTTCGACTACAACCCGGACTCCTGCAACCAGTACTCGCGCGAATGCCTCTATGACTACATCGACAGCGCTTGCTACCCGCGCGGCGGCGGCGGCGGCGGCGGCGGCGGCAACCGTTCCTGCTCCAGCTACAACCGCGACCCGTCCCTCTGCAACGACCAGCCGAACTGCAATTTCAACTATCAGTGGAACGTGTGCGAAGACACCTGGCAGCAGCCGGGCGGCCGTTGCTCGCGTTACGACGGCGATCAGTGGACCTGTGACCGCGACCCGAGCTGTCGATTCGACAGCTGGTCGCAACGTTGTGAGCAGCGCGGCGGCGGCGGCGGCGGCAACCAGATCCGCACCACGCAGCTTAGCTGCTCGAGCTCGCAGTACCGCTACGCGCACTGCACGATCCCGGGCCAGCCGTACGCGCAGATCGTCGACGCGTACCTGACCCAGACCTATTCCAATGCCGACTGCCAGCAGAACTACAGCTGGGGCTACGACCAATCGGGCGTTTGGGTCGACCGCGGCTGCAGCGCGTCCTTCCAGGTCCGCTACCGTTCCCAGTACTAAGCCGGCAACTTCCGACGCGTTCGGCCCCCTAAAAGAAAAACCCCCCGGTCAACCATGACCGAGGGTTTTTTTCGATCGCCGTGAAAGCGACGGAATCTAGATTACTTGGTGGCGCCTTCGGCCGGAGCGACGGGGGCGGCGGCCGGAGCGGCTTCGATGGCTTTGCCGTCGAAGGTGTCGCCACCCTCTTTTTGGCAAGCGGCGGAGTCCGCGGTCGCGCCTTTGGCTTTCCACTTCGCGTCTTTCGAGTTCGTGCACTTGTGCGCGGCGGCGACGGCTTTTTTGGCCGGTGCGGCTTTTTTGCCTTCGGCGAGAGCGACGCCCGAGAGACCGAGGACGGAAGCGACGGCGAGGATTTGTGCGAATTTCATAGGATTCTCCTTCCATGAATATTTGGGGCGACGGAACTCTACGAGTCCAATCGCCAACACCTCTTTGCAGATCCGGGGCCAAGTCGAAACGACGGCCTTGGCCGGCGCATCCCACTGACATTAGTGGTAAATGCGATTGTTACCCGACAGCGAGATTCCCAATTTCGGGAAAATCAGGCCTCTCGGTTCCGGGAACTGGGAAAGCTCAGGCGCACCTCGGTGCCGGAGAGCGGGCGCCCGGTCCGGTCGCTGCCACCGCGCCGCGCGATGGCGATGTTGCCGCCGTGCGCGTCGATGATCTTCTTCACGGTGGTGAGCCCCAGACCCGTCCCCGTCTCCTTCGTCGTGTAAAACAGGTCGAAGAGGCGGCTCTCCGAGCCCGCGGGCAAACCGACGCCGTCGTCCCGCACCACGACTTCCACGCCCGCCTCGTTGCCGTGCGCCTCGATCTCGATGGCGCCGCCGGGACGGCAGGCCTCGATCGCGTTCTGGACGATGTTGACGAAGCATTGCTTGAGCTTGTCGGGGTCGGCACGCAGCTTTAAGGGGGTGAGCGGCATCTTCGGCGAGCAACTGAGGCGCTTTTCCTCGAGCGGGCCGCGGTAGATCTCCAGGGTCGACTCGAGGATGATCCGTACGTCGACGTCCTGGACCGCCAGGCTCACGGGCCGCGCGTAATCAAGGATGTCGGAGACCAGCCGGTCGAGCCGGCCGATCTCGCCGCGGAGGTCGCGGACGACGCCTTCGGGACTGGCGCCGCTCTTCGACAACTCCAGCCGCGACAGCAGCAGCGACATGCCGTTCAGGGGGTTGCGGATCTCGTGCGCCAGCGTGGAGGCAAGGGTGCCGATCGCCGCCAGGCGCTCGTTCTCGATGCGCCGCCGCTCGCTTTCCTCGAGGCGCACGATCATGCGCTCCTGAAAAGCCGCGATCTTGGCGCGCATCTTCTCGATCTCCTCCGCGATGAAGTGCACCTCGTCGACACCCTGCGGGATCTCGATCGGACTCTTGAAGTCCCCGGTCGCCAGGCGCTGCGTGCCGTCGACCAGGTCGAGCAAGGGCCGCGTGATCGAGCGCGACAGGAGAAAGGTCGCGAGGATCAAGACCGCGATCAAGCTCACGCTCGTGAGCAAGATCACCTTCTTCACGTCGCTCAGGGGTCTCGTGACTTCCCTCAGGTCGCGCTCGACGACGACGTACCATTTGCGCCCGGGGATCTTCAAGACCGTCCCGAGGACCTCTTGGCCGCCGAAGTTCTTGTAGCGGTCGACCCAGAACTCGTCGCGCAAGTGCTTGATCAAGGGTGTGGCGACCAAGTGCGACTCGACGCGCTTGTCCGTTCCGGTACGGCCCGGCGTGATAAAGCGCAGCGCGGCGTCGAGGAGGAAGGCGTCGGTGGTCTCCGAGACGCCGAGCTTCTGGTCCATTAGGTCGTAGATCGAGGCGAGATTCACCTCGCCCACGAGGACGCCTTTGACCACGGCCCCAGCGACGATCGGCGTCGACACGAGCTGGGCCTTTCCCTGCTCCTTCGTCAGGATGTCGGAGAAGTTGAAGCCCTTGAGGCCGTTGACGAAGAAGGGCTGCGTCTTGCCGGGAAGGCCGCACAGCTCCTTGTCGGTCGAGCCGAGACAGAGGCCGGTCCGGTCGTAGACGGCGAGGTCCTGGAAGAGCGGCAGCATTTTCTGCCGCGCGATCGTGAATTCCTCGATCGCCTTGCGGTCGGGTTGGCGTTTGCGCAGCTCCTCCAGGAGGTCTGGGTGCTCGTCCATCGAGACGAGGCTTTCCTCGATCCGGTTCAAGCGCTTTTGCACCAGCCCGGAGAGCGTCACCGAGAGAACGCGCAGCTCGTTCGCCGCGTTCGCCGTGATCGTGGTGTCGGCGAACTCCAAGGACAGGACGCTCAGCGCCGTCACGAGGAGCACGAAGAGCGACGTGAACGTGGCGAAGATCCGCCCGCCGATGCGCCGGAACGGATGGAAGAACCTCATTCGCGCTTCACCGCGGCGCCGAGCTCCTCGAGCTTCCGGTAGAGGCTCGAGAGGCCCATGCCGAGGGCTTTCGCCGCTTCCTTCTTGTCGCCGCCGACGGCGTGCAGGACGGTGAGGATATGCTGCCGGGAGAACTCGCGCACCGCGTCGTCGAGCTTCACGAGGCTGCCCGGCGAGCTCCCCGCCGTGTCCTGAAAGCCGAGCGGCAGATCCGCGACATCGATGCGCTCGGGATCCTTGCTGAGGATCAGCGCGCGCTCGACCACGTTCTCCAGCTCGCGTACGTTGCCGGGCCAAGGATACTGGATCAAGCGGCGCAACGCGTCGGCGCTCAGGGCCCGTGGCGGCCGGCCGGCTTGCGCGTGCTTCGTCAGGAAGTGCGCGGTGAGCGTCGGGATGTCTTCCTTGCGCTCGCGCAGGGGCGGCATCTGGATCTCGACGACGTTGATCCGGTAGTAGAGGTCCTGGCGGAAGCGTCCGTGCGCGACTTCGACCGCGAGGTCTTTGTTGGTCGCGGTGACGACGCGGATGTTCACCTTGATCGGCTTGGTGTCGCCGACCGGCACGATCTCGCGCTCCTGCAGCGCCCGCAGGAGCTTCACCTGCAGGTTTTTCGGCATCTCGCCGATCTCGTCGAGGAAGAGCGTGCCGTCGTGGGCGACGGCGAATAGGCCGGGCTTGTCGGCGAGCGCGCCGGTGAAGGCGCCCTTCTTGTGGCCGAAGAGCTCGCTCTCCAGCAGGTTCTCCGGCAAGGCGCCGCAGTTCACTGCGACGAACTTGTTCTTCGCCTGCGGGCTCGAGCGGTGAATCTCGCGGGCGACCACCTCTTTACCGGTGCCGCTCTCGCCGGTGATCAGGACCGTGCCGCGACTTTGCGCCACTTGCGCGAGGACGCCGCGGATCTGGTGCATGACGGGAGAATCGCCGAGGAGGCTGCCTTGGCTGCGGACCCGCTCGATCTTCGTGATCTCGGCGCGGAGGAAGGTGACCTCCTGCTCCAGCGCGCGGCGGTCCTTCAGCACGGTGAGGCGTCGGAGCAAGGCCTCGACATTCAAAGGCTTCAACAGGTAATCGATGACTCCGGCGCGCATCGCATCGATGACGCCGTTCACGTCGGCATACGCCGTCATGATCAAAGTCGCCGAGTCGGGGCACAGCTCGTTGGCGCGGCGGGCGACGTCGACGCCGGAGCCGCCCGGCATGCGGAAATCGGAGATCACGACGTCGAAGGACTGGGCCGCCATCGCCGCGACCGCGGAAGGCACGTCATGCGCGGTGGTGACCGTGTAATCCTGGTCGGTCAGGATCGAGGCCAGGGTCTCGCGTTGCAGCTTCTCGTCGTCGACGACGAGAATGGTCAGGGTGCGCATTGGCTCAGCTCGGCGTCCCGGACGGACGCCTCAGCGGCGGTTGTACTCTTCGTAGTAACAATGACGACCACCCATGCCGATCGAGGCGTAGAAGCCTTCTTGATCATAGCCGAGCTGGACGACCATCGTGCGGAGTTGTTGCCAGAGAGTGTCCTCGGAGAGGGCCAGCACATAAGGCGGCATGGGGGCGACGAAGCCCGTGACCGCGGTGGCGGGCTCCATGTTCCCGGGAATCAAAACGAAACTCAGCTCGCCGACGTCTTCTTTCGTCAACGCGCCGTCGCGGAGGACGCCGCGCAAGGTCCAGACTTCCGCCTGCTCCGAGAAGACCATCCGGTACCCGAGGACGATGCCAGTCACGTCCTGGGCAGGGCCCTCTTTCTTGTCGCCGCCCTTCTCCTGCGTGATCGCGCGGAGGTTGACGATGCGGGGACGGTTGGTGCCTTTGCGTTCCATGAAGCTCCTTGCCAGCGGGGGACGATTGATATCACGAAGGCGGAGCGATGGATAGGCACGCCCGATCCGACGGGGGTTTTTGCCGTAGGATCGGGCCTTTGCGAGAGGCGATGGGCGAGCCTTCTGGAAGGAGTTTAGGGGGCAAGCTCCGTCAGCCCGGACAGCGAGATTCCCAGGAGGCGCACCTTTCGCCCCGTGCCCGTCGTCGCAGCGAGTAAATCCGCGGCGATGTCGGAAAGGTCGGCTGCGGCGGCCACCGGCTCGGGAAAGGTCCGGCGCCGCGTCACGATCTCGAAGTCGGCATACTTCACCTTCAGCGTCACGGTGCGCCCGGCCATGCGTCTGCGCGCCAGGCCTTCGGCAAGGTGGACGGCGACTTGCGCGAGCTCCGCGCGCAGCGTGACTGGATCGGCGACGTCGATCGCGAAGGTACGCTCTTTCCCGAAAGATTTGCGCTCGCGATCGGGCTGGACCGGACGCTCGTCGATGCCTCGGGCTCGCGCGTAGAGCCAAGACCCCATGCGGGCGCCGAGACGCCGCTCCAGCTCGGGAACCGAAAACGGCCACACGTCGCCGCAGAGGGAGAAGCCGTGCGCGGCCAAGCGCTTCTCGGTCGCGGGACCGATGCCGTTCACCTTCCTCAGCGGCAGCTTCTCCATGAACTCGGCGATCTGCTCGGGCAGGATCACGGCGAGGCCGCGCGGCTTACGCAGCTCGGAGGCGATCTTCGCCAGCATCTTGTTCGGCGCGACGCCGGCCGAGCCGGTGAGGCCGGTTTCCCGGAAGATCTCGAGCTGGATGCGGCGCGCGATCTGCACGGCGTAGAGTCCGTGGGCGTTGTTCGTCACGTCGAGGTAGGCCTCGTCGAGAGACAGTGGCTCGACGAGCGGCGTGTACGCGAGGAAGACGGCGCGAATCTCGCGGGAGATCGCCGTGTACTTCTCGAAGTTCGGGCGGACGAAGACGCCCTCGGGGCAAAGTCGCGCGGCTTGCGCACACGGCATCGCCGACCGCACGCCGAATTTTCGCGCTTCGTAGCTGGCGGAGCAGACGACGCCCCGTGAGTTCGGCGAGCCGCCGACGATCAGGGGGCGGCCGCGCAGACGCGGGTCGTCGCGCGCCTCGACCGAGGCGTAGAAGGCGTCCATGTCGAAGTGGATGATCTTCCGCGTCACTGGACGAGGGTACGCTAGTCGGGCCCGCCTTCGCCAAGGCTACGGCGGGATAATTGGGGCGAAGGCGGACCGCGCACCTCGCCTTTAGAGCTCTTTGGAGGGCTCGTTCAGCGTCGTGAGCCGTCTCTTCTTGATCCTTTCGACCAGGGTCGTCCGGTTCAGGCCGAGGAGCTTCGCCGCCTGATTGCGATTGTTCCCCGTACGCTCGAGCGCCTGGCGGATGAAATCGTTCTCCAGGCTCTCGATGAAC